>JAFBAG010000296.1 GCA_019247925.1 Pseudolabrys sp.
CGAGCGGATCGCCTGCTTTGCGTTCGTCGAGCATCAACGACGCGCGGGCGTCGGCGAGAAGGTTTTTGGTATGGACCGCGAGCGTCGAAAGAAGAAGGAGCGGCGCACCGGCAGCATCGGTTGCGACGTTCACCAGCGAACAGTACGGATCGCCGCTCGCCGACAGCAACGTCGCGAGCGCGCCCGAGCGCGCTTCACGCAGCAGCTTTTTAGCCGCCGCCGCTGGCTCAAATGCGTTATCGGCCTTCATGCATCGTCTCGCGTTAACGATTGCCGCGTTCAGGAACGATTGACGCCCGTCCGGGGTTGAAATCAAAGCAGAATCGCATAGTTGTCTCCCTGGGGCCACATTTCGGCCCCCGTTTGCGCGCTTCAAGGCAAGCGGGATAACCGATCGATATTGAGGGGCTCGATGCCAACCATCGCTCTCGTCGACGACGACCGCAATATTCTGACGTCCGTTTCCTTGGCGTTGGAAGCTGAAGGCTATCGCATCAACACCTACACCGATGGCGCCTCGGCGCTCGACGGCTTCAAGACGCAGCCGCCCGATCTCGCGATCCTCGATATCAAGATGCCGCGCATGGACGGCATGGAGACGCTGCGCCGGCTGCGCCAGAAGACCGACATCCCGGTGATCTTCCTCACCTCCAAGGATGAGGAAATCGACGAGCTGTTCGGCCTCAAAATGGGCGCCGACGATTTCATCCGCAAACCGTTTTCGCAGCGGCTTCTGGTTGAACGCGTTAAGGCGGTGCTGCGCCGCGTGTCGCCGAAAGATGCTGCCGCGACGCCGAAGGAGATCGATGCGCGCGCGCTCGAACGCGGTCAGTTGCGCATGGATCCGGAGCGGCACACCTGCACCTGGAAAAACGAGCCGGTGACGCTCACCGTGACCGAATTTTTGATCCTTCAGGCGCTCGCCACGCGCCCCGGCGTCGTCAAAAGCCGCAACGCGCTGATGGACGCGGCTTACGAAGATCAGGTCTACGTCGATGACCGCACCATCGACAGCCACATCAAGCGGCTGCGCAAGAAATTCAAATCCGTCGACGACGATTTCGAGATGATCGAAACATTGTACGGCGTCGGTTATCGCTTCAAGGAAGCCTGAAGCGCCGTTTTGCGCGGTTCTTGCGTGACTGACGTAGTCCCCGCGATGCGCTAGAATGCTTGCGAGGATCGGGGGCGGCTAAACCGGGCTTGAATTATCGTGCTCGACCGAACGGCGGAACTCGAAGCGAAGGCCGCCGGGGCTGAAAGCCAAGGCGCGCCCGCCCCGAAGCCCAGCATGACGCGCCGTGCCCTTTCCGGAGCGCCACACCTGCTCGCGCGTCTCGGCTTCTCGTCGCTCACTCGCCGCATCGTCTTCCTCAATCTCGCCGGCCTGATCGTGCTATTGTCCGGGGTTCTCTATCTGTCGCAGTTCCGCGCCGGCCTGATCGAGGCGCGGGTGCAGAGCCTTCTCGTCCAGGGCGAGATCATCGCCGGCGCAATCGCCGCGTCCGCCACCGTCGAAACCGATACGATCACCATCGACCCCGAGCGATTGCTCGAGTTGCAGACCGGGGAAAGCTACGGCCCGTCAGACGATGCGCTCGGCTTCGAATTCCCCATCAATCCGGAGCGTGTAGCACCCGTCCTGCGCCGCCTGATTTCTCCGACCAAGACACGCGCGCGGATCTATGACAGCACCGGCGTGCTGCTGATCGACAGCCGAAACCTCTATGGCCGCGGCGACATCCTGCGCTTCGACCTGTCGCCGCCCAATGCGACCCCGCCCGGACTCGCCGAACGCATCTATATCGGCGTGCGCCGCTGGTTCAGCCGCGGCGATCTCCCGGCCTATCGCGAACTGGGGCCCGAAAACGGCCGTGGCTATGAGGAAGTGGGCGAGGCCCTGCACGGCCGGGATGCATCCAAGGTGCGCATCAACGAGCGTGGCGAGGTCATCGTTTCGGTCGCCGTGCCGGTGCAGCGCTTCCGCGCCGTTCGCGGCGCGCTGATGCTGTCGACGCAAGGCGCCGATATTGACGACATGGTGGAGGCCGAGCGCCTCGGCATCGTCAAGGTGTTCGCGGTTGCCGGCGGCGTGATGCTGGTGCTTTCGATCCTGATGGCGGGCACGATCGCCGGGCCGGTGCGCCGGCTCGCCGATGGCGCCGAACGCGTGCGCCGGCGCATTCGTTCGCGCGTGGAAATTCCCGATTTCACGCGGCGCCGTGACGAAATCGGCCACCTGTCCGGCGCGCTGCGCGACATGACCAATGCGCTTTATCTGCGGATCGAGGCGATCGAGAGCTTCGCCGCGGACGTCGCCCATGAGCTCAAAAACCCGCTCACTTCGCTGCGGTCGGCGGTGGAAACATTGCCGCGCGTCAAATCCGACGAAAGCCGCCAGCGGCTGCTCGCCGTCATCAATCACGACGTGCAGCGGCTCGACCGTTTGATCTCCGATATTTCCGATGCGAGCCGGCTCGACGCCGAATTGCAGCGCAATGAGACGGCGCCGGTCGATCTGCCGAAGATGCTCGAAGCTTTGGTCGCGGCCGGCAACGAAACGCGCGCCGGTGACGTCACCGTGACTTTGGCCTTCGAAGGTGGCGCGCCCGCCGCTTTCCGCGTCCCGGGTCACGATTTGCGACTGGGCCAAGTCGTCAGCAATCTGATCGACAATGCGCGTTCGTTCTCGCCGCCGGGCGGCGCGGTGCGCGTCACCTGCCGGCGCTTGCGCGACGAAGTCGAGATCGTCGTCGACGATGACGGCCCCGGAATTCCCTCCGACGCCTTCGACAAGATCTTCGAGCGCTTCTACACCGACCGCCCGCACCAGGGCTTCGGTCAGAATTCCGGGCTCGGCCTGTCGATCTCGAAGCAGATCGTCGAGGCGCATGGCGGGCGCATCTGGGCAGAGAACCGCACGGCTGTGACCGGAACCGAGCCGCGCATTCTCGGCGCGCGCTTCATCGTGCGTCTGCCGGCGATGTGATGGCGGGCAAGGCGACGGTCCATGCTTCCGCCGTGCTGGTCGGCGCCAAGGCGGTCCTGATCCGTGGGCCATCCGGCGCCGGCAAATCGCGCCTCGCTTTTGATCTGATTCTCGCGGCCGAAACCGGGGCTCTGCCTTTCGCGCGCCTCGTCGCCGACGATCGCGCCATGCTCGAAGCGCATCAGACTTTGTTGCTGGTGCGGCCGCCGCCAAACCTCGCGGGGCTCCTCGAAGTCCGCGGGCTGGGAATTCGCCGCCTGCCCTATGAACCGGTCGCAGCGGTCGGACTGGTCGTGGAGGTGGGGGGAAAAGGTGAGCGCATGCCAGAGGCCGGCCCGGTGACACTGGAGGGCATTTCCCTGCCCCAGCTCACCATCCCGCGCCATTCGGATCCGCTGGCGTTCCTATTGGCGGCCTTACGGACGAGCGGCATTTGACCGCATTTGACCGGGCTAAGGACCTGCGCTACCCCGCTCCGCCCGCTCAGTTGGCGGAAAAGTAACCATATCCGGCCTAGCGTGCCGGCCATGAGCGGACAGGCCGAACCGAGCGTCTCGCCCTCTTATTGCAGTGCAACACAGACCTTATATAAGGCGGAGCCGTCTTGTGCCCGAAGTATCGGGCGCCAAGATCTGCGGCCTTTCGCGCGGCGCAAGCCCCGCGAGGAGTTTGTGATGATCGGCCTTGTTCTCGTCACCCACGGTAAATTGGCGACTGAATTCCGCTCCGCGCTGGAGCATGTCGTGGGCCCGCAGCGTCAAATCGAGGCCGTCACGATCGGCCCGGACGACGACGTCGACCAGTGCCGCAAGCACATCCTTGAAGCGGTTAAGCGCGTCGATAGCGGCCAGGGCGTCGCCATTCTCACCGATATGTTCGGTGGCACGCCCTCCAATCTCGCCATTTCGGTGATGAGCCAGCCGAAAGTCGAAGTCCTCGCCGGCATCAACCTGCCGATGCTGATCAAGCTCGCAAAGGTGCGGGAAACCTGCCCGCTCGCAGAGGCAGTCGCCGCCGCGCAAGAAGCCGGCCGCAAATACTGCACCATCGCGAGCCGCGTCCTTACCGGGAAATGACCGACACCGCTGAAGGCAGCGGACGGCCGGACGCGACCCTCGTCAGGGAAGTAGAGATCGTCAACAAGAAGGGCCTGCACGCGCGCGCCTCGGCGAAATTCGTCCAGGTCGCGGAACACTTCGATGCGGTCATCACCGTAACGCGCGGGACCGAAACGGTCGGCGGCACGTCGATCATGGGCTTGATGATGCTCGCCGCTGCGCCGGGGACCAAGATCAAGATCGCGACCACCGGCAATGAAAGCGCCGAAGCGCTGGAAGCGCTCTGCCGTTTGGTGGAGGATGGTTTCGGCGAGGAAGACTGACAGCAGATGACGGGCGTCCGCGGCTTTTTCTCCAAGGTATGGAAGCCGCGCGCGGGCCATAATCACGTCGTGGCGCGAGCACTGATCATCCTGATCGTCGGCGCCGCGCTCTATCCTGCGATCATGTCGGCGCTGTTCTGGCCAACTCCGAGCCAGGATCTTCGCGAGCACATCAACTGGGGCCTGCACTTTCCGCTGCACACCTGGAAGCTGCCGCCGCTGCAATCCTGGCTCGCCGGGACCGTCGCGCTCACCGGCGCGCGCGATGCGTGGCTCTATTTCGTCCTCGCGCAAGGGTTCAACCTCCTGGCGCTATTTTATCTGTGCCGGATCGGGCGCGAGTTTCTCGCGCTCAAGACGACCGTGCCACTCGCCGTCGCCTATGTTCTTAGCTTCTATTTCTGGTTCATTTTCGAATCCGGGCTGAACGCCGATCAGATCCAGGCGCCGCTCTGGCTCGGCCTGCTCTACCATTTGCTGCGCGCCGCGCGCGATGACCGTTGGAGCGATTGGCTGGCAGTCGCGCTCTTCGCGGCGCTGTCGATGCTGGCAAAATACTTTCTCTTATTGTTTGCCGGCGCGCTCGGCTTGGCGCTGCTGCTGACGCCGAGTTACCGCCCGTTATTCCTCAGGCCAAAACTCTATGTGTCGGCGGCGCTGGCCGTGCTCTTCGTTCTGCCCCACGCCGTCGCGATGCAGGCGGCGCCGGACGTTCTGGCCTATGGCGCCGAACGCTTCGCGTTTGCGCGCAGCTTGGGCGGCCGCCTGACGACATTCGCCGAGCTTCTCGTGACCGCGCTTTACGGCGCGCCCTTCCTGCTCACATTTGTGTCGCGCCGCCACATCACTGTGCAGCGCCCGGCGCAGGGCGCAGCGAGCCTCATCGTTCTCACGACGGCGCTGCTGGTCACAGTATTGGCGGTGCTCATCGGGTTCGGATTTATCTACCGCTACCGCTACGGCGCGCCGGTCTTCCCGCTCCTGTTGCTGGCCGCGGCATCCGTCGTGCGCATCGAGGCCGCCGCGAATGGCCGGCTCGCCCGCCGCGCGCTCATGATCGGCGGCTTGGCCGTCGTGGGCACGATCGCCTGGGGCTTCGCCGGGCCGCCCAACAGACTGCGCGAACCGGCCAATGTGGCGGCCCACTTTTTGGAGGCCGAGTGGCGGCGCAGCTATTCCTGCGGACCTGCGTATGTGATCGGTCAGCAACTCAGCGCGCATGCGATCGCACCCTATTTCCGGGCCAACGTTACGGGTCTCTCGCCGGGGGATTTTTCCTACGCGCAATGGTTCAAGCGCGACGTCCTCGCCCGCGAGGGTGCGATCCTGGTCGCCGATCCTGGCTCCGGCTCCTCGGGATTGTTCGCGACCTTGCCGCCGGCGACGCCGGTGCGCTCCCTGACCTTGCCGTTCCGGCGGTCGTGGGACGGCAGCGAGCAGACCTATCTCTACCGTTTCATCCCACCGGCCGGCTGCTGAACGCGCCCCTAGCTTCATAAAGATATCTTTATATGGCGATTGTGGCCGTCGGCGCGCCTTGCTATAGGCGGTCCATTCCACCACCGCTTTTTGTCACGCGCGAAACAGGATTTGTCATGGCTGCTGCCGCGAAAAAAATGCCCGCGACCGACTACATTGTGAAGGATATCGGCCTCGCCGAATTCGGCCGCAAGGAAATCTCGATCGCCGAAACCGAGATGCCGGGCTTAATGGCGATCCGCGACGAATACGCCAAGCAGCAGCCGCTCAAGGGCGCGCGCATCGCCGGCTCGCTGCACATGACGATCCAGACCGCGGTGCTGATCGAGACCCTCAAGCATCTCGGCGCCGACGTGCGGTGGGTGTCCTGCAACATCTATTCGACGCAAGACCACGCCGCCGCGGCCATTGCCGCGGGTGGCACGCCCGTCTTCGCCATCAAAGGCGAGACGCTGACCGAATATTGGGACTACACCGCCAAGCTGTTCGACTGGCACGGCGGCGGCGTGCCGAACATGATCCTCGACGACGGCGGTGATGCAACCTTGTTCGTGCACTTCGGTGTCCGCGCCGAAAACGGCGAACATTCCTTCCTCGAAAAGGCGTCATCCGAGGAAGAGCAGATCCTCTTCGCGCTGATCAAGCGCATGCTGAAGGAAAAGCCGAAAGGCTGGTTCAACGAGATCGCCAAGTCGATCAAGGGCGTTTCGGAAGAAACCACCACCGGCGTGCACCGGCTGTACATCATGGCGAAGGAAGGCAAGCTGCTGTTCCCCGCCATCAACGTCAACGACAGCGTCACCAAATCGAAATTTGACAACCTCTATGGCTGCCGCGAGTCGCTCGTCGACGGTATCCGCCGCGGCACCGACGTCATGATGGCCGGCAAGGTCGCGATGGTCGCCGGCTTCGGCGACGTCGGCAAAGGCTCTGCGGCTTCGCTGCGCCAGGCCGGCTGCCGCGTCATGGTGTCGGAGATCGACCCGATCTGCGCCTTGCAGGCGGCGATGGAAGGCTACGAGGTCACCACCATGGAAGATGCCGCCAAGCGCGCCGACATCTTCGTAACCGCGACCGGCAACAAGGACGTCATCACTATCGACCATATGCGGGCTATGAAGGACCGCGCGATCGTCTGCAATATCGGCCACTTCGACAACGAGATTCAGATCGCCGGTCTCAAGAACATGAAGTGGACCAACATCAAGCCGCAGGTCGACGAGATCGAATTCCCCGATGGCCACCGCATCATCCTTCTGTCGGAAGGCCGGCTGGTGAACCTCGGCAACGCGATGGGACATCCGAGCTTCGTGATGTCGGCTTCGTTCTCCAACCAGGTGCTCGCGCAGATCGAGCTCTGGGCCAACTCGGGCAGTTACGAGAAGAAGGTCTACACCTTGCCGAAGCGCCTCGATGAGGCGGTCGCGCGGCTGCATCTGGAAAAGATCGGCGTGAAGCTCACCAAGCTGCGCTCCGACCAGGCGGCCTATATCGACGTTCCGGTCGAGGGGCCGTTCAAGGCCGATCACTACCGCTACTGACCGCGCATCGTCCGGTAGACCGCGGCGATCTTCGCCACTTCGGCGTCGATGGTAAATTCGGCGGCCGTGCGCTTGATCGCGCGCGCGCCCATCGCCGCCGCAGCCGCGGGATCGCGCAGCAGCGGCTCCAGCCCCGCAGCGAGCGCGTCGGCATTGCCCGCGTCAACCAGGACGCCGTCCTCGCCATCCTGGATGAGGATCTCGGCGGCGCCGGCACGCGCCGCAACCAGCGCGCAGCCCGACGCCATCGCTTCGAGGAGCGTGAGGCCGAAGCCTTCGTTGCGCGACGTGAAGGCGTAGATTGTCATGCGCCGGTACCATTCGGGAATTTCTTCGCCGGGGCGAAAGCCGAGGAAACGAATGCGGTCCGAAAGATTGGCTTGCGCGACCCGCGCCTCGAGCGCCGCGCCGAAGCTGCGCTCCGACGGGGTCGTTTCGCCGATGATGACCGCCGTGAAGTCCGGATAGCGCGGCAGCAGCCGGCACATCGCCTCGACAAAAAGATCGGTGCCCTTCTGCTCGCGGATGCGGCCAAAGCAGCCGATGCCGTAGCGTCCCGGCAGGCCGCCCTCGCGCCAGGCCGCCGCGCGATCGGCGGGCGGATGGAATCGCGCGGTATCGATGCCGTGATTGATCACGTTCGCGCGTGCGCGGATGCCTGGCTCAAGATACGAGGCGGACTTCTCATTGCCGGCGATCACCGCGTCCATGCGCGCGATCAACCAGCGGGTGAATTGCTTGTGGTTGCGCTGCGCGAGCGAGGTGAAAAGCAGCGTGAGCGGCCAACCAAAGGCGCGCAGCGCCACGCCGACGGCCATCTCGATATTGCGTCGTGCGTGCCAGACCACGGGCGCGGACGGCGCGACGAAGCGCAATCGCAGCAGTCCGCCTAAGCCGATGCGCCGCACGCCCGCCGCGCAGTCGCGGCCGAGCCAGGCCGTTTCGAGGAGCGTGGCGATGCGCGGCGCAACCATGCGGTTGGTGGCCGTCACGCCCGAATAGCGCAGCGTCAGGTTGGGAATGATCACGGCGAGGCGCGAGAGCGCTTCACCGCCAAGCCGGTTGTCGGCCGACATCGCCATTCGTTCCCACAGGTTGCAGCGGCGCCTCTATCGCATAGCCCGCCGGATCGGTCCAATTGCGACACGGACCACGCTTGAAGCATCGGCGAGCGGGTGTTATCTCGCGCGCATGACGGCGGCGCCCATCGACAATATCCGCAACTTCTCCATCGTCGCGCACATCGACCACGGCAAATCGACCCTCGCCGACCGGCTGATCCAGCTGACCGGCGGCCTCGAAGCGCGCGAGATGAAGGACCAGGTGCTCGACTCGATGGATATCGAGCGCGAGCGCGGCATCACGATCAAGGCGCAGACCGTCCGTCTCAATTACAAGGCGAAGGACGGCAAGAACTACGTGCTTAACCTGATCGACACGCCGGGCCACGTCGACTTTGCCTACGAGGTGAACCGCTCGCTCGCCGCCTGCGAAGGCTCGCTGCTCGTCGTCGACGCGTCGCAAGGCGTCGAAGCGCAGACCCTCGCCAATGTCTATCAAGCGATCGACAACAATCACGAGATCGTGCCGGTTCTCAACAAGATCGACCTGCCCGCCGCCGAGCCCGCCAAGGTCAAGCAGCAGATCGAGGACGTGATCGGCCTCGACGCCTCGAACGCCATCGAGATTTCAGCCAAGACCGGGCTCAACATCGACGGCGTGCTGGAAGCGATCGTGACGCGGCTGCCGCCGCCCAAGGGCGACCGCAACGCGCCGCTGAAAGCCTTGCTGGTCGACAGCTGGTACGACGTCTATCTCGGCGTCGTCGTTTTGGTGCGCATCGTCGACGGCACGCTCAAGAAGGACATGCGCATCCGCATGATGGGCACCGACGCCGCCTATGACGTCGACCGCACCGGCGTATTCACACCGAAATTGCAGATGGTCGACGAGCTCGGCCCCGGCGAGATCGGCATGCTCACCGCGTCGATCAAGGAAGTCGCCGACACCCGGGTCGGCGACACGATCACGGACGACAGGAAACCGGTCGACGCGCCCTTGCCCGGTTTCCGTCCCGCGATTCCCGTCGTGTTCTGCGGACTGTTTCCGGTCGACGCCGCCAACTTCGAGGATCTGCGCGCCGCCATGGGCAAGCTGCGTCTTAACGATGCGAGCTTCACCTTCGAGATGGAAACCAGCGCCGCGCTCGGCTTCGGCTTCCGCTGCGGCTTCCTCGGGCTGCTCCACCTCGAAATCATTCAGGAGCGGCTGTCGCGCGAGTTCAATCTCGAACTGATCGCGACCGCGCCCTCGGTGATCTACAAGATCAAGACGACCGACGGCAAAGACCACGAGATTCATAATCCGGTCGACATGCCGGACCCGAACCACATCGAGGAAATGCAGGAGCCGTGGATCGAGGCGACGATTCTCACGCCCGACGAATATCTCGGCGCCGTGCTCAAGCTATGCCAGGACCGCCGCGGCTCACAGAAAGAGCTGACCTATGTCGGCGCCCGCGCCATGGTCAAATACGATCTGCCGCTGAACGAGGTGGTGTTCGATTTTTATGACCGCCTCAAGTCGGTCTCGCGCGGCTATGCCTCATTCGACTACCACCTCACCGATTACAAGCCCGCCGATCTTGTGAAGCTGCAGATGCTGGTCAACGGCGATCCGGTCGATGCGCTCGCCATGCTGGTGCATCGCACCCGCGCCGAAACGCGCGGCCGCGCCATGGCCGAGAAGCTCAAAGAGCTCATTCCGCCGCACATGTTCCAGGTGCCGATCCAGGCGGCGATCGGCGGCAAGGTCATCGCCCGCGAAACGGTGCGCGCCTTCCGCAAGGACGTCACCGCGAAATGCTACGGCGGCGACGCGACCCGAAAGCGCAAACTGCTGGAGAAGCAGAAGGAAGGCAAAAAGCGCATGCGCCAATACGGCCAGGTCGACATCCCGCAGGAAGCCTTCATCGCGGCGCTGAAGGTCGACGTCTGACGCCGCGCGTCAGACTTATGGCGGCGCTTAAGGCGAACGTCCCAACCGGGAATCAACCGCGCGCGTCGGAGTAACGCTCACGATAACGCGCGGGCTCGCGCGGCGGGCGACGCTCGAGATCCCGCGCCGGCGGCTCGTCCCGCTCCCGCAGATCGCGGCGGTCGCGCGGATCGGGATTGCGCATGTCGCGCTCGCGCGGCGGCGGTCCCGAATAGCGGTCGCGCGGCGGCTCGCGGTAGCGCTCGCGCGGCGGTTCACGATCGCGCAGCAGGCCACGGTCGCGAGAGCGCATCAGTTCGCGCTCGATCTCGTTCTGGCGGCGAGCGAGCCGCTCATATTCGCGCAGCAACTCGACGCGGTTGCGCGGCGCCGGCGAGAACCGGCGCGCATCACGCGGATCGTCGCGGTAGCGCAGCGGAGCGCGCCGCTCCAGACGCGGATCATAACGGTCCGCACGACGATCGATTTGGCGGCGATCGCGCGGATCGTCCCGATAGTCGCGGCGGCGCTCGGGCGCGCGCATGGCATCTCTCCGGTCGCGCGGCGGCTCACGCAGGCGGTCGCGCGGCTCGTCACGCGGATCGAGACGGGGCCGGCTGAAATTTTGCGGCTCGTCACGCGGATCGCGGGGCGCCGAATAAGGTCCACGCGCTTCATCGCGCGGATCGCGCCGCTCGGAATATGGCGCCAGTCGCGGGTCGTAACGAGGCTCGGTCCGCGATTCGCGCTGCGGCGGATCGCGGTCATCGCGCGGGCGGACCTCGCGGTCGGCGACTTTGACGACCGGCAGCTTCTCACTCGCAGCCATCGCTCCGCCCAGCGCGCCGTCCTTCACCACGATGCGCGTCGCCGCCATGCCGTGCGCCTTGACGAGATGCATGAGCGTCTCCGCATTGGCGCGCGAGAGGCGCACACAGCCATGCGAGACCGGCTTGCCGAGCTTGTCGGCTTCGTTGGTGCCATGGATCGCGTAGCCGCCATGGAAGAACACGGAATTCGGCATCGGCGAGGAATCGAATTTCTGCGAGTAATAGACGCGCTCGAGGCGGATCGCCTTGTAGCTGCCGACGGGCGTTTCGCGGCCGGGCTTGCCGGTCGAAACCTGCCAGCGGTAAGTCGGCACGCCGTTGATCGCGACCGAAAGCTCCTGATCAGCCTTGCTGACCGTGACGAGAATTTCGGCGCGCGCCACGCCTGCAAGCGACAGCGTGATCGCTGCGCATATCCCCAGCCAACGCATTACAAAAGCCCTCAGCCTGACTGGAGCTTGGCCGCAAACCTGCCTTTGAGCAAGTCTTTGTTAACCATAAAAGCCGTTGATCGGTAACGACTTTTGGCCCTGACCGGAATGTGATCCGCGCACCGCCGGGTGTCTCAAGCTTGCCCGACCATTTGACCTGACTTGAGGGATATCAGCCGCTAAACCGGGACCGATGCACCGGATTGCGATTCTGCTCAGCCTTGCCCTGGTTTTGGCCGCTCCCGCGACGCCGCGCGCCCAGACGGCTGCGCCGCAGCAGCCGACCGTGCTGCCCGAACCGCCGGCGGAGGAAGAGCCCGCGGCCCAGCCGCCCGCCCCTACCGAGTCTCCGACCGCGCCGGCTTCCGAGGCTCCGGCCGAGGAAAAGAAGGGTCCGATCAAACGCGCCATCGACGCCGCCAAGGACGTGCTCGGCTTGAAGACGGCAAAGGAATTGTTCAGCGCGGTGAAGCGTCCAACCGCGGGGCCGGTGCAGGTCATCGGCTACTACCCGCGCGGCTGCATCCAGGGCGCGGTCGAACTGCCGATCACCGGGCCGACCTGGCAGCACATGCGCCTGTCGCGCAACCGCAATTGGGGCCATCCGGACCTCGTCAACTACATCAAGAAATTTTCGGCGCGCGCCAAGCAGGTCACCGGCTGGCCCGGAATTCTGGTCGGTGATCTCGGTCAGCCGCGCGGCGGCCCGACGCCGTCGAGCCACACCAGCCATCAGACCGGTCTCGACGTGGACATCTGGTTCGTGCCGATGCCGAACCGCATCTTGACTCCGCAAGAGCGCGAGGAGACGTCGGCAAATAATCTCGTCGCCGAAAGCTGGAAAGAGATCAATCCGAAGGAATACACGCCTCAGCACATGGCCTTCGTGAAGGCGGCGACCGAATTTCCGGAAGTAGACCGCATCCTGATCAACGCCGCGATCAAAAAGAAGATGTGCGAGACCGCGACCGGCGACCGTCGATGGCTGGGCAAGATCCGTCCCTGGTACGGCCATCACGACCACATCCACGTCCGTCTCAAATGCCCCGCTGGCCAAACGCAATGCAAAGGGATGGCGTCGCCGCCGCCGGACGCCGAAGGCTGCACCGACGCCGACTTCAAATTCTGGTTCACCAAGGCGCTGGAACCGAAGAAGCCGTCGACCAAGCCGCCGAAGCCCCTCATGCTCAAGGACTACCCGCCGGCCTGCAAAGCGGTGCTGGCAGCCGCGCCGAAATAGCCGCTGCAATTCCGCGCTCGGGCGCGCTAAGCTGATGGCATGAGCGGCGATCTTTCCATCCTGCGCGACCTCGAAAAGAAAGTGTTGTGGCTGGCGAGCTGGACCATCCACAACGCCAACCAGTTGCGCGAGAACACCGACGGACTGAAGGTCGGCGGCCACCAGGCCTCGTCCGCCTCGCTCGCCACCATCATGTCGGCGCTCTATTTCGACGTGCTGCGGCCGCAGGACCGCGTCGCGGTCAAGCCGCATGCCTCGCCGATCTTCCACGCCATCAATTACCTGCTCGGCTGGCAAACCCGCGAGAAGCTCGAAGCCTTCCGCGGCTACAAGGGCGCGCAAAGCTATCCCTCGCGCACCAAGGATACCGACGACGTCGATTTCTCGACCGGTTCGGTCGGCCTCGGCATCGCGCAGACTTTGTTTTCCTCGATCGCGCAGGATTATGTGCGCGCGCATGGCTGGGGCAAGAACCGCCCGGAAGGCCGCATGATCGCGCTGTGCGGCGACGCCGAACTCGACGAAGGGAATATCTTCGAGGCGCTACTCGAAGGCTGGAAGCAGGATCTGCGCAATTGCTGGTGGGTGATCGACTACAACCGCCAGAGCCTCGATGCCGTAGTGCGCGAAGGGCTGTGGGAGCGCTACGAGCAACTCTTCACCAATTTCGGCTGGGATGTCGTCATCGTCAAACACGGCTCATTGCAGCAGGCCGCATTCAAGGAGCCTGGCGGCGACAGGCTGCGCGCATGGATCGATAGCTGCCCGAACTCGCTCTATTCGGCCTTGGTGTTTGCCGGCGGCGCGGCGTGGCGCAAGCGGCTGAATGATGAAATCGGCGATCAAGGCGAGGTCTCGAAGTTGATCGAGAAGCGCAGCGACGCGGAATTAGCGGCGCTGATGAACAATCTCGGCGGCCACGATCTGCCCGCGGTGCTCGAGGCTTTCCACCTTGCGAGCAAGAGCGACAGGCCGACCTGCTTCATCTGCTACACGATCAAGGGTGTCGGTCTGCCGATGGCCGGCCACAAGGACAACCACGCCGGCCTGATGACGCCGGCGCAGATGGAGACCTATCAGAAGGCCTCTAACGTGCGTCCCGGCCACGAGTGGGACAAGTTCGAAGGCCTCGAAACGCCGCGCGAAAAACTCCAGGCCTTTCTCGATCGCGTGGCCTTCGTCCAGGAGGGACGCCGCCGCCTCGACGCGCCGGAAATCCCGGTCCCCGACGCGCTCAACGTCACGATCAAGCCGTCCATGTCCACGCAGACTGGCTTCGGCGACATCCTCAACGAAATAGCTAAAGGCGACAGCGAATTCGCGTCCCGCATCGTCACCACATCGCCCGATGTCACGGTGTCGACCAATCTCGGCGCGTGGGTGAACCGGCGCAAATTGTTCGGCCGCAGCGCGGCGGTGGATATATTCAAAACCGAACGCATCCCCTCGACGTTCAACTGGGAATTCTCGCCGCAGGGCCAGCACATCGAGCTCGGCATCGCCGAGGCGAACCTGTTCACGGCGCTGTCCGCGCTGGGTCTGTCGCATTCCATCAACGGCGAGCGCCTGCTCCCGATCGGCACCGTCTACGACCCGTTCATCGCGCGCGGCCTCGATCAGCTCAACTATGCCTGCTACCAGGACGCGCGCTTCATCATCGCGGCGACACCGTCCGGCATCACGCTGGCGCCGGAAGGCGGCGCGCACCAGTCGATCGCGCAGCCGCTGATCGGCCTCGCGCAAGACGGCCTCGCCAGCTTCGAGCCGGCCTATGTCGACGAGCTTTCCGTCATCATGGCCTGGGCTTTCGCCTACATGCAGAAGGGCAACAAGGACGCCGACGCCTCGGAAAAGAACTGGCTGCGCGACGAGACGGGCGGTGCGGTCTATCTGCGGCTGTCGACGCGGCCGGTCGAGCAGATCAAGCGCGACATGACCGCCGAGCTGCGCCAGCAGATCGTCGATGGCGCTTACTGGATGCGGAAGCCCGGTCCGAACTGTCAGGTGGTCGTCGCATTCATGGGCGCGATTGCGCCGGAAGCGATCGAGGCAGTCGGCCTGATCGCCGAGGACCGCCGCGACGTCGGCCTCCTTGCGGTCACGTCAGCCGACCGGCTCAATGCCGGCTGGACCGCGGCGCAGCGCGCCCGCGAGCGTGGACTCGTCCACGCCCGCTCCCACATCGAGCGGCTGCTCGCGGAGGTGCCGCCCCATTGCGGCATCGTCACGGTGATCGACGGCCATCCGGCGACGCTCGCCTGGCTCGGCGCTGTGGGAGGCCATCGCACCCGCGCGCTCGGCGTCGAGCATTTCGGCCAGACCGGATCGCTCGCCGAGCTTTACCGGCACTACGGCATCGATGCCAATTCGATCGTTGCCGCCGCACAGGCCATCGCGCCGGGCCGGCCGATCCGCCATTTGAAGGCGCTGTGAGCTAAATCCACTTCAGCCAGCGCACGATCTGCCAGATCGACAGGCCGACGATCAGGCAGCCGACCATGATCATCAGCGTGCGCGCCGGGATGCGCTTGACCATCCAGCCGCCCAGCGGCGCTGCCAGCACGCCGCCGACGATCAGCGCGATAAGCTCTTTCCACGGCGCAGCGCCGAGCTCGACGAAGAAGGTCGTCGCGGCGGCGACAGTGACGAAAAATTCGGTGGTGTTGACCGAGCCGACCGTCGTGCGCGGAGCGTGGCCCGATCCGACCAGCGTCGTCGTGGCAACCGGTCCCCAGCCGCCGCCGCCCGACGCATCGAGAAAGCCCGCGGCAAAGCCAACCGGCGCGGTCCATGCCGCGGGCGCGTCACGGGTCGGCGAAATACGCCACGCCTTGAACAGGATGAAGACGCCCATCAGGCTCAGATAGATGGCGAGAAATGGCTTCGCAGCCGAGGAATCGACGTTGGAAAGAATCCATGCGCCGAGCACGGCGCCGAGCACGCCGGCAATGCCAAGCCGCAGCACGATGCGCCAGTCCACATTGCGATGATAGATGTGGGACGCCGCAGATGCGCCGGTGGTGAAAATCTCGGCGGTGTGGACGATGGCGCTGGCCTGCGCCGGCGCGATCCCGAAGGTCAGCAGCGCGGTCGTCGAGATCACGCCGAAGGCCATGCCGAGCGCGCCGTCAATGAGCTGCGCGCCGAATCCGATTGCCGCGAGGATCAGGTAATCGCTCAGAGCATCGCCGAGCATCGGGTCGCCCCCCATGCAACTGCGCCGGACCCCAAAAACTCGCGAATCGGGACGCCGGTTCCTGATGAAATCATAGGCAGGAATTGGGTTGTAAGTTGTCCTGCAAAATCATCGCGGCAGCCTTTTCCGCGATCATCATGGTCGGCGAATTGGTATTGCCCGACGTGATCGATGGCATGACCGAGGCATCCGCTATGCGCAGCCTCTCGAGGCCGATCACGCGCAGCCGCGCGTCGACCACGGCGTTCGTGTCGTCGTCGCGGCCCATGCGCGCGGTGCCGACCGGATGAAAAATCGTCGTTCCGGTGTCGCCGGCGGCTTTCACCAGTGCGGCTTCGTCGTCGTCGCGCACTTTGTCGCCAGGCAAGTATTCTTCTGGCGCATAGGGGGCGAGCGCGGGCTGCTTCGAAATCCTGCGGGTGATGCGGATCGATTCCGCGGCGATGCGCTGGTCCTCCGGGGTTGCGAGATAATTGGGGTCGATCGAAGGCGCCGCGCCGGGCTCTTTTGATTTGAGCTTGAGCGTGCCGCGGCTCGTCGGCCGCACATTGGCGACGCTCGCGGTGAAAGCCGGAAACGGGTGCAGCGGGTCGCCGAACTTGTCGAGCGACAAAGGCTGGATGTGATACTGCAGATCGGCGCGATCGACCGCGGGCGAAGATTTCGTGAAGGCGCCGAGCTGCGACGGGGCCATCGTCAAAGGACCGCGGCGGCGCAGCGCGTAATCGACGCCCATCCAGGCGCGCTGCAGCAGCGAGGAATACATCTCGTTGAGCGTGCGGATGCCGGTGACCTTATAGATCATCCGCAATTGCAGATGGTCGTGCAGATTGCGGCCCATGCCCGGCGTGTCGCGCAGCACGTCGATGCCGAATTCGCCGAGATGCGCGGCGGGGCCGAGGCCGGACAGCATCAGGATCTGCGGCGAGCCGATCGCGCCCGCCGCCATCACCACTTCGCCGCGACATCGCGCGGAGCGTGAAACGCCGTCCTGCTTCCATTGCACGCCGACGGCGCGTTTTCCATCGAAGAGCACGCGCTCGACCAGGCAGCCGGTCTCGAGTCGCAGATTTTTCCGGTGCAGGACGGGCTTCAAGAAGCCGCGCGCCGCCGACCAGCGCCGGCCGCGCTTCTGGTTGACGTGGAAATAGCACGAGCCTTCATTGTCGCCGGTGTTGAAGTCCGCGACTTTAGGGATTCCATACTGCTCCGCGGCGTCGCGCCAGGCATCGATGATGTCCCAGCGCAGGCGCGGGAATTCGACACGCCACTCGCCGCCGGTGCCGTGATGCTCGTCGCCAAGAAAATGATCGAGCTGCTTGCGGAAGTAGGGCTTTACGTCGTCCCAGGCCCAGCCCGGGAGGCCGAGCTGGCGCCAGTGGTCGTAATCGCCGGCCTGGCCGCGCATATAGACCATGGCGTTGATCGCCGACGACCCGCCGATCACTTTGCCGCGCGGATAGCTCAACGCGCGGCCGTTGAGGCCCGGCTGCGGCTCGGTCTTGAAC
>JAFBAG010000314.1 GCA_019247925.1 Pseudolabrys sp.
CTGCGCCAGTGCCAGGAGCGCGCCTGGACGCTGATGGTTCTGCACGACCTCCCCACGGGGGCGATGCGCCACCTTCCGCGGTTTCTCGATGCCGTCAGTGACGTCGGTGGGCGAATGCGGCAGGATTTTCCGCCCGATTGCCTGCCCATCGTGGACGGGGTAGCAAAAGACAATCTCAGCGCGTACGTCGGCGGCAAGGAGTAAAGCGATGGCGATGCAGATGACGGGCGAATATCAGCTGGCCGCGCCGCGCGAAGTAGTCTGGCAGAAGCTTAACGACGCCGAGACGCTCAAGTCGTGCATTCCGGGCTGCGAGGAATTGAACAAGCTGTCCGACACGGAAATGACAGCGGTGGCCACGACCAAGATCGGTCCCGTAAAGGCGCGCTTCAAAGGCAAGGTCCATCTCACCGACCTCGACCCGCCCAACGGCTATAAGATTTCGGGCGAGGGCGACGGCGGCGTCGCCGGCTTCGCCAAGGGCGGCGCGGTGGTGAAACTCGCCGAAAAGGACGGCGGCACTTTGCTGACTTACAGCGTCGAAGCGCAGATTGGCGGCAAGCTCGCCCAGCTCGGCCAGCGGTTGGTCAATGGCGCGGCCAAGAAGATCGCCGACGATTTTTTCGCCAAATTCGCCGCGGTGTTCGCGCCTCCGCAGGCGTAAAGCACTGATAAAGTCCCACCTTGACCGCCTCGCGCGGGCTGGTTCACATTGGCTTTCTTCTAAAAATCGGCGAAAAACGCCGCCCTGTTCGTCACGCGACCGGTTCCAGTTGGAGGAAGACCATGCCGAAGGTGTCAATGACGGTGAACGGCAAGCCCGTCACCGGAGACATCGAAGCACGCACATTGCTGGTGCAATTCTTGCGCGAAAATCTACGCCTGACCGGCACCCATGTCGGCTGTGACACCTCGCAATGCGGCGCCTGTGTGGTCCACGTCAACGGCGTCGCCATGAAGTCGTGCACCTTGCTCGCGCTGCAGCTCGAAGGCGCCAATGTCCTGACGATCGAGGGCGTAGCGCCGTCCGAGACGCAATTGCATCCGATGCAGGAAGCCTTCCGCGAGCATCACGCGCTGCAATGCGGTTATTGCACGCCGGGCATGATCATGTCGGCGCTCGATATCGTGCGCCGCAAGGGCAACGAGCTCGACGACCACACCATCCGCGAAGAGCTCGACGGCAATCTTTGCCGCTGCACCGGCTACCACAATATCGTGAAAGCAATCGGCGCCGGCGCGAAAGCCATGGCCAAGTAAAATGACCAAGTAAATGACCAAGTAAATGACCAAGTAAGCTGACCAAGAAAGCGACCAAGTAGGAAGCGACGATGTACAACTTCACTTATCATCGCCCAGCCACGGTCCGGCAGGCCGCCAATTTGCTGGCGAAAAATCCGGAAGCGAAGCTTCTGGCCGGGGGTCATTCGCTGATCCCGGTGATGAAGCTGCGTCTGGCGCAGCCTTCGGCGCTGATCGATCTCAACCAAATTGACGAACTCGCCGGCGTCGAGGTGAAAGGCCGCTCCGTGGTGATCGGTGCGCTGACGCGCCACGCCGACGTCGCCAATTCCCAAGTGCTGCAGCAGGTGCTGCCCGGGCTCGCCTCGGTTCCGGGCTCGATCGGCGATCCGCAGGTGCGCAATCGCGGCACGATCGGCGGCTCGGTCGCCAATAATGACCCGAACGCCGATTATCCGGCCGCGTGCCTCGGTCTCGGCGCGACGATCGTCACCAACAAACGCCGCATCGCGGCAGACGATTTCTTCACCGGCATGTTCTCGACCGCGCTCGAGGAGAACGAGATCATCGTTAAGGTGATGTTCCCGATCGCCAAGAAAGCGGCGTACGAGAAGTTCAAGCACCCGGCGTCCGGCTTCGCGCTGGTGGGTGTGTTCGTCGCCAAACGCGGCTCCGACATTCGCGTCGCGGTGACCGGGGCGGGCGCCAATGGCGTCTTCCGGGTGAAGTCCTTCGAGGAGGCGCTGAAGAAACGTTTCTCCCCGAAGTCGATCGAAGGCATGACGATTCCGGCGACGGGGATGAACAGCGACATCCATGCTTCGCCGGAATATCGTGCGCATCTCGTCGGCGTGCTGGCGCGTCGCGCGCTGGCGAAAGCAACAGCCCGCGGCGACAGCGACGTGCCGGGCGCAATCGCCGGCATGTAATTAATTGCGGAAGCGCCGTGCGATCAGCGGCGCAAACAGCATCACCAGCAAGCCCAGCGGTAGCAGGCCGCCGTGGGCGAGATCGAAATCGGCGCCGATACGCTGCCAGCTCGCGCCGGTGAGCCGGCCGAGCCCTATATCGAACACGAGCGTGAGCGCGACCCAGAACGCGCCGATGATGAGCGCCTCGGCGGTTGTGTTCGGCCTGAGCTGACGGATTGTCAGAAACGCGATCAGCAAAACCAGAAGCGCGCCGGTGAAGGTGGCGATCTGGCGCGCGAATAGTTCGTCGCCCGCGATCAAGCGACGTACGAGCCCTTGCAGGCTTTCCAGCGCGATGATCCCGAGCCAGACAAATAACGCGGGGATGAGGAGCCGCGCCACGTCAGCCCGCGCGGTCGAGCTCGGCGAGCAGGTCGTGCAGATCGAGCGGATTTGTGAACATCCGCAACGAGCCGTCCGGCTTCTGCGGCCACTGGTCCTTCGGGCGGTCCCAATACAGTTCGACGCCGTTATCGTCGGGATCGCGCAGATAGAGCGCCTCCGACACGCCGTGGTCGCTCGCGCCTTCAAGCGGAATCTTGGCGGCGATCAGACGGCGTAACGCGTCGGCGAGCTTCGCCCTGGTCGGATAGAGGATGGCGGTGTGATAAAGCCCGGTGGCTCCGGGAGGCGGCGGAGCCCCACCGAGGCTTTCCCAGGTATTGACCGCGATATGGTGGTGATAGCCGCCAGCCGAGATGAACGCGGCGCCCGGCCGGCTCGTCGTCAGCTCAAAGCCCAGCACGCCGCAATAGAAGTCGAGTGCGCGCTGCAGATCCGCGACCTTGAGGTGGACATGGCCGATGCGCACGCCGGGGTCGATCGCCGGAAATTGCTGGCGCTGCGCGACGTCCTGCTTTTCGATCTCGATCTGCTTCGCCATCTCAAACCCCGATAAAAATCCGCAGTTTTTGCGGCTCTGGTCCCATTCCGGGACGCTCCCCACATGTAAGAGTACCGCTGATTGAGATAAAGTCCCGCCAATGACCGCTAAAACCGTCCCCAATTCCATCGACGCCACGCTGACGCTGCTCGGCGAGGCGGGCTACGTCGCCGACCGATCCCTGGCGACGGTGCTGTTTCTCGCCATGCGCATGGGCCGCCCCATCTTTCTCGAAGGCGAAGCCGGCGTCGGCAAAACCGAGATCGCCAAGGTTCTGGCCCAGGCGCTGGGCCGCAAGCTCATTCGACTGCAATGCTACGAGGGCTTGGACATCGCCGCCGCGGTCTATGAGTGGAATTACGGCGCGCAGATGATCGCCATTCGCCTGGCGGAAGCGGAGGGCGAGGGCGACAAGGCCCGAATCGAGCACGATGTTTTCTCCGAGAAATTCCTGATCAAGCGCCCTCTGCTGCAGGCCTTGGAGCCGGATGCGGCTGGTCCGCCGGTATTGCTCATCGACGAGCTCGACCGCACCGATGAGGCCTTCGAGGCGTTTCTGCTGGAAGTGCTGGCCGACTTCCAGGTGACGGTGCCCGAACTCGGCACGGTCAAGGCGGACAAGCCGCCGATCGTCGTCATTACCTCGAACCGCACCCGCGAAGTGCACGACGCGTTGAAGCGCCGCTGCCTCTATCACTGGCTTGGCTACCCGAATGCCGAGCGCGAGCTGAAAATTCTGCGCGGGCGTATTCCAGGCATCGGCAAGAAGCTTTCCGAGCAGGTCGTTGGATTCGTGCAGGCGCTGCGCAAGGAGGATCTCTTCAAGTCTCCCGGCGTCGCTGAAACGCTGGATTGGGCCGGCGCGCTCACCGAGCTCGATGCGGTGGCACTTGATCCGGCGACGGTGTCCGACACGCTTGGCGCGTTGCTCAAATATCAGGATGACATTGCCAAGATCGACGGCGGCAAGGTGAAAGCGCTGCTCGAGGATGTGAAGGCCGACTTGCGCGCCGCGGAGTGAGCATGGCTGAAAAGACCGGCACGCTGTCCGACAACATCCTCTATTTTGCGCGTGCGTTGCGCGCTGCCGGGGTGCCGGTCGGGCCCGTTGCGGTGCTCGACGCGCTCAAGGCCGTGCATGCGGCCGGCGTCACCACCCGCGACGACTTCTATTGGACCCTCCATGCGGTCTTCGTGAAGCGGCACGAACATTCGCTGCTGTTCGACCAGGCCTTCAAGATCTTCTTCCGCCGCCGCGGCTATCTCGAGAAGCTGATCGCCGCGCTGCTGCCGCAGGCGCCCGCGCAAACGATCGTTCCGCCGTCCCCGGGCGCGCAACGCATTCGCGAAGCGTTGTTTGCCGCGCTGCCGGAAGAGCAACGCAAGGCCGACGAGGTCGAGATCGACATGCGGCTCACCGTGTCCGATCGCGAGGTACTTCAGCGCAAGGACTTTGCGCAGATGAGCGCCGCCGAGATCGTTCAGGCCAAGGAAGCGATCGCGCGGCTGAAATTGCCGCTCCATCTCGTGCGCACGCGGCGCCTCGCGCCGCATCGGCGCGGCCATATGATCGATATTCGCCGCACCTTGCGTTCGAGCATGAAAGCGGGCGGTGCCGTGATTGACCTGAAATATCTCGGTTCGCGCGTGAAAGAGCCGCCGATCGTGGCGCTGCTCGATATTTCCGGATCGATGAGCCAATATACGCGCCTGTTTCTCCACTTCCTGCATGCCGTGACCGATGCGCGCAAACGCGTCTCGACGTTCCTGTTCGGCACGCGATTGACGAACGTGACCCGGGCGCTGAAGGAGCGCGACCCTGACGAGGCGCTCGCCGCTTGTTCTGCCAATGTTGCCGATTGGTCGGGCGGTACGCGAATCGCCACCTCCTTGCATGCCTTCAACAAGCATTGGGCGCGGCGCGTGCTCACCCAAGGCGCGGTCGTGCTGCTGATCACGGATGGCCTTGAGCGCGACGGCGACGATACGCTGGCATTCGAGATTGACCGGCTGCACCGGTCTTGCCGACGGCTGATCTGGCTCAATCCCTTGTTGCGTTTCGAGGGCTTCGAAGCGCGGGCCAAGGGGGTCAAAACCTTGCTGCCGCATGTTGACGAATTGCGGCCAATCCATAATTTGGAGTCGATGGCTGGCCTGGTGCAGGCGCTGTCAGGCGCGTCGGCGGACGCAGCCAATCCCAAACTCTGGTTGAACAAAGTCGCTTGAGGAGCGGGCCATGAACGCACGCGACGACGATATTTTGAAGGCCGCTGAAACGTGGCGAAAAGACGGGCGCGGCGTTGCGCTGGCGACCGTGGTGGAAACCTGGGGTTCGGCGCCGCGGCCAGTCGGCTCCAACCTGGTGATCGACGATCAGGGCAACTTCCTGGGCAGCGTATCGGGCGGCTGCGTCGAAGGCGCCGTCGTCACGGAAGCGGCCGATGTGATCGAGAGCGGCAAATCCAAAATGCTCGAATTCGGCGTCGCCGACGAGGCCGCCTGGAAGGTCGGTCTGTCCTGCGGCGGCACGATCCGGGTATTCGTCGAGAAGGTCGGTTAAGTGAAGCTCGATCTGCTCAAAGCGCTCAATGAGGAACGCGCCGCGCGCCGCGCGGTCGTGCTGGTGACCAACATCGCGAGCGGCGAGCAGCGCCTCGTCAAAAGCGCCGATTCCGGCAAGGATTCGCTGGCCGCGCTGATTGAAAAGCGCCTGCGCACCGGCAAAAGCGGGATGGAAGAGACGCCGAAAGGTAAAGTATTCTTCACGGTGCATGTGCCGGCGCCGCGTCTCGTCATTACCGGCGCGGTGCACATTTCACAGACGCTGGCCCCGCTCGGACGCATGCTCGGCTATGATGTGGTCATCGTCGATCCGCGCACAGCGTTTGCGTCGGTCGAGCGATTTCCGGACGTCAAAATCATTGCGGAGTGGCCGGATAAGGCGCTGCCGCCGCTCGGCATCGACCGCTACACCGCTTTCGTTGCC
>JAFBAG010000118.1 GCA_019247925.1 Pseudolabrys sp.
CGCAAGCCTGCTGCAACAGCCGATAGCGGTGCATGAGAACCCCGGTTGCGACGCCGACCACCGTGAGCATGATCCCGGCCGCCAGACACTCGCCGAACGTCAGCAGAAAACGGGTGAGCACATGTTCTTCGACCATGACCCGGCCGAAGCTCGCTATGATTTCGGTGGGCGGCGGCACGATGAAACGGGTGATGACGCCAGCCCGGATCAACAATTCCAGCGCCGCCAGGAACGCAAGCAGCGAGCCCGCGCCCACAAGCTGCGGGGTGTAGCGCGCAGTGCGCTGCGTGGTCATCCGGGCGCCGCCTTCTCATCGCGTGCATGTTGTTCTTCGTCCCGCATACCGCGGCTCGCCTCTTCGCGCAGGTCCGCCCAAATCTGCGCGACATAGCGGCCGAACGCTTCGCTGCCGACGATCTCGGAAGTACGCGGGCGCGGCAGATCAATGTCGACGATGCGCTTGGCGCGGCCGGGCCGGTAGGTCATCACAAGAATGCGGTCCGACATTTGCACCGCCTCGGTGATGTTGTGGGTAATCAGCAGCGTGGTCTGCTTGAGCTGCTGCTGGATTTGCAGGACCTTGTCACCGAGCAGAAGCCGCGTTTGCTCGTCGAGCGCGGCGAAAGGCTCATCCATCAAAAGAATCTTCGGTTCGGAGGCGAGGGTGCGGGCGAGCGAAACGCGCTGCCGCATACCGCCCGATAATTCGCCGGGATAGCGGTTTTCGAATCCATCGAGACCGACCATTGAAATAAAATGCCGCGCTTTATCCACGCGCGCACGCTTGTTCAGGCCAATAAGCTCGAGCGGGAAAGCAACATTGTCGAGCACCGTGCGCCAGGGGAAGGTCGATTCTTCCTGAAACACCATGCCAATCGAGGAATGGGGGCCGGATACGGTTTCGCCCGCGACGCTCACCTTGCCCTGATATTGACCGAGCAGGCCCCCGATTACGTTGAACAAAGTGGATTTGCCACAGCCGGACGGCCCGATCACCGACAAGAACTCGCCGGGACGCACGGCGACCGACATGTCGTCGACCGCGGTGATCGCGCCTTCCTGCGTGTCGAAGCGCACCGTGATATTTTCGGCCGTCAAAATAGGCTGCATCGCGTTATTCGCTTTTGCGCGTCATGACCGCCGTCATGGCCGCGGTGTAGCCGGGTTCGACCCTGACATCGACGACAGCGACGCCGCCGGCGTCGACCGCGGCAATTGCGTCTTTGAATATGCTTTCGAGCTTGCCGATTTTGGTCACAGGACCGAAGGCTTTGGCGCCCTGCGCGCCGGCCATTGCCGCGATTTCGATGTCCGGCTCGGATATGCGCTGACCGACCCAGCGGTTCTCGACCGGACGGCTGCGCATGCGCGCAACGCGCTCCTGATGCAGCTCGTCGTTGAAAAACGAGCGGTTGTTCGCAATCACGAAGAGGACCGGGATTTTGTAATGCACCGCGGTCCAGACCGCAGTCACCGCCATCAGAAAATCGCCGTCTCCACAAACTGCGATGGGCAGCCTTCCTGTGCCCTTGAGCGCGAGAGCCGCGCCGATGGCAATACCAGGCCCGCCACCGACGCCGCCGCCGCCGTCCGATCCGAGATAGTCGAGAGGATGGCGCAGCGGCCAGCTCGCGCCGTTCCATGACAGGGAGACGTGGGTGAGGGAGGTCTCGCGTTGGCCGACCGCTTTGCGCAGCGCAACCGCGAGATGGTCGACGGTGAGCTTGTCGCCCTCAGCCTTAAAATGAGTTGCTTGCGCTGCAGGAATTGCGCCTTTCCCGGGGCCTAGCGCCGCAAGGAGCGCGGGGACTGCCGTGTCGGGCTGGCAAGCCAGAAACACGTCGACCGCCGGCAGGCCCTGGTAGTCCAGGCTCCAGCCGTTGTGGAGCTGATGATCCATCGAGACCTGGATCAGTTTTGGCTGTTGCGCGCCGGCTTGTCTGAGCGTGCCGGCCGGATCGACCCAGTCGAGACTGAGGATCGCGTCGGCTTGTTTGATTGCCTCCTGAGCGTCCGGCGTCGGCGCGATGAAAGCGGGAGCGCCGACATGGAGCGGATGGTCGGTCGGGAATGATGCGCCGATCTTGATGTCGGTAACGACCCGCGCGCCAAGCCGTTCGGCAAGTTTGATGCGTTCGGCCCAGGCCGAAGTGTCGCGCGAGACGCGGCCACAGAGGATGAGCGGTTTTTTCGCCGATTTGAGGAGCGCGGTGGCTTTTTCAATCGCGTCCGGCGCAGCCGCGTCCGCTACCGCCGGCATGAAGCGCGCGCTCTCGCTAGCCGCGAATGGTTCAGCCAGCTTGGATTCCTGCATTCCTGCGTCGAGGTTCACATAAGTGGGGCCGCACGGCGCCGTTGTGGCAATCCAGGCCGCGCGTAAGACGGCTTCGTGCGCGGCGGCGGGAGAGGCGGGCTGGTCGTCCCATTTCGTGTAGCCCCGAACGAGCGCGCCCTGATCGGCGGCGGTGTGGATCCAGTCGATCCAAGGTCGTCGTTTGGTCGCGTCCACCGGGCCGGTCGCGCCGATGAGCAGCATCGGCATGCGGTCGCACCAGGCGTTGAAGATCGCCATCGTCGCGTGCATCAGCCCGACATTGGAATGGAGCGCGACCGCGAGCGGCTTCCCGGTCACCTTGGCGTAGCCATGTGCGATCGCGACCGCATTCTCCTCGTGGATGCACAGCAGCATCTGCGGTTTCGCGTTGCCGAGGTAATTGACCAAACTGTCGTGGAGGCCGCGGAAGCTCGCACCGGGCGTCAGCGCAATGAAGGGGATGTCCGTGGCGCGCAGCGCCTCGGCGACCACGTCGCTGCCAAAAGCTGCGGCATTGACGCCCGCGGGAACGGGGCGGTCGATGGATGAGATCGGCGTATCAGAATTTTTGTGTCGATCACTCATGCTACTGACGCCCACTTAAAGGTGGGCCATCCAAGCCGATCAGCCCGCTTGTCGCAACCGCGCCAGGACTTTGAGCCCGGCGTAACCGTCGACCGGCTGCATTCCGATCTTTTTCTGAAACGCGGCGATGGCTTTCACAGTGTCGGAACCGGTACGCCCATCGACCCCATCGGTCTTGAAGCCGCGGTCGTTCAGGCGCTGCTGGATTTCCTTGACCTCGTTCAGCGTCGGCGGCCGCTCGCCGCCCGGGAATTCCTGGCTCCAGTGACCCCCTCCGGCGATCAGGTCGCCGAGATGGAGCAAAGCGAGCGTGTAGCTGGACGAGGGGTTATACGAGCGCAAGGCGAAGAAATTCTGGCCGAGCAGGAAAGCCGGCCCGCCGGGGACCGGCTGCCACAGCTTTGCTGTGTCGTTCTCGCGGGGAAACTTGAAGTTCCCGGGACGGCGGATAGCTGCCGCGTGCCACTGCCCGTAGCTGCGCTTGGTTCTGTTGTCAGCGAGCCGCGCTTGTGACGGCGACAGCTCGACTTCGTAACCCCAATGTTCGCCGCGCCGATAGCCGCCGCGCTCGACCAAGTAGCGGCACGTGCCGGCGAGCGCATCATCCGGTTTGCCAAAGGGGTTGATGCGCCCGTCCTTGTCGTAGTCGACGCCGACGCGCAGCCACACTTCAGGCATCCACTGGGTATGACCCATGGCGCCGGCCCAGGAGCCGATCAAGGCATCGGGCTTCGCCCAACCCTTGTCGATAATCGTGAGTGCGTTGAGAAGTTCGGCTTCCCAATAAGCGCGGCGGCGCGGCTCGCCATAGGCGAGGGCCGCGAGCGCGGGGATGATCGGGCGCATGTATTTCGGATTGTCGATGACGTCGCCGAACGACGATTCCATGCCCCACAGGCCAAGAAGGTCGAAGCGGTTGACGCCATAATCGGCTTCAAGACGCTTCAGCAAGCCATCGTATTCCTTGTTGCGCTCTTTGCCCGTATTGACCCGCCACTCCGAGCAGCGGCGGTTGACGTATTGCCAAACCTGCTCGGTGAATTCCGGTTGCGCCTTTTGCAGGGCGTAGACGCTGGTATCGGGCGTCACGCTGTTCATCACGCCGTCGTAGGTCTTTTCCGAAATGCCGCGTTGGAGCGCGCGCGCGCGAAAATTTGCGACCCAGATCTTGAACCGGGCGTCTTGAGCGAAGGCAGGCGTGGCAAGCGCCGCCGCGAGCGAGGCGGCGAAGGCACGGCGCGTGAGCGGGAATCGCTGCATGGGGAATTGCAGTCTAGGCAGTGCCCCGACAGCTCGCAAAGACGAAGAACTTCAAGTTCCAAGGCGTTTTAGTCGGCGTCGGCGCGTTTGCTCCGCCGCCGCACTTTCTTTTTCTTCGGCTTATGGCGCGCCGGCTTTGCGGCCGGTTTTGGTCTGTCGCTATCCGGAGTGGCTGCGACGGCCGGAACGGGCGCTGGATTGAGAATGACCGGCTTCTTGTCGGGGATAACCGGTTCGGGGTCGCCGGGCTTGATCTCGGTGCCGCGCCCCTCCGTCAGCCGCTCGTAGGACGCGACCAGCGTCATATAAGGATTGACCCAGACCCATCCTGAGCGGGTGAACACCTGCATGCTGAAATGCAGGTGGTAGGACGTCCCATGCTCGTGGTCGCCCCAATTCGAAACCTTGCCGAGAATTTCACCCGCAGAGACCGCCCGCCCGCTGACGAGCCCGTCGTTATCCATCAACGTCGGATTCATGTGGAGATAGCTGACGCGCACCCGCTCATTCGCCGTATTCAGGAAAAGAAAAGCCGCGAGATAGCCCGGTGAGCGCCAGATCGGGCCGTCGGCCGCGGCTGCGATCGCATGCTGGTATGGCAGGCAACGGTCGGCGCCTTCATTGGACAGCACGCAATTTGACGGCCGCATGTCTTGAGCCTGGTGGCCGTATCCGCCCGGACACTGGCCCACCAGGAAGTCCCGCCATTCGCAGAAATTATCCCGCCAGGGGTAAGACCAGTTCTCGGGATGCGCTTCATTGAACACCAGCGGCTTGTCGTTCACCTTGCAATGATACGACGCATCTTTGCGGCCTTTGCGGCCGACGATGCCGGTGCGGTAGCAATCGCCCCAATGCAGAAACGCCTGCGATTTGATGTAAGCCGGTGCCTGGGCGAAGGGAAAACGCAGTCGCGCATAGACTGTGTAATCTTCGCGTCCCGGATTTTTTCTCCAGCCGGAATTGGGAATGAGATTACCGGGACCGTAATACGTGAAGTCGCTTTTATGCTCCGGCCGCGCGAGATCGAGCTTCGGCTCGGGTAAATTCCCTGTCGGCGTGCCGCCGGCAACCGTCAGCCGCTTGAGAAATCGAATGGCTAATTCATCTGCCTCGCGACACGCGACGATTTTGGCTGATGGACGCCGGTCGTAACATTGGATCGACACGACATAAGGCACGCCAAAGCGCTCGAACGCATAGCGCACGTGGTTCTCGCGCAGAATGCGGCGGATGCCGGGAAATTTCTCGGCCAGCCCAGACTCTTTCGGCGGGGGGAAGACCTCCTGATGGTTCGGATCTTGGAGGTCATACACAAAAGCCGCGCCGCCGATCTCGACCTCGACGGGCTTCGGCCACGTCGACTTGATGCCGTATTCACGAGGATTGATCCAGAAGGTCGCGTCGTAACCGGCGGGCCCAGCGTGAAAAAATTTGGAGGGGGAGAACTCGCCGAAATATTTATTCGATGCCGCAGCATCGGCGTTGAGATCGGCCTTGTCCTTGCGGAAGGCGGCCACGTCCATCGGCAACAGGACCGGCACGGTGCTGCGTTCGATCCCGGCAAAGCGCGTATTGGTATCGGCATTCAGCATGGCGAAGATTTCATCCGTCGGTCCGTCGCCGACGTCGTAAGCGGCCGTGGGCCATTGGACTGATGACATAGTGACGCGCGGCTGCAGGAAATCCTGGGCAGCCGCTGCCGAAGCGGTGCAGGCGATCATTAGCGCAATCGCAGAAAGCCGGATTTTCACGCGCCATTCCTCACAAGGCGCGCAAAACCTATCCGTCAGGGGTAGACGTGCCAAGCCGCTCGAGGATCAGTCCTTGGCGCGCTCGGTATAGGAGCCGTCCGCCGTCGAAACCACGACGCGCGTGCCGACGGTGATGTGCGTGGGCACCATGGTACGCACCCCATTAGAGAGCATCGCCGGCTTGAACGAGCCCGACGCGGTCTGGCCCTTGATGACCGGCTCCGTGTCGGTGATTTCGAGCGTCACCTTCTGCGGCAGCTCGATGGAGATGGGATTGCCTTCGTGCATGCCGAGCTGAACCTTCATGCCTTCTTGAAGATAGGGCGCGCCATCGCCGATCACGTCCTCCGGGACCTGCACTTGTTCGTAGTTTTCCGAATTCATGAAATGGAAGCCTTCGGCGTCGTGATAGAGGAACGAATATTCGTGCTCCTCGACATGCGCGCGCTCGACCTGATCGGTCGTCTTGTAGCGCTGCTGGGTCTTCACGCCGTCCGAAATCCGGCGCATATCGACCTGCGTGGTCGGCGTGCCCTTGCCGGGGTGGAAGTTTTCGGCGTGGAGAACGACATAAAGCTTGCCGTCAATGTCGACGATATTGCCTTTGCGAAGCTGGCTGGCGATGACTTTCACGAGTAAATCCCTGCGGTCGAAGCGAATTGCGGCGCACCATACCGATCTGGCGGCTTAATGCCAGCATTTCGATAAGCGGGTGAATACGAGGATTGCGTGACGAAAGAGGCCTCTTCGGACTGGCGGACGCAGAGCCACGCAGCGCGACGGCCTTATCTTCAGGCGCGCGGCCTCATCGTCACCGCTTTGCGCGGCTGGTTCGCGGCTCAGGATTTCATCGAAGTCGAGACGCCTATTGTTCAGGTTTCGCCCGGCAACGAGACGCATCTGCACGCGTTCGGAACATCGCTGATCGGTCCCGGCGGCGAGGCGATGCCGCTTTATCTGCGCACGTCGCCGGAATTCGCCTGCAAGAAGCTATTGGCCGCCGGCGAAAGCCGGATCGTTGAATTCGCCCGCTCATTTCGCAACCGGGAACGCGGCCGGCTGCACCATCCGGAATTCACTTTGATTGAGTGGTATCGGGCAAATGAAACTTATGAGGTGCTGATGAAGGATTGCACGGCGCTACTGGCCGAGGCCGCACGGGCAGCGGGAGCGACAAGATTGGCGCACCGTGACCGCAGCGCCGATCCGTTCGCCGCGCCGCTGCGTTTGACCGTTGCCGAGGCGTTCAGCCGCTATGCGGGCATCGATGTGCTTGCCACTGTGCGCGACGGCGAGGGCGACCCCCAGGCGCTTGCAAGGGCCGCCCGGCAAGCAGGAGTCACTACCGCCGACGATGACGATTGGACGGACGTCTTCAGCCGCATCCTTGCCGATAAGGTCGAACCTCGTCTTGCCGAGCAAAGTCGTGCGGTGCTGCTATGCGACTATCCGGCGCCCGTGGCCGCCCTTGCGCGCTTGAAAGTTGACGATCCGCGCGTGTCCGAGCGCTTTGAACTCTATGCCTGCGGCGTCGAACTGGCGAACGGCTTTGGCGAGTTGACCGACGCGCGCGAGCAGCGCCGCCGTTTCGAGCAGGCGATGGCGGAGAAATACCGCCGATATGGCGAGCGCTATCCGCTCGATGATGATTTTCTTGCGGCGTTGGGACAAATGCCGCCCGCCTGCGGTGTCGCGCTTGGTCTCGACCGGCTTGTGATGCTGGCAACCGGTGCTGCCCGGATTGAAGATGTGCTCTGGAGTCCGGTCGCCGAACCGGCAGCTCCGCTCAATTAGAAAGAGGACGGATCATGGGATCGCAGACTTTGCGTACGCCCGAGCAACTGGTGGAGCGGGAATTGGCGTCACCCGATGCGCTGGCCGCGCTGCATGAATTGGCGCGACGCTACACGGTGGCGATTCCGCACGCGCTTGCCGGCCTGATTGACACATCGGACAAGAACGACCCCATCGCGCGCCAGTTTGTACCCGATGTCGCGGAGCTCGATACCAGCGCTGCGGAGAACGCCGATCCGATCGGCGACGATGCGCACAGTCCGGTCGAAGGCATCGTCCATCGCTATCCCGACCGGGTCTTGCTCAAAGTCGTGCATGTCTGCGCGGTGTATTGCCGGTTCTGCTTCCGCCGGGAAATGGTCGGCCCTGACAAACCGAACGGCTTGTCGCCCGCCGCGCTGGAGAAGGCGCTCGCCTATATCCGGGCCAACTCGCAGATCTGGGAAGTCATTCTGACCGGCGGCGATCCCTTGGTGCTGTCGCCGCGCCGCCTGGCGGCTGTCATGAAAGAGCTTGCCGCGATCGATCATGTAAAAGTCGTACGCATTCACACGCGCGTCCCGGTCGCCGAACCGGCGCGGATTTCAGCGGCCCTGGTTCGCGCCATGAAGCTCAAGGGCAAAGCCGTCTACGTCGCCGTTCACGTCAATCATGCGCGAGAGCTCACGCCGGCGGCGCGCGACGCTTGCGCGCGTATCGCCGACGCCGGAATTCCTTTGTTGGGGCAATCGGTGTTGCTCGCCGGCGTCAACGATACCGAAGCAGCGATGACCGAATTGATGCGCGCCTTGGTTGAGTGCCGGATCAAGCCATATTATCTGCATCACGCCGATCTGGCGCCGGGGACCGCGCATTTGCGCACCGGCATCGAAAGCGGACAAAATCTGATGCGTGAATTGCGCGGGCGTGTTTCAGGTCTCTGTCAGCCCACCTACGTGTTGGATATTCCGGGCGGACATGGCAAATCGCCGATCGGTCCTGCTTACTTGAACATGCGTGAGGACAATTCGCGCGCCGTGCAGGATTACCGCGGCGGCTGGCACGCTTATCCGGCGTAAACGTTATTGATGAGCGATCGCGAACAGGTCCATCACGGCTGCGCCGACTGCGAGGCCCGCGAAGCTGATGAAGACCACCGAGATGAGTGCGTGCCAAACGAACAGTGCATCGCGCCGCAAGGTCGAAGCGACGTTTCGGTTTCTCAGGACCATTGGCATTTCCGCCTCCTGAACTGTGACCGCTACGTGCACGCAATGTAGCGAGTTTTGCGTCACCGGCCTGATAACATCTCTGTTAAAACTGAGGGCTAATGCGCATGTTCCCCGCATATCAGCCATGCAGCGGTATGCGGCGGAATGGCGCGCCCTACGGGAATCGAACCCGTGTTTCCGCCGTGAAAGGGCGGCGTCCTGGACCGCTAGACGAAGGGCGCGGATGGCAAAGCGGAGGGTCGTTTACACAGATTTTCGGCCGCGTGGAAGCGCAATGGTAGCCAAGGACCGCTGCGGCTATTTGCGCGCGAACGAGTTGCCGAGTCGCTCGATCAGGCTTCGTCGTTGCGCGCGCAACGCCTGATAATACTCCGCGAATTCCGGATGGGCGGCGAGCAGGACGGGACGATACGGCATCTCGCCGCGCATGGTCGGCACTTTTGGCTCTTTGATCCGCCGCGTCACGTTGGTCTCGCAGTCGAGACGGTTCAGCCGGAGACGATCGCGCGTGCCTTTGCGCCACAAAACTCCCCACCCGAGCCGCTCATCATGCTGCACGCCGCGGTGCGACGGCTTCAAAGCCAGCGCTTTGAGATCGACGTGCAACGGGTGAGGGATCGCCGTCGCCTCGGCGAGCATCCATTCCAGCGTCAGGTCGGAAAGCTCGCTCTCACTATAGCCGCCGCCGATGTCGGTATGTACGCCCGGAAACCACACCTGCTTGATGCGATCGGGGTCCGCGACGTTGAGGCCTTCGTCCCATAATTCCGGGGCAAAGATCGAACGATTCTCGTCGATTGCGATGGCGTGCCGGCCATAGGGCACCTTCGGATTGAGCGATGAATCGTGAAAGGCGTGGCGCCAGAAGATCAGCCAGTTGATGCCCGGCACGCCGAGTGCACGGACAGTGTCCCAGACGCCGATGAAGTAGGGAATGGCGTCCTGCGCAAGGTACCGGTTGCGGAATTTTTCGCCGCGGTGCTGCCGCATGCGACGCTTGAGCTCGCTGCGGCCATAACATTGATAGACCCAACGCACAGCGCGCCGCACGGCGCGCTTGCGCGCACGCTTGTTGGTCCGCAAATCGTGACCACGCGGCGATACGGCGGGCACCCCGCATAGGCCGAGCAGGCCGCCGAGGCTGCGGACCGTGTAAGCGCCACGGCTGAAGCCGAACAGAAAAATGCGGTCGCCCGGCTCGTAATGCCGAATGATTGCGTCATAGCAATCGGCGATGTTCTTAGAGAGACCGAGTCCGGTCGCGCGGGCGACAAAATTGTAGATCCGGCGCCTCCGAGACTGCCGTCCGTGCGTTTGCGATCCGACGCCGGGATCATAAAAGGTGATCTGCGTTCCTCCGACTTGAGGACACGCTTTATAGAGTTTGTAGACATTGGTCGGGATGGCGCCGGGAATTCCGCCAGCCTGACCGGTGCCGTCGGCAAAGATCACGATGTTCTTCGGCATGTGGCAGATCGTGTTGCGGGTATGCGCCTTCACCATTTCCCGGTATTGGGCATCGACTTCCAAGGCTCTTGCGGCGGCTTGGCCTCGCCCTTTTGCAGAATTTCGATGGAGTGCCTGTCGGGAGAACGCACGAACGCCATGTTGCCGTCGCGTGGCGGCCGGTTGATCGTGACGCCGGCTTTCATCAGCCGTTCGCAGGTCGCGTAGATATCGTCGACTTCATAGGCGAGGTGACCGAAATAGCGGGCTTCGCCGTAGTCCTCGCTGTCCCAATTGTAAGTCAGTTCCACTTCCATGGTCGGCCGCCCCTTTTTCTTGGCCGCCTCGATCAGGGGCAAATCTTCGTCCGCCGCGAGAAAAACCAGGGTGTATTTGTTCTTTTCGTCCACTCGCCGGCGGGTTTCCTTCAATCCCAGCTTGTTGACGTAAAAGTCGAGGGCCGCGTCGAGATTGCGCACGCGCAACATGGTGTGCAGATATCGCATGATCGGTAATGTCTCCCTGGTTATCTCCGCATCATAATGATTGCCGCAGACCTTGAAACAGCGATCAACGGCCTGCGTGGCCTGATCGAAAACGCCGAGGCCATCGTGCCCTTTACCGGCGCCGGCATCTCGACGGAATGTGGCATTCCGGATTTTCGTTCGCCCGGCGGCCAGTGGACCAAGAACCAGCCGATCTACTTCGACGATTTTATTTCCAGTCAGGAGATGCGCGACGAAGCATGGAAGCGCCGTTTCGCGATGGACGAGTATTTCGCCAAAGCCAAACCCGGGCGCGGCCATCGCGCGCTCGCCTCGCTGCACCGTGCGGGAAAAGTGCCGGGATTGATCACGCAGAACATCGACAACCTGCATCAGGACTCTGGAATTTCCGCGAAGGACATTGTCGAGCTGCATGGCAACACGACTTACGCGACGTGCTTGTCATGCGATCGGCGCTACGAGCTGCAATGGGTGCGCGACAAATACGCGGCGGGTGCGAATTGCGCACCCGATTGTTCCTGTGGCGGCTATATCAAGACCGCGACGATTTCTTTCGGACAACAGATGCCGGAAGAACCGATGCGCCGCGCCGAGGCGTTGAGCAAAAACTGCGATCTGTTTCTCGCGATCGGTTCTTCGCTCGTCGTTTGGCCGGCGGCGGGCTTTCCCTTGATGGCGAAGCAACACGGCGCCGCGCTCGTCATCATCAATCGCGAGCCGACCGAATTCGATGCACTCGCAGATTTGGTCGTTCGTCAAGACATCGGCGACGCGTTAGCCCCTTTCATCGCGCACTGATTCGTGAGCGCTGCCGCTGTGCACAGGCTGTGCGCAAGCGCATTTTGCGCTTTGCAGCCGTGCAGCCGGTGTTAGTTTGGATTCCAGAAAGATTCGTTGAAGCGCCCCCTTAAGAGGCGCCTGAACAAACGGCGGTCGGACGGCGTCATGGCGTCGGACGGGATTGAAACGAAAGGCCCTCGGGGCGGACTGGCTCCGACCTCGGTTCGGGACCTCGCCGATCAAGCGGCGGCCAACCTCATCGAAATCACCGGCGTCATCAAGTGGTTTGATGTCGCCAAGGGATTCGGTTTCGTCATTCCGGACAACGGGATGCCGGACGTGCTGCTGCACGTGACCTGCCTTCGGCGCGACGGTTTCCAGACCGCCTATGAAGGCGCCCGCGTGGTCTGCGAGGTGATGCAGCGCCAGAAGGGCTTGCAGGCCTTCCGCGTTCTGTCGATGGACGAGTCGACTGCCATACACCCGGCCCAGATGCCGCCGCCGCGCACCCACGTCACGGTGACGCCAACCAGCGGCCTCGAGCGCGCGGTGGTCAAATGGTTCAATCGGCTCCGGGGCTTCGGCTTCGTGACCCGGGGCGAGGGGACGCCCGACATTTTCGTCCACATGGAAACGCTGCGGCGCTACGGCATCGCCGAACTGCGCCCCGGCCAAACCATCTTGGTTCGCTTCGGGCCAGGCCCCAAGGGCTTGATGGCTGCCGAAGTGCGCCCCGATGGCGGTTCGCTCGGCCCCGCCTCTCACTAAGTCCGCCCCGGCCAAGACTTTATCGTTGCGCGAGATGCGCCTTGCGCGCTAGAGCGCTCGCATGCGCGCTCTTACCGCTTTCATTCTGCTTGCCTTTTTCGCGGCCGCGGCGCCGTGCCTCGCCGCGGATGAAACGCTCGAAATCGCGACCAGGAATGGGGTCAAGATTTTCGCCGTCGAGGTCGCGCGCACCGATGCCGACCGTTCGCAGGGCCTGATGTATCGCAAGGAGCTGCCGGACGGCCGCGGCATGCTGTTCGACTTCCAACGCGACCAGGAGGTAGCGATGTGGATGAAGAACACCTACGTCTCGCTCGATATGCTGTTCATTCGCGCCGACGGGCGCATTCACCGCATCGCGGAGAACACCGAGCCGCTCTCCGAACGCATCGTTGCCTCCGGAGGCGCGGTACGGGGTGTGTTGGAGGTGGTCGCGGGAACCGCGAAACGGCTTGGCATCGCACCGGGCGACCGCGTCGCCCACCCCATGTTTAACGGCCGCCGTTAGGGCTCCAAACTGGCCCATTGCCGGGCTTTGGCGGGCCGTGTAGGCCGTTTCAATTCGGAGCGTAGCGCAGTCTGGTAGCGCATCTGGTTTGGGACCAGAGGGTCGCAGGTTCAAATCCTGCCGCTCCGACCATCTTGTCAGTTCGTCGCGAAACGGATTTATAGCGCTGACCCATGATCGCCCGCATTTACAAGCCATCGCGTACGGCCACCCAATCCGGCCAAGCCAAAACCAAGGATTGGATCGTGGAGTTTGAGCCGGAGCAGGCGCGACAGATCGAGCCGCTGATGGGCTGGACCTCCTCCGGTGACATGCGCCAGCAGGTCCATCTGCGCTTTCCGACGCAGGAAGAGGCCGTGGCCTACTGCAAACGCCACGGGATCGCGTTCCAGCTTTTCGAGCCGCCGCCGGCCGCACGCCGGGCGATTTCCTATTCGGATAATTTTTCCTTCAAGCGCCGCGACCCCTGGACCCACTAAGCACGTCAAAGGCGATCAGGCGGGCTGCGGGACCGCTGCAGACGCTTCAGCCTTCGTCGCGCCGTCGGCCGCGCTGGAACGCTGGCGCAGCAGCGCAATAAAGCGCTCCTCCGGCATCGGCTGGCCGAGCAGGAACCCTTGGCCGTAATCGCAGCCCATCGTTACCAGCGCCAGCGCGTCCGAAGCTTTTTCGATGCCAACCCCGACGACGGTGGAGCCGAAGCCGTGGGCGAAGTCGATGACCGTCTTGCACATAGGTGCATTGACCTTGTCAGTTCCGCAATCGACTACAAAGGAGCGATCGAGCTTGAGCTCGGCAAAGGACAGTTCCTTAGCCTTGGTCAGGGATGAATAGCCACGGCCGAAATCGTCGATCGCGAGTTGAACATGGCACGGGCGCAATTTCTTGGTGAGCTCGCTCGCCAGGCCGAGCTTCGGAATGATTTCGGTTTCTGGCAAGTCGATGATCAGTCCCGGCCATTTATCGTCGCTCGGGCGCTGGGTCTTCACCAAGTCCTCCACGGGAAGCTTGGCCAAAGCCGCGAGCGGCATGTTGACCGCGATCCGCAGATGGATTCCGACCTTCGACAGCCGCGTGCCGGTCTTGAGCGCGGCGGTCACCGCAAGCTCGGCCAGTTTGATCAGGTCGGCCTCGCCCGCACCGGTCAAGAATGAGCTCGGCTTCAAGATGCCATGCTGCGGATGGCGAACGCGGGCGAACGCCTCTGCCCCGGCGAGCTGTTTCTTGCGCAGATTGATTTTCGGCTGCAGCCAGAATTCGATCCAGTTGTTCTTCAGCGCTTCGCTCAACTCAATGCGCGCGCCGGCACCAGTCGAGGTCCCGAGCTTAAGGGTTTCGATGATCTTGACGACCCCGTCGGTCTCGAACGGCTTTTTGAGAACGGGAAGCATTTTAAGCTTGTGCTGAACGCCGATATTCTTGACGTGATCGAGCACCGCCGCGCCGCGATTGCTCATAAGCTGAATGGCGCCGCGCACGCCAACTTTGCCGAGCGCGATCATCGAGTCGATCGCGTCTGCGGATTCCAGCGAGATATTATGGAAGACCAGATCGGGCGGCCGTGGCCCGGGATTGGCGCGCATCGCCGCGCCATCGGCGAACTCGACCGTGTCGATGCCCGAACCGTGCAGGATAAGCGAAAGAAAATGCCGGATGCTCGGTTCTTCGTCGATGACGAAGCACAACGGCGCGCCCGTTCGCGCTGGCGCTGCCGCTTTGGGCGCGTCATCGCCCGCGGCTTCGGCTGGCTTACCTTCGGTCATTGCCCCGACGCGCCTCGCCGGCGCGGCTTCCCACCCGGCGCTAGGAGTGTGCCAAGTTTGTTAAATTTGGGTTTCGCAGCGGGTTTTACGGCCGCGGAAGGCCGATTTGGCGACTGGCGGCACCGCCTTGGCGACCCCGGGAGGATTCGAACCTCCGACCCCCAGCTTAGAAGGCTGGTGCTCTATCCGGCTGAGCTACGGGGTCGTCTGCGCATGCTTATCCCGCCTGCCGGATCGAGGAAAGCCAATCCTGCCGCGCCGTCAAAACTCCGCCCAGACCCGGCCTTGCGCTCGACACCATCCCGGCCATCAATAGTGGGGATCCGCTTCGGGAGGGCTTCATGATTGCGTTCGTCCGCGCCGGCCTGGTTGCAGCGCTTGCCGTCTTTTTTGTCCTACCGGCGTTCGCCCAGGAAAAGTCCTTCCAGCGCAGTGAGCTCGCGGACGCCGCGATCAAGCTTGAGGAGCAGATCAAGACCGATGCCGGCACGCCCAAACAGCCGGCGGCGCAGTTGCGCCGCGACGCGGAGGCCGCGTTTCAGAAAAACGACTTCCGCGGCGGGATGGTAATTCTCGGCCAGGCGGTCGCGGCCGCGCCCGATGACGCGAGTGGCTGGCTGCGTCTGGCGCGGACCGTCTCCCGGATTCGGCCGCGCGACGACAAGGAACAAGCCTTTTTCCTCGAACGCGCCTCGGTTGCGGCCTACATCGCCTATCAACGCACCAAGACGAAAGCCGAAGAAGGAGAATCCCTCGCCGTGCTCGGCCAATTGCTGGCCGAACGCAAACAATATCGAGGCGCGCTCGACGCGCTTCGGCTCGCGCTCGACCAGCGCGAGACCGCGGAGCTGCGCGGGCAATATGAGCACCTGCGTGCGGAATACGGCTTCCGCATGCTCAATTACACCGTCGATAGCGACGCCATTTCGCCGC
>JAFBAG010000089.1 GCA_019247925.1 Pseudolabrys sp.
CACGCTGAAGGCGAAAGACGAGCTCGTCCCGATCTACAACAACCCCGATGCGGCATCGCCGGTCGTGGCGCAGCTCGAGAACGGCGTCCTCGGCACGCTGAAAGTCTGCAACGGCGCCTGGTGCCGGATCGCCGGCAATAATTTCGACGGCTGGATCCGGCAGGAGCGCCTGTGGGGCGCCTACCCGAATGAGAAGCTCGATTGAATCTGGCTAGGCTTTGCCGCGCAGCCAGTTGTCGACGCTCAAGCGCCCCGGGCCGGTGATAAAGAAGACAAAGAAGCCGCCGAGCATCGAGATATTCTTCCAGAACGAAGCGTCCTGGAAACGCCGCACATTGGGATCGGTGTATTCCCAATACCGGTGCGAGCTGAACGTCGCGACCAGCATGAACGCGATCATCACGATGGTCACGTAGCGCGTTGCCAGGCCAAAGATGAGCGCGACCCCGCCGAAGAACTCCACCGGCACCGCGACGTAAGCGAGGAACGCCGGCAGCCCGCGGCCGGGGAACGTATTGGAATACGCGGCGATATCGAACAGCTTGCCGTAGCCGCTGCGCACGAAAATCCAGCCGAGCAGAATGCGCCCGATCAACAGCATCACGTCCGATGTCGAGGCGGCGAGCGTGTCGGCATAGGACAGTGCGGGCAGCGAACTGCGATTATTGGCTAACATGAGGTTCCCCGGACAAAAAGTTGAGTCAGCTTACGAACACTATGCGCCAGCTTCTATTCCGAAGACGCGGTCTTTATTGCAAACAAAAAGCCCGGCAAAAACCGGGCTCCAATTCGGGGAAGTGGCGTTCGCTCAGGTGTTCGAGTTCTTCGGACGGAGCCTGACCACGACATCGACCCGCGCGACCTCGAAACCTTCCGGTGCAGTCGGCGTCTTGTCGAGGATTACTTCGGCACCGGGGATGTCGAACAGCTCATTGGCGCCTTCGATGAAGAAGTGGTGATGGTCGCCGACATTAGTGTCGAAATAGGCTTTCGACCCATCGACCGCGACCTGACGCAGCAGGCCGACGTCGGTGAACTGATGCAGCGTGTTGTAGATGGTTGCGAGCGACACCGGAACCTTGGCGCGGGTCGCTTCCTCGTAAAGCATTTCCGCGGTGAGATGGCGGTCGCCCTTGCCGAACAGGATCCAGCCGAGCGCCATGCGCTGGCGGGTCGGACGCAGCCCAACCTGACGCAGCATGGTTTTCACATCGTGCCACGGACAGCCAGTCAGCGCGCCACGATCGGCCGGCGCCGTCGCGCTGTCTTGCTGGACCAGAATGGTGCGGGTCGGATCCATCATGACTCGAACGAAAATCGAAAAAGTCGTCTAAAGAGAAGCCGTTAGGCTCGAAACATATACGCAATGGGCATTCTCCATGCAACCGGTTCGCAAAAAGGCCGCTTTGCGCCAGCAACATATCCCGTCACGACAGCCGCAAGTTGCGCGTGATTTCATGCGTCTGCACACCTATGTTAGGAACTTGAACTTCTAAACGGCGAAGCGACATGACCGACCGGCGCAACAGTTATGAGTACGAGGACCTGCTGAAGGCCGGCAGGGGCGAGCTTTTTCGCCGCGACGGGCCGCAACTGCCGCTGCCGCCGATGCTCATGTTCGATCGCATCGCAGAGATCCGCGGCGATGGCGGCGAGCACGGCAAGGGCCTTATCCGCGCCGAGCTCGACGTGAAACCCGACCTCTGGTTTTTTCATTGCCACTTCAAAGGCGACCCGGTCATGCCAGGTTGTCTGGGCCTCGATGCATTGTGGCAGCTCGTCGGTTTTTTCCTCGGTTGGCTCGACTTGCCCGGCAAAGGGCGCGCATTGGGGCTGGGCGATCTGAAGTTTTCCGGCCAGGTGCTGCCGAATGTCAAGAAAGTGATCTACGGCATCGACATCAAACGCGTGATGAAATCGAAACTTGTGCTTGGTGTCGCTGACGGATGGCTTTCCGCGGATGGCACGGTGATCTACAAGGCGAACGACCTCAAGGTCGGTCTGTTCAAAGACGAGATGCCGCAGCCGAGCGGCGCCTGAGAAACACGCAAAGAAAGGTATAGGCAGCCGAGATGAGACGTGTCGTCGTCACCGGGATGGGTATCGTTTCGTCGATCGGCAACAACACCCAAGAAGTGACCGCGAGCCTACGCGAAGGCAAATCCGGCATCACGCGTAACGAGGATCAAACCAAGCTCGGTTTCCGCTCGCAGGTTGCGGGCGCGCCCACGCTTGATCCCTCGGGGGCGGTCGATCGCCGCGCCATGCGCTTCCTGGGCGGCGGCGCAGCGTGGAATCACGTGGCGATGGAGCAGGCGATCCGCGACGCCGGCCTCGAGGAAAAGGAAATCTCCAACGAGCGCACCGGGATCGTCATGGGCTCGGGCGGGCCGTCGACGAAAACCCTGGTCGAGGCCGCCGACACGGCGCGGACGAAGGGCGTCAAGCGCATCGGCCCCTTCGCCGTGCCGAAGGCGATGTCCTCGACGGCATCCGCAACGCTCGCGACCTGGTTCAAGATCAAGGGCGTCAACTATTCGATCTCATCGGCCTGCGCGACCTCCAACCATTGCATCGGCAACGGCGCTGAGCTGATCCAATGGGGCAAGCAGGATTTGATATTCGCCGGCGGCTGCGAAGAGCTTGACTGGGCCTTGTCGGCCCTGTTCGACGCGATGGGCGCGATGTCGTCGAAATACAATGCGACGCCGGAAAAGGCGTCGCGCGCCTATGACGCAGACCGTGACGGCTTTGTGATCGCGGGCGGCGCGGGCGTGCTGGTGCTCGAAGAGCTTGAGCACGCCAAGGCGCGCGGCGCGAAGATCTACGCCGAAATCGCCGGTTATGGAGCGACCTCGGACGGTGACGACATGGTGGCGCCGTCCGGCGAGGGCGCGATGCGCTGCATGAAGCTCGCGTTGCAAGATGTCAAAGCGCCGATCGATTACATCAACCCGCATGCCACTTCGACGCCGATCGGCGACATCAAGGAAATCGAGGCGATCCGCGAAGTATTTGGCGCGGGTAAATCGCCGCCGATTGCGGCAACGAAGTCGCTCACCGGTCATTCGCTCGGCGCCGCCGGCGCGCAGGAAGCGATCTATTCGCTGTTGATGATGAACAACGGCTTCATCTGCGAAAGTGCCAATATCGAGAATCTCGATCCGGCAATGGCCGACATGGATATCGTGCGCGAGCGGCGGGACAACGCCAAGCTCGGCCACGTCCTGTCGAACTCGTTCGGATTCGGCGGCACCAACGCCTCCATCGTTCTGAAGCGGCTCGACGCATGACCGTAGAAGCGGGACCCGGCTCGCCGACCGGCGCCTTAATGAAGGGCAAGCGCGGCCTCGTCATGGGGGTCGCCAACGACCATTCGATCGCATGGGGCATTGCCCGCGCGGCGCATCGTCAAGGCGCCGAGCTCGCGTTCACTTATCAAGGCGATGCGCTCGCAAAGCGCGTGAAGCCCCTCGCCGAAAGCATCGGCTCGAAGCTCGTCCTGCCGTGCGACGTCGAGGACGTCGCCTCCGTCGACCGCGCCTTCGCCGAGATCGACAAGGCCTGGGGCGGACTGGATTTCCTGGTTCACGCCGTCGCGTTTTCGGACAAGAACGAGCTCGCCGGCCGCTATGCCGATACGACGCGCGATAATTTCACGCGCACCCTGATCATTTCCTGCTTCTCATTCACGGAAGCCGCCAAGCGCGCCGCGGCGCTGATGAAGAGCGGCGGCAGCATGATCACGCTGACCTATAATGGCGGCGACCGCGCCATGCCCAATTACAACGTGATGGGCGTCGCCAAGGCCGCGCTCGAAGCCTCGGTGCGCTATCTCGCCGTCGATTTCGGCAGCCAGAATATCCGCGTCAACGCGATCTCAGCCGGGCCGATCCGCACCCTGGCCGGCGCCGGCATCGGCGATGCACGCTTCATGTTTGCGTTCCAGCAGAAGCATTCGCCGCTGCACCGGGGCGTCTCGCTCGACGAGCTGGGCGGGGCCGGGGTCTACCTGTTGTCCGAACTGTCCGGCGGCGTCACCGGCGAAGTGCATTTTGTCGATTGCGGCTACAACATCATCGCCATGCCGCAGCCCGATATGTTGCGGGACGAAGCCAAGGACGCCGCCCAATAGGCGTGCCGCGCGACAAAGCTGTGCGCATCTGCACCCGCCGGCGCGTGACTTTTCCGCGACTCCGATAAAACGCTGATCCCAGGAGCGGCCGCAACGGCCGACTGGGAGGCATCATGACATTGAACGAACAACGAGCGCTGGCCGCGGAATTCGCCGGCACCTTCACTTTAGTCAGCGCAGTATGCGGCGCTGCGCTGTTCTCGGCGCCGAGCGCCGGGTTGGTCGCCGTCGCTTTCGCGGTCGGGTTTTCGGTGCTGGCGATGGCTTTCGCCGTGGGGCACGTCTCCGGCGGGCATTTTAATCCGGCGGTGACCATCGGCCTGGTCGCGGGCGGCCGTTTCGATTCCGAAAAGGCATTGCTCTACATCGTGGCGCAGGTCGCGGGCGGTATAGCCGCCGCTTTCGTGTTCTGGCTGATCTTAAAGGGCGCTTTGCCCGGCGGGCGCTGGAATACATTTCTCGGCGCGTCCAACACCTATGCGAGCGGCAACGGATTTTCGATGCCGGCGGTTTTTCTGATCGAGGCCGTGATCACCGCGCTGTTCATGATGGTGATCATGGGCGCGACCTCGGCCGGTGCGCCGGTGGGCTTTGCGCCCATCGCGATCGGCCTCGCGCTGGTGCTCTTTCACCTCGCCGCGATCCCGGTGTCGAACGCCTCGCTCAACCCGGCGCGCTCCACCGCAACTGCGTTGTTTGCGGGCGGTGAGGCGTTGACGGGCCTGTGGCTGTTCTGGGTGGCCCCGATCATCGGCGGCGCGGCCGGCGGCTATGCGGCGCGCTGGCTGCTCGGCGAAAATCCGCGCCGCGCTTTGCCGATGCCTGGAACGCGTCGGCGGCGCCGGCGCTAGTCGTGCAAGGCCAAATAAAAAAGGCGGCCACGAAGGCCGCCTTCTTCTTTTTTTATTGCGTTGGCCGTTACTCGGCCGCGCCAGTGGCCTGCTGGGGCTGATCGCCGCCACGGCCCTTGTTCTCGATGTCTTCGCCGGTCTGCTGATCGACGGCCTTCATCGACAGGCGCACCTTGCCGCGCTCGTCCATGCCAAGCAGCTTCACCTTGACCTTGTCGCCTTCCTTGACGACGTCCTTGGTGTTCTGGACGCGGTGCCGGGCGAGCTGGCTGATGTGGACCAGGCCGTCCTTGGCGCCGAAGAAGTTCACGAAAGCGCCGAAGTCCATCACCTTGACCACAGTGCCATCGTAGATCTTGCCCGGCTCGGGATCGGAGGCGATCGACTTGATCCAGTTGATGGCCGCCTTGATCGACTCGCCATCGGCGGACGCGACCTTCACCGAACCGTCGTCCTCGATGTTGATCTTGGCCCCGGTCTTCTCGACGATCTCGCGGATCACCTTGCCGCCGGTGCCGATCACTTCACGAATCTTGTCGGTCGGGATCTTGAACATCTCGATGCGCGGCGCGTGCTCGCCGAGCTCGGCACGCGCCGAGGTGAGCGCCTTCGACATCTCGCCGAGGATGTGCAAACGGCCGTCCTTGGCCTGTGACAGCGCCACCTTCATGATCTCTTCGGTGATGCCGGCGATCTTGATGTCCATCTGCAGCGAGGTGATGCCGGCCTCGGTGCCGGCGACCTTGAAGTCCATGTCGCCGAGATGGTCCTCGTCGCCGAGGATGTCGGAGAGCACGGCGTAGCGCTTGTCCTCGAGGATGAGGCCCATCGCGATGCCCGCGGTCGGCCGCTTGAGCGGAACGCCGGCATCCATTAGCGCGAGCGAGCCGCCGCACACCGAGGCCATCGAAGACGAGCCGTTCGACTCGGTGATCTCCGAGACGACGCGGATCGTGTAGGGGAATTCTTCCTTCGACGGCAGCATTGGATGGATCGCGCGCCAGGCCAGCTTACCGTGGCCGATCTCGCGGCGCTTGGTGCCGCCGAGGCGGCCGGTTTCGCCGACCGAGTAGGGCGGGAAGTTGTAGTGCAGCAGGAACGTCTCTTTATACGTGCCCTGCAGTGCATCGATATATTGCTCGTCCTCACCGGTGCCGAGCGTGGTCACGACCAGCGCCTGGGTCTCGCCGCGGGTAAATAGCGCCGAGCCGTGCGCGCGCGGCAAGACACCGACCTGCACGTCGATCTGGCGCACGGTCTTGGTGTCGCGGCCGTCGATGCGCTTTCCGGTATCGAGAATATTCCAGCGCACGATCTTGGCTTCGAGCTCCTTGAACACGCCGCCGACCCGAAGCTTGTCGTATTTCGGCTCCTGACCTTCGGGGAAGAAGTGCGCCATGACCTTTTCTTTGGCCTTGCCGACCGCAGCGTAACGATCCTGCTTTTTCTGGATCGAATAGGCCGCGCGCAGGTCCTTTTCGGCGAGGCCGAGGATTTCCTGCTCCAGCGCCTTGTTGTCGACGGTGGTGAGTTCGCGCGGATCCTTGGCGGCCTTCTCGGCGAGCTGGATGATCGCGTTGATCACCGGCTGGAAGTGGCGGTGGCCGAACATGACCGCGCCCAGCATGATCTCTTCCGAGAGCTCCTTGGCTTCCGACTCGACCATCATCACGGCGTCCTGGGTGCCGGCAATGACGAGATCGAGCTGGCTTTCCTTCATCTCCTCGAGCGTCGGGTTGAGGACATATTCACCGTTCGAGAAGCCGACGCGCGCCGCGCCGATCGGCCCCATGAACGGCGCGCCGGAGAGAGTCAGCGCCGCGGAGGCCGCGACCATCGCCACGATATCGGGATCGTTCTCAAGATCGTGCGACAAAGTCGTCACGATCACCTGGGTCTCGTTGCGCCAGCCGTCCGCGAAGAGCGGGCGGATCGGACGGTCGATGAGACGGGAAACCAGCGTTTCCTTTTCGGTCGGCCGGCCTTCACGCTTGAAGTAGCCGCCCGGGATGCGCCCGGCGGCATAGAACTTCTCCTGGTAGTCGACGGTGAGGGGGAGGAAGTCGACGCCTTCGCGCGGCGTCTTCGCCGCAACGACCGTCGCGAGGACAGTAGTCTCTCCGTAGCTGGCGAGCACCGCGCCATCAGCCTGGCGCGCCATGCGTCCGGTTTCGAGCGTTAGCTTGCGGCCACCCCAGTCGAGTTCAACGGAATGCTTATCGAACATAGTCTTTGTCTTTCATGGTTTTCGGCGAGCCCCGAAAGCCATGAGCAAGACGGCACGAAGCTGCGCGCCGCGACTTGCGTGCGAACAGCGTCTTGCGATCCTGCCATGGCGTTCGAACCTTGCCTGGGCCGCCGGATGAACCCTGTTCATCCGGTCCCTTGTGATCGAGCAGTTCTTTTTGCGCTGCTGGACCAAAAACGAGCGGACCATCCGCTCAGGAAATCGCGCGGAAAATTCCGCGCGGACGAAATCAACGGCGAATGTTGAGCTTGTCGATCAGTTCCTTGTAGCTCTTCTCATTCGTGCGACGCAGGTAATCGAGCAGAGTGCGGCGCTGGCCCACCATCTTCAGCAGGCCGCGGCGTGAATGGTTGTCCTTCACGTGGCCTTTGAAATGTTCGGTGAGATTGTTGATGCGCTCGGAGAGGATCGCCACCTGAACTTCGGGCGAACCGGTGTCACCGGGCTTGGTCGCATAGGTCTTGATAATCTCAGCCTTGCGGCTGGCTGTAACCGACATCGGTCACTCTTTCTGTTTCGGCGCGGCGGCTGCCCATCAGCCCGGCCAGGTTGAACACGCGCTTGGGGACGATTTCGCCGCGGTCGACTTCGGCCAACGCGACCAGACTACCGGCCGCTGTGACATAAACCGCGCCGCGGAAGATGGGTGCGTCCCGTCCGCGCATTAGGACGGCTTGGCCGCTTCGCAGCCTTGCCGCGTCTGTCCCGCTGACGGCCAGCGCCGGGATGTCGTCCAGCGCGGTCTCAACGGGAAGCAAAATGTCGGTGAGAAGCGTCCCACCGACGGCGGCTTTCTGGCACATGGCCTCCAGATCCGCCAGCAAAATCATGGTTTTTTCGTCGAAACGGCCGACTTTGAGGCGCCGAAGCGCGCAAACATGACCGAAACAGCCCAAAGCGCGGCCGATATCGCGGGCCAGTGCCCGGACATAAGTCCCCTTTCCGCATTCGGCTTCAAACACTGCCTGGTCCGGATTTGGCGTCTCAACGAGCCGCAAGTCGGCGATTTCAACCGGCCGAGCGGCAAGCTCGACCACGTCACCGTCGCGCGCGAGATCATAGGCCCGCTCGCCATTGACCTTGATCGCCGAGAACCGCGGCGGCGTCTGCGCGATCGTGCCGATGAACTGCGGCAGCAGCGCGCGGATCGCCGCTTCGTCCGGCCGTGCGGCGTTTGTTTGCGTGACCTTGCCTTCGGTATCGTCGGTGTCGCGCTCTTCGCCCCATTGCACCGTGAAGCGATAGACCTTTCTGCCGTCCATGACGAAGGGGACGGTTTTGGTCGCTTCGCCGAGCGCGATCGGCAGCAGGCCCGAGGCGAGGGGATCGAGCGTGCCGGCGTGGCCGGCGCGCTTTGCCTTGAACAAGCGCTTGGCGACGCCAACGGCCTGCGTCGACGTCATCCCAACCGGCTTGTCGAGAATGAGCCAGCCGTGAATATCCTGCTTCTCGCGCGGCTGTTGCTTTCGCTCCTGGATATTCATTCGTCTTTATCCAGATCGCGCGCGACGCTTGGCGAGCGCAACAATTTGTCGATCCGCTCCGCTTCATCGAAGCGCTCGTCGGCGCGAAAGCGGATGTCCGGGGCAAATTTCATGTTGACCTTGTGCGCGATCTCGCCGCGCAGGAATTTCTTGTTACGTTCGAGCGCCTCGAGCACCGGCTTCACGTCCTTGCCGCCGAGCGGCATGACGTAGATCGTGGCGAGCCGCAGGTCGCCGGTCATCTGCACTTCGGGGATAGTGATGACATGGCCTTCGAGCACCGGATCGTGCACGTCGCCGCGCGACAGCAATTCCGCGACGGCGTGGCGCACCAGTTCGCCGACACGCAACTGGCGCTGCGAGCCGCCGGGAGGACTATCGTGAAGTGACTTGCGCGCCATCGTCTCAATCCAGGGTGCGGCGGAAGCGGCTGATGGCGATTGCCATGGCGACGAGCATCAGGCCGGCCAGCGCCAGAGTATCGGTTTGCAGGTCCCCTAGCGTCGAGCCTTTGAGCATGATCGCGCGCACGATGCGGAGGTAATGTGTCAGGGGCAAGGCTTCGCCGATCCACTGCGCCCAGGTCGGCATGCCGGCAAATGGAAACATGAAGCCGGACAACAGAATGTTCGGCAGGAAGAACATGAAAGACATCTGAATCGCTTGCAGCTGATTCTGCGCCACCGTCGAGAACGTGTACCCGATCGACAGATTGGTCGCGATGAACAGGGTGCTGAGCAAAGCGAGCAGAAAAAGGCTGCCGAAGACCGGAACCCCGAACAGCAAGAGTCCGATGCCGATGATCAATGCCGCCTGGACGAAACCAACGAGGATGTAGGGCGCGATCTTGCCGAGCATGATCTCGATCGGTGTGATCGGCATTGCAAGCAGGCTTTCCATCGTGCCTCGCTCGATCTCGCGGGTGACCGAAAGCGCGGTGAAAATCAGCATCGTCATCGTCAGAATAGTGCCGACAAGACCCGGCACGATATTGAGCTGCGTGGCGCCGGCTGGGTTGTAGCGCGCATGTGTTCGGATTTCGAAGGGCAGCACGGTTTCGCCTGGCATCACCGCGTCGTCATGGGCGAGCGCCTTTTGCACCAGCGGGGTCAGCGCGCTCAGCGCCGATCCGGCGGCGACCGGATCAGTCGCGTCGGCAATGACCAGCAGCGCCGGTTTGTCGCCACGCCGCACGGCGCGCTCGAAATTCGCCGGAATTTCCACGGCAAACAGCACCTTGCCGGAAGCGAGCAGCCGGTCGATCTCCTCCTCGCTGCGCGCGATATGGGTGACCTTGAAGTATTTGGTGTTCTCCATCGCCGCGAGGATGGAGCGGCCGAGATCGCTGCTTTCCTGCAACAAGATCGCGGTCGGCAGATTACGCGGCGTGGTGTTGATCGCATAGCCGAACAGCAACAGCTGCATCAGCGGCATCACCACGATCATGCCGAAGGAAACCCGATCGCGCTTGAGCTGGATGAACTCCTTGACCAGCATCGCCCAGGTTCGGTGCAGAAACCCCCCGCGGCGTTCCTTGCGGGCTTCGGTCGGAACGACGAGCCGGCTCATTTGAAATTATCCTTGGCGCGGCCCATCAAATCGATGAACACGTCTTCGAGCGAGGGCTCGGAGCGCCGCCACTCAAGGCCCTTCTTCTTGCGGTAGGGCGCGATCGCCTTGTCGAGCTTGTCGGCGTCGCGCGCCGACACATGCAGGCTGGCGCCGAATGGTGCCACCATGTCGACGCCGCGCAGTCCTGTCAGTTCTTCCGCCAGCGGGGCGAGACCCTCGCCATTCTCGGTGCTAACCACATAAGTCGTCAGATGTGAGCCTTCGACGACTTCCTCCACGGTGCCGTGGGTGAGAAGCTCGCCATAGGCGATGTATGCGATCTCGTGACAGCGCTCCGCTTCATCCATGTAATGAGTGGACACGAGCACAGTGAGACCGTCGGCGGCGAGCGCATGGATTTCATTCCAGAACTCCCGCCGCGCCTTGGGGTCGACGCCGGCCGTCGGCTCGTCGAGCAGCAGCAGTTGCGGACCGGGCAGCGTGCACGCTCCTAGCGCGAGGCGCTGCTTCCAGCCGCCGGACAATTCGCCGGCGAGCTGGTCCTCGCGTTCGGCCAGACCGAGCCGTTGCGCGGCCTCGCGTGCGGCGCGTGCCGGATGTTCGATTGAGAACAAGCGCGCGACAAATTCGAGATTCTCGCGCACCGACAGATCCTGATAGAGGCTGAAACGCTGCGTCATGTAGCCGACGTGACGCTTGATCTTGTCCTGCTCGGTGCGGATGTCATAGCCCAGGCAGGTGCCGCTGCCGGAATCCGGCGTCAGCAATCCGCACAGCATCCGGATCGTCGTGGTCTTGCCCGAACCGTTCGGCCCGAGGAAGCCATAGATCGTGCCGCGCTTCACCTGCATCGACAGATCACGCACCACGGTGCGGCCGTCGAACGATTTGGTCAGGCCATGAACGTCGATGGCGATGTCGGCCGCGCGCGCATTCATTTTGTGGCGTCTGGCACAACGACGCTGACCGGTTGGCCGACGCGGAATTTTTCGGGATCGTCCGGCCGCGCTTCGATCAAGAATACAAGTTTGGAGCGCTCTTCGAGGCTGTAGATCACCGGTGGCGTGAACTCGGCGGTGCCGGCGATGAAGCTGACTTTCGCGGTCAGGTTTTTCTCGCAGCCGTCGCAGCTGACGTTGACGCTCTGACCGATTTTGACGCGCGGCAGAAAGGCTTCCGGCGCGAAAAAGCGGATCTTCAGGTTTTGCGGCGGCAGCAATGACACAACCGGTCGGCCTGCCGGCACGGTCTCGCCAGGGCGAAAGTAAATCTGCTGAATGACGCCGGCCGCGGGGCTGGCGCCACGGCGGCGCGCCAGGCGCGTCTGCGCCCATTCCAGATTGGCCTGCGCCTGGGCCAGTCCCGCCTGGGCGTCGTCGAGCGCCTTCTGGGTGCCTGCCGCAGCGCGGACCAGCTCCCGGGCGCGGTCAAAGGCCTGCTGCGCGGTGACCAGCGCCGCCTGCTTGATGGCGAGATCGGCCTTCTGCAGGTCGTTGTCGACGGTGAACAGCGCCGCGCCGGCGGAGACGCGGTCGCCTTCGCGCACCGCGAGGTCTTCGATGCGGCCGGCTTCGTCGGGGCTGACAAAAACCAGATTGGCTTCGACCCAACCCTGCAACGGACGGTCGCTATTCGAGCCACAGGCGGCGAGCGCGAAACCCAATGCGACGGCAAAAGCCCAGCGGACGAGCACCATCACAACTCTCCAACTCAGTCTTCGCTTATGCCATTAAAGGCGGCACCATACGCAACGCGTGAGTGTCGGACTCACAGTGTGCGCTGAATCTGCTCCACCCGATAGCATTCGATCACGTCGTTGACGCGCATGTCCTGGTAGTCCTCGAAGGCCATGCCGCATTCCTGGCCGGCGGGGACTTCGCGGACGTCGTCCTTGAAGCGCTTGAGCTGCGACAGCTTGCCGTCATGCACGACGACGTTGTCGCGGATCAGGCGCACATTGGCGCCGCGCTCGACCGTGCCGTCGGTGACGCGGCAGCCGGCGATCTTGCCGACCTTGGAGATCGTGAAGACTTCAAGAATCTGCGCATTGCCGAGCAGCGTTTCGCGGCGCTCCGGCGTGAGCAGGCCGCTCATTGCCTTCTTCACGTCATCGACCAGGTCATAAATGATGTTGTAGTAGCGGATTTCGATGCCGGCGCGCTCCGCCGCTTCGCGGGCTTCCTTGTTCGCGCGAACATTGAACGCGATGATCGGCACGCCGGACGCCTCGGCGAGCGTGACGTCGGACTCTGAAATGCCGCCGACGCCGTCGTGCAGCACCCGCGCGGCCACTTCGTCGGTGCCGAGCTTTTCGAGCGCGCCATTAATGGCCTCGAGAGAGCCCTGCACGTCGGCTTTGACGACCAGCGGAAATTCCTTGCGGCCCGAGGTTTTGGCTTGCGCCATCATCTGCTCGAGCGAACCGCGCATGCCTGTGGCCCGGGCGGCTGACTTCTCGCGCTTCTGGCGGCCGCGGTAATCGGTGACCTCGCGGGCGCGCGCTTCGCTTTCGACCACGGCCAGGCGATCGCCGGCGTCGGGAGTGCCCGAAAAGCCGAGCACTTCGACCGGCATGGACGGGCCGGCGTCCTTAACGTTGTCGCCGGTGTCAGAGACGAGCGCGCGTACGCGCCCCCACTCAGCGCCGGCCACGACGAGGTCGCCGACATGGAGCGTGCCGCGCTGCACGAGAACCGTCGCGACCGGGCCGCGCCCGCGGTCGAGCTTGGCCTCGATCACTGTGCCCTCGGCGGCGCGCTCGGGATTGGCCTTGAGGTCGAGAATCTCGGCCTGAAGGCCGATCATCTCGAGCAGCTTGTCGATGCCCTGCTTCTTGATGGCCGACACTTCGACATCAACCACGTCGCCGCCCATCGTCTCCACTTGCACTTCGTGCTGGAGCAGATCGGTGCGCACGCGGGTCGGATTGGCGTCCGGCTTGTCCATCTTGTTGATGGCGACGATCATCGGCACCTTCGCCGCGCGGGCGTGATTGATCGCCTCGACAGTTTGCGGCATCACGCCGTCGTCAGCGGCGACGACCAGCACGACGATGTCAGTGACCTTGGCGCCCCGGGCGCGCATCGCGGTGAACGCGGCGTGGCCTGGCGTGTCGATGAAGGTAACCTTCTGGCCGGACGGCGCGGTGACCTGGTAGGCGCCGATATGCTGGGTAATGCCGCCAGCTTCGCCCGAGGCGACATTCGCCGAGCGGATGGCATCGAGCAGCGACGTCTTGCCGTGGTCGACGTGGCCCATGACGGTGACCACGGGCGCACGGGCCGACAGGTTCTCGTCGGCGTCGGCCTTGTCGAACAGGCCTTCTTCCACGTCGGACTCGGCGACGCGCTTGACGGTGTGACCCATCTCCTCGGCGATGAGCTGCGCCGTATCGGCGTCGATCACGTCGTTGATCTGGAGCATCTGGCCCTGCTGCATCAACAGGCGAATGACATCGACGGCGCGTTCCGACATGCGGTTCGCGAGATCCTGGATGGTGATCGCTTCCGGGATCGTCACTTCGCGCGCGATCTTTTCCTTTTGCTCGGTCGAGGCGTGGCCTTTGCGGCGTTGGGTGCGGCGCTGGAATTTCGCGACGGAAAATTCACGCACCTCGCCTTGATTGAGCGCGTTGATGACGGTCAGACGCCCGCGCTGCTTCTGCTCGCCGACGCGCGGTGCGAGCCGGGGTGTGGCGGCGGGACGGGCGCCGGTGCCCGGGCGCCGCGCGCGAGGCGCTTCTTCTTCCTCGGCTTCGACGGCCATGCGGCCCGCAGGACCGCGCGCCGGAGCCGCATCTTCGCCGAAGCGCTTCTTCGCGACTTCACCGGCCTTGCGCTTGGATTCTTCCTCACGCTTATGCCGGTCTTCCTCGTCGCGCTTGCGCGCTTCAGCAGCCTGACGCTCGGTTTGATCGGTTTTTTCGCGAATCTTGCGGCGCGCGGCTTCTTCTTCAGCGATCTTGCGCTCTTCCGCCTCGCGGGTGCGCGCATCGGCAAGCGCACTGGCGCGAGCCGCGCGCTCTTCATCGGTCAGGGTGCGGAGCACGACCCCGGACGGTTTCGGCGTGCCGGGGGCGGCAGCGGGCGCGGCGGTTGGAGCTGCCGCGGCAGGGGCGGGCGCCGCCGTGCGGCGAGCGGCCGGCGCAGCGGCGGGCTTCTTGGTTTCGACCTCGACGGTTTTTGCCGGCGCGCCCGGAGTGCGGCGCTTCACGGTTTCGACGACGACCTGCTTGCTGCGACCGTGACTGAAGCTCTGGCGCACCGTTCCCGTTTCCGTGCGCGGCTTGAGCGTCAGCTTGGCGCCGAGCTTCTTCTCGCCGGGCTTCGTATCGGAGGTCTTGGTGTCGCTCATTACTTCTCAGGTTCCGTTTCGGTTTCGGGCGTCAAAATCTCGCTGGCCGCGTCCGTGAAGCCACTCCGGAAGCGCTGCAAACGCTTGGTGCGCGATAGAAAAGTGTGGCTTACGGGCCCGGCAAGCAGGGCAGCATGTATCACATTTAGTCGGCCGAGTGCCAAATCCAATTGCCCGCTGGAAAACGCTTCAATCACCGGGATTTCGCGCGTTCCCATGCCGCGGCGCGCGCTTTGGGCGAGCTTGCGCTTGCCATCCGCAGCAGCGGACGCGGCATGAAGCAGGGCGATCGCTTTACCGCTCATCAGGGCGTCTTCGACCTTGCCATGGCCAGCAACCACGTTGCCTCCCTTAGCTGCGATCGCCAGCGCATCCAGGGCGGCACGCTCCAGCAGCGCTTGAGTGTCATCGGCAAGCGAGGCGGGTGCGCGCATTTCGCGTTTGAATCCGCGCGCGAAAATGTTGCGTTTGACCGCTTCGTTCACGGTTTCGCGCGTTGCGGTCAGCCAAAGGCCGCGCCCCGGCAGATTCTGCTTGAGATCGGCGACCGGCTGCCCGTTCGGGTCGGCGACGAAACGGATCAGTTCATCGATTGGCCGGACGACACGGGTCAGCGCGCAGGCGCGCTCACGCGAGCGCCGCACGGAAGCCGTGCCGCCGTCAATTCCATCGTCTGTCGCGACCGCGAGCATGTGCTGCTTGGTCCATCAGGCTTGCGCCGGCGCGTCGGCCGGGGCGGCAGCTTCGCCTTCGGCGGCCGGCGGAGGATTGAGCTCCGCCTCGGTGACCCAGCCGGCTTTCAGCCGCGCTTGCATGACCATCTGCTCGGCGTCCTCGCGCGAGACATCGAGGCCATCGAGATAGCCGGGCTCGCGCTTGGTCTCGCCTTCCTTGCGCTCGGTCCAGCCGACCAGATCGTCCGCCGCGCAGCCGGCGAGATCTTCGACGTTTTTCACGCCGTTCTCGCCGAGCTTCACCATGATCGCGGTGGTGACGCCAGGGACTTCGCGCAGTTCGTCGGCGACGCCGAGTTCCTGGCGCTTGGCATCGAGTTCGGCCTCTTCCTTCTCGATGTACTCCTTGGCGCGCTCCTGAAGTTCGCGGGCGGTGTCTTCGTCAAAGCCTTCGATCGAGGCCAATTCCTTCTGCTCGACCATGGCAAGCTCCTCAACCGAGCCGAAGCCCTCCGAGGCCAGCAACTGACCGACGACCTCGTCGAGATTGAGCGCCTCGACGAAAATCTTGGTGCGCTTCTCGAACTCTGCCTGACGGCGTTCGGATTCTTCCTGCTCGGTGAGGATGTCGATGTCCCAGCCCGTGAGCTGCGAGGCAAGACGCACGTTCTGGCCGCGGCGGCCGATCGCCAGGGAAAGCTGCTGGTCCGGCACGACGACCTCGATGCGCTCGCGGTCCTCGTCGAGCACTACCTTGGCGACTTCCGCGGGGGCCAGCGCGTTCACCACGAAGGTCGCGATATCCTGCGACCACGGGATGATGTCGATCTTTTCACCTTGAAGTTCGTTCACTACGGCCTGCACGCGCGAGCCGCGCATGCCGACGCAGGCGCCGACCGGGTCGACCGAGCTGTCGCGCGAGATCACCGCGATCTTCGCGCGCGAGCCGGGATCGCGCGCCACTGCGCGGATTTCGACGA
>JAFBAG010000136.1 GCA_019247925.1 Pseudolabrys sp.
CAAATTGTTCGGCTGCAAGTTCGCGAATGTACAGCCGCATTCGGGCGCCTCGGCCAATGCGGAAGTGTTTTTCGCGTTGATGCAGCCAGGTGATACCTTCATGGGCCTCAATCTCGCCGCCGGCGGGCATTTGACCCACGGCTCGCCGGTCAATCTCTCCGGCAAATGGTTCAAGCCGGTGCCTTACGGCGTGCGCCGCGACGACCATCGGATCGACATGGATGAGGTCGCCAAACTCGCCGAACAGCATAGACCGAAGCTAATCATTGCCGGAGGCTCGGCCTATCCGCGCATCATCGATTTCAAAAAATTCCGGGAAATCGCTGACAGCGTCGGGGCCAGGCTGATGGTGGACATGGCGCACTTCGCCGGGCTGGTTGCGGGCGGCGCGCATCCCTCGCCATTTCCTCATGCGCATGTGGTGACGACGACGACGCACAAGACATTGCGCGGACCGCGCGGCGGCGTAATCCTCTCGAATGACGAGGAGATCGCCAAGAAACTCAACTCGGCGGTGTTTCCCGGGATGCAGGGCGGGCCGCTGATGCACGTGATCGCCGCGAAAGCGGTCGCTTTCGGCGAGGCGTTGCAGCCTTCATTCAAGAGCTACGCCAAGAGTGTCGTCGAAAATGCCAAGGCGCTTGCCGAAACGCTCAAGTCGCGCGGCCTCGATATTGTCTCCGGCGGCACCGATACGCATCTGATGCTGGTCGATCTGCGGCCGAAGCGGCTGACCGGCAAGGTCGCGGAATTGGCGCTGGGCCGCGCCCACATCACCTGCAACAAGAACGGCATTCCATACGATCCCGAAAAGCCCACGATCACTTCGGGAATCCGGCTCGGCACGCCGGCTTGCACGACGCGGGGTTTCGGCATCGCCGAATTCCGCCAAGTAGGGGAGATGATCGTCGAAGTTCTCGACGTCTTGTCGCAAAAGGGTGCCGAGGAAGATGCGCTGATCGAAGGCGCCGTACGCGGCAAGGTGAAAACCTTGCTCGACCGGTTCCCCGTCTATCAAGGGTAACAAATGCGCTGCCCGAGCTGCGGAAGCCTCGACACGCAAGTTAAAGACTCGCGTCCGACCGAGGATTCCGCGGTGATCCGCCGCCGCCGGGTATGCCTCACTTGCAACTTCCGCTTCACCACTTTCGAACGCGTGCAGCTGCGGGAATTGACGGTCATCAAGCGCAATGGCCGCCGCGCGCCGTTTGATCGCGACAAGCTGATGCGTTCGGTGCAGATCGCGCTTCGCAAACGCGCCGTCGAGCCCGAGCGGATTGAACAGGCGGTGTCCAAGATCGTTCGCGAACTCGAAAGCGGCGGCGAGAGCGAGGTCTCTTCGGAAGCGATCGGGGAGCTGGTGATGGAGCAGCTGCGCGAGCTCGACGACGTCGCCTATGTGCGGTTTGCCTCGGTCTACCGCAATTTCCGCGAGGCGAAGGATTTTCAGGCCGCACTCGATGAACTGTCGGGCGAGGAAGAGCCGAAGCCGCCTCCCCGAAAATGAGCATGACCGATCAGGCAACAGACGAACGCTTTATGCGGCTCGCCCTGGATCTTGGGCGTCGCGGTCTCGGCGCGACCTGGCCCAATCCCGCGGTGGGCGCCGTCGTCGTCAAGGACGGCATCATCATCGGCCGCGGCTGGACTGCGCCGGGAGGGCGGCCGCATGCCGAACCGCAGGCGCTCAAGCGCGCCGGCAAGGCCGCCGAGGGCGCGACGCTCTACGTGACGCTCGAGCCGTGCTCGCACGAGGGGAAATCGCCGCCCTGCGTCAACAGCATCACGCGCGCCGGGATCGCGCGCGTCGTTTCCGCGATGGAAGATCCAAATCCCGAAGTCGCGGGGCAGGGCCATCAGCGGTTGAAGGACAAGAAGGTCGTCGTCGAGGTCGGCCTGCTCGCGCAAGAGGCCCGGCGCGCGCATGCCGGCCACATTCTCAAGATGACGAAAGGGCGTCCGCACGTCTTGCTGAAGCTTGCGGTCTCCGCGGACGGAAAGGCCGGTCTCGCGGGACGCCGGCCGGCGCAAATCTCCAGTGAGGCGGCGCGCAAGCGCGTGTTTCAACTGCGCGCACAGTCCGACGCCATTCTTGTCGGCATCGGCACCGTGCTCGCGGACAATCCGGCCTTGTCGTGCCGGCTGCCCGGCATGGAGGGCCGCTCGCCGGTTCGCGTTATTCTCGACGGCCAGCTCAAGGCGCCGATCGCAAGCCATGTCATCGCCACGGTGCGCGAAACGCCGACATGGGTGTTCGGCGCCCATAGCGCGTCGCAGATCGCCGGCGAAATTCTCGAGGAGCGGGGCGCCAAGGTCTTTCGCGTCGGCACGACCAAGGGACGCTTGAACCTCGACGAGGTGCTCCAAATCCTCGCTTCGGAAGGGATCACCCGGCTCCTGGTCGAAGGCGGACCGACGATTGCGGCATCGTTTGTCGAAGCTGGAAGTGTCGACGAAGTCGCGCTGATCCGTTCGCAAAAAGCGCTCGGCAACGAAGCTATCGATGCGCTGGAAGGTCAGCCACTCGAAGCGCTGACACAGGGCTTCACCTTGACCGGCAGCGAGCAGGTCGAGAGCGACCGTATCGAGCGCTACGAGCGCGCCTGACATGTTCACCGGCATCGTCAGCGATATTGGCGAGGTGATGTCCGTCGCGGCGCAAGGCGACACGCTCAACCGGATCAAAATTGCCTGTTCCTATCCGCGCGCGAGCATTAAGGACGGCGCTTCGATTTGCTGTGCCGGCATCTGCCTCACCGTGACCGCTGCCGGTGAAGAGCACGGCCATACCTGGTTTACGGTCGATGCCGCCGCCGAAACTTTGGCGCTCACCACGGCGGGGGAATGGCGCGCGGGGCGCCACATCAATCTGGAGCGCGCTTTGACGTTCGGCGACGAACTCGGCGGTCATCTCGTCGCGGGTCACGTCGATGGCGTCGGTGAAGTGACCGCGCGCGAGGAACTGCCCGGCAGCGCGCGCATGACATTTCGTGCGCCGCGCGAGCTCA
>JAFBAG010000235.1 GCA_019247925.1 Pseudolabrys sp.
GATCACCGACATCGACTTGATCTTCGAGCAGATCCGCGTCGCCGCCGGCGCCACGCTCGCCTACAAGCAGAGCGACATCACCTTTCACGGCCACGCCATCGAGTGCCGCATCAATGCCGAGAACCCGGTGTCGTTCCGGCCCTCGCCTGGCAAGATCCTGCATTATCACGCCGCCGGGGGCATGGGCGTGCGCATCGATTCAGCGGTCTATCAGGGCTACACGATCCCGCCCTATTACGATTCACTGGTCGCCAAGCTGATCGTGCACGGCAAGACGCGCACCGAGTGCCTGATGCGCCTGCGCCGCGCGCTGGATGAACTTGTGGTGGATGGCATCGAAACCACACTGCCGCTGTTCCGCGCGCTCGCGCGCGAAGCCGACATTATCGACGGCAATTACCACATCCACTGGCTGGAGCAGTTTCTCGCTCGCGGCGGGATGAAGGACTAAAGCGCCGGCGCGATACGGTTGAACAGCGCGCAGAGGTCGAGCGGATTATAAGGCTTCGGCACGAAGATCGAGCGCGGCACCAAGGGATCGAGCTCCGCCGCGCTGTGATAGGCCGAGGCATAGATGATCGGCATTTCCGGCCGCAAGTGACGCGCGCGCATGGCAAGCTCGGCGCCGTCCATCGTCCCCGGCAACACGATATCGGTGAACATCAGATCGACGCTGGCGCGCGACTCGACATGGCGCAACGCCGCCGGAGCATTTTCGACCGTCATCACGTCGAAGCCGAAATGCGTGAGCGCGTGGGTGACGAGCTCGCCCAGCAGCGGCTCGTCTTCGACAAACAAAACGCGGGTCGGGCTGGTGCGCGCCATGCTGCGATCTAGCAGCCCCGAAGTGACCGCACCGTTAAGCGGCGCGCATAGCAAGCGGCATCCGCTTACCGCGCTAATGCGTCGCCGCGATCCGATTGACCAAAGCGCACACGTCCACCGGGTTGTATGGCTTCGGCAAGAAAATCGAGCGCGGCACCATCGCCGCCAGCTCGTTCGGACCGCAAAATCCCGATGCGTAAATGATCGGCATTTCGGGGCGCGCTTTGCGCACCTCCCTAGCCAGCTCCGCGCCGTTCATGCCCCCGGGCAGCATGATATCGGTGAAAAGCAGGTCGGTCTCGTAGCCGGCGGAAAGGTAATCGAGTGCGGCGCGCGCCGTCGCCACCGTGTGCACCGTGAAGCCGTTCTCCTCGAGCACCCCGGCGACCAGTTCGCTGATCAGCGGCTCATCCTCCACCAGCAAAATCCGGCAGCCATTGCGAGTTGAGCCCAAAACCGCACCCATCACCCACTCCCTGTATCCAGATGTCCCGCCCGGACAATGCAAAGCCGCGCGTTTGTTTGCGGCCTTTCCGAAAATTGGCGGCAATGTGGTTGGTGTTCGGTTAATTCCGGCGGCCCGCGCGCTCTGGTAGGCTTCACATTATGGCGAGCCGCAACCAGCCCTATGTCGAGATTACGCCGGAAGTCCTGCTTAAGGCCTATGCTTGCGGGATATTCCCCATGGCCGAAAGCGCGGACGACCCGACGCTCTATTGGGTCGAGCCGGAGCTGCGCGGCATCATTCCGCTCGAAGGCTTCCATGTTCCCGCACGGCTGGCCCGTACGGTGCGCTCGAGCCGCTTCACCGTCACCATCAATCGCGACGTCGAAGCGGTAATCGACGCCTGCGCCGAGCCGAAAGCCGGCCGCAGCCGCACCTGGATCAACGCGCGCATTCGCAATCTCTATCGCAAGCTTTACGACCGCGGGCATTGCCACACGGTGGAAGTCTATGATGGCGACCATCTGGTCGGCGGACTTTACGGCGTTTCGCTGGGCCGCGCGTTTTTCGGCGAGAGCATGTTTCACCGCGCGCGGGATGCATCAAAGATCGCGCTCGTGCATTTGGTCGCGCGACTGACCACGGCAGGCTTCGTGCTGCTCGACACGCAATTCGTCACCGATCATCTGAAAACCTTCGGTGCGGTCGAGGTCGAGCAGGCGCGCTATCACAAGCTGCTGGAAACCGCTTTGACCGGCGAAGCCGATTTCGAGACGGCTGCGCTCCCCGCGCAGATGAGCGGCGCGCAGGCCTTGGCGCAGATCACAGGCTGATCAGCGGAATGGCGAAAGGAAATTCGGCTGCTGCGGGCGCGGCTGCCGCTGCGGCGCCGGTTGCGTGCCGCCAGGCTGCGCTGCCTGACCTTGCCTGCGCTGCTGCTGCGGACGTTGCGGCGCTGGCTCCGGCGGCGCTTCGGCAACCGCAGGCGTCGCGCCTTTACAGTCGGACAGCCACACATCGTAGATCGGATGCTCGACCGCATTGAGGCCCGGGCTCGCGGCAAACATCCAGCCGTTGAAGATGCGCCGCGTCTCCCCTTGCAGCGTCACCTCGTCGACCGAAACGAATGCGTCGGTATGCGCGGCTTCGGTGGGCGGGCGCGTAAAACAGACGCGCGGCGTTACCTGCAGCGCGCCGAACTGCACCGTCTCGTTGATCGCGACATCGAAGGTGATGGTGCGGCCGGTGATCTTGTCGAGACCGGCAAAGACCGCCGTCGGATTGACGAGCTTCTGCTCCGTCGGCGCGACCACGATCTCATCGGGTGGCGGCGGCGCGGCGGCCGGTCCCGGTGGCTGAGGTTGCGGCTGCGCTTGTTGCGGGGTGCCGCGCGCCGGCGGACGGCCCGCCTGCGCCGGCGCTTGCGGCACTTGCGGCACTTGGCCGGGAGCGGCCTGAGCGGGCGGCGGCGCGCCTTGAGCGGGCGCTCCTTGGATCGGCGACAACGGCTGCGTCTGGATGGTGCTCCCTGCGCCGGGCCGCGCCTGTGGTGGCTGGTTCATGGGCGGCGGCTGTGGAGCCGCTGGTGGCTCGTTGCGCGGCAATCCTGAGGAGGGCGGCGGCGGCATGCGCCCGCTGGGCACGTCGGCGGGCGGACGCGGCGGGCTGCCAAAGATCGAGTCAAAGATGCCTTGCGCGCCGGCCGGTGAGGCCATCGCCGCCAGGACCAGAATGCCGAAGAGATAAAGCGCCTGCCGCATCGTGAATTCGGCCAGTATTTTCGGACAAGTCCGGCTATTGCGGCGCTAGGGCGCCGGTCCGCAGCGGTTAACATGGGGATTGCGGCGGGGAAAGGGCGCGCACCGCATCCCGAGCCGCGCATTTCGCCGCCTTGTCGCAGCCCCCCTGAATCGGCATCGTCTCATCAATCCGACATTCGATCGGAGCCAAAAGGGGACCGGGAAGCGACCATGACGACTTTGATCCGCTATTTTTTCGCCGCGCTTGCGCTTGTTCTCGTTCCGGCAGGAGCGAGCAAGGCCCAGCCCTATCCGAACAAGGCCATCACCATCGTGGTGCCGCTTGCGGCCGGATCCGGCATGGACACCCTGGTGCGCCTTTACGCCGATCGGCTATCCAGCGCGCTGGGCAAGCCCGTGGTGGTCGAGAACAAGCCCGGTGCCGCGCTGATGCTCGCCGCGCAACAGGTCGCGACCTCCCCACCCGATGGCTACACGCTGCTCGTTTCCACCTCTTCGGCGATGGCAATCAACCTCGCCCTCTACAAGAAGGTGAACTACGAGGTGAAGGACTTCACGCCCGTGTCGTTTTACGTGAAGTCCCCCTTCATCCTGGTCGTCAATCCGAATTTGCCCGCCGACAATGTGCCGGCGCTGATCGCGCTCGCTAAAAAAAGCGAGCCGGCGCTGACCTATTCATCGCCCGGCGCCGGCGTCGCGCAGCATCTGTCGATCGAATACATGAAGAACCGCTTCGACCTGAAGATGACGCATGTGCCCTATCGCTCGACGCCGCAGTCCATCCAGGACATTGCGGCCGGTCACGTCCAGCTCGGCTTCGCGGAAGCCGGCGCGTCGCTGCCTCTCATCAAGGACGGGAAGCTGCGCGCACTCGCTGTCTCCTCATCGTCGCCGCTGCCGCAACTGCCTGACGTGAAGCCCTTCGCCGAGGCCGCCCCCGCGCCGGGTTTCGAGGCGGTGTCCTGGCACATGCTGTTTGCTCCCGCCGGCACGCCAAAGGAAATCGTGGAGCGTCTGCACGCCGAGATGAAAAAAATAATGGCCGATCCGGACATGAAGAAGAAGGTCGCCGATATCGGCCTACTCCCCATCGATCCGCCGTCGCTGCCGGAAACAGAGGCCTATCTCGTCGCCGAGCGAAAGAAGTGGGGCGATCTGGTCAAGCAGCTCGGACTCGAAGCCACGCAGTAGAATTCCTCCGCTAATGCCCGCGAACGCGGGCATCCGGCTCCTCGTCTTTGTCTGAACAAGCGCTGGATGATCCGCCGGAGCCTTTCGTCGGGCCGGCCTGCGGCCGGACCCGATCGCGGACCATGACGACTCTCTACGGCGTCCAAGCCTTGTAGTCGCCGGTCGCTTTCGGGCGGCGGCCCTGCGCCAGCGTCGAGCCGGGCGGCCGCAGCGCGCCGGCGGTCCCCGTCAGATTAGGCCGATGCGGCTTTTGCCACGCCCGCGGCTGATAGCTCTCCGCAGTCGGTGGCGTATCCACCGTATGATGCATCCAGCCATGCCATGACGGCGGGATGGTCGAGGGCTCGGCATAGCCGGCATAAACCACCCAGCGCCGCTCAAACCCCAGCGTCTTGTCGACCTTGCCGCCTTTGGCGCGGAAATAGCGGTTGCCGAACTCGTCCTCGCCGACGAATTCGCCATAGAGCCAGGTCCAGAGCTGGGTGCCGAAGGTCTGCGAATTCCACCAGGTGAAGGTGCGCAGCAGGAGGTTTTTCATTGCTGGGTTTTTTTCCGCGCCGGTTTTGTCGCGTTGTGCCAGCGCGATGCGGCTGCGGCAAGCAGGACAAAGGATTGTTGGCATCCGCCGTGGCCCGTCCACACCTTGGGGCAGAGGGTGTCGGGTGCGGAACAAAGCCGCGCTTAGGGGCTAAGCGTTTGAGTGGCTTTCGAGAATCGCTGACTCCCGATCGCCCTCATCGGGAGTTTTCCCATGCTTGTCCCCGGCGCGGCCGCGGCAGGATTTCATTCTTAAAGTGCCCGCAAGCCCCGATTGGCGGTCATTTGTGTGTCATGGAGATAGGCATCAAAACCTATCGCGGCGCGATGCGAAAAACGCTTTCCGCCTCCGGGCAGAAGGTCATACTCGGGCCGGTTTCGAGGCGATTTGTCCCCGCTAACCACAACATTTAGTGATTTGGTAATACCCGACCCCCAATCTGTTGTTGACGGTCGCGGTGAGTCCACCTAGCTTCAGTTGGTCGGTCGGTTGAGTTTTTAAGTCCTCCGAACCTCCACAACGCAGCGTCTGGGCACCCGGGGCAAGAAAAAGCCTTGCGGGGCAAGGGGTTACTGCGCCGTGCGAGCGGGGAATGAGGACCTAAATAACAAGGGTGGCGACGTCAGAGTGCGTGAACGGCCAAGCGGACGGACAGGATCCGCCGGCGATAAAATCGAGCACTAGGGGCAAAAAGAATATGCGGATCGAACGGCGCTACACCAAGGAAGGCCAATCGGCTTACGAGACCATCACCTTCCGTCACACCACTTCCGAAATCCGCAATCCGGACGGCTCGGTCGTTTTCAAGCTCGACAATGTCGAGGTCCCCGAATTCTGGTCGCAGGTCGCCTCCGACGTCCTAGCGCAAAAATATTTCCGCAAGGCCGGCGTCCCGGCGCGGCTGAAGAAGGTCGAAGAGAATTCCGTCCCCTCCTTCCTGTGGCGCTCGGTCGCCGACGAAGCAGCGCTGGCGGCGCTGCCGGAAAAGGAACGCACGATCGGCGAGATTTCTTCCAAGCAGGTCTTCGATCGGCTGGCCGGAACCTGGACCTATTGGGGCTGGAAGGGCGGCTATTTCGATTCCGAAGCCGACGCCCAGGCCTTTTTCGATGAGTTGCGCTACATGCTAGCCGCGCAGATGTGCGCGCCGAACTCGCCGCAATGGTTCAACACCGGCCTGCACTGGGCTTACGGCATTGACGGTCCCGGCCAAGGCCATTTCTACGTCGATCCCTTCACCGGCAAGCTGACCAAATCCAAATCGGCCTACGAGCATCCGCAGCCGCACGCCTGCTTCATCCAGTCCGTCTCCGACGATCTCGTCAACGAAGGCGGCATCATGGATCTATGGGTGCGCGAAGCGCGCCTGTTCAAATACGGCTCGGGCACGGGCTCGAACTTCTCCTCGCTGCGCGGCGAAGGCGAGAAGCTCTCCGGCGGCGGCAAGTCGTCGGGCCTCATGTCGTTCCTGAAGATCGGCGACCGCGCCGCGGGCGCGATCAAGTCGGGCGGCACGACGCGCCGCGCCGCCAAGATGGTGGTGGTCGACGTCGACCATCCGGATATCGAGCAGTACATCGACTGGAAGGTGATGGAAGAGCAGAAGGTGGCGGCGCTCGTCACCGGCTCGAAGATCAACCAGAAGCATCTGCGCGCGGTGCTCAAGGCCTGCGTGAACTGCGAAGGCTCTGGCGACGATTGCTTCTCGCCGGACAAGAATCCCGCGCTCAAGCGCGAGATCAAGCTCGCGCGCAAGGCGATGGTGCCGGATAACTATATCAAGCGCGTCATCCAGTTCGCCAAGCAGGGCTACAAGGACATCAACTTCCCGACCTACGACACCGATTGGGACAGCGAAGCCTATCTCACCGTCGCGGGTCAGAACTCGAACAATTCGGTGCGCATCACCGACCAGTTCCTCAAAGCTGTCGAGAGCGACGGCAAGTGGGACTTGACCTTCCGCAAGAATGGCAAGGTGGCGAAGACGCTCGGCGCGCGCGATCTGTGGGAGAAGATCGGTTATGCCGCTTGGGCGTCGGCGGATCCGGGCCTGCAATACCACACGACGGTGAACGACTGGCACACCTGCCCGGCCTCGGGCGAGATCCGCGCCAGCAATCCGTGCTCGGAATACATGTTCCTCGACGACACGGCCTGCAATCTCGCCTCGCTCAACCTCCTCACCTTCCGCGACGAGAAGACCGGCAGGTTCGACGTCGACAGCTACGAGCACGGCGTGCGGCTGTGGACCATCGTGCTCGAAATCTCGGTGATGATGGCGCAATTCCCATCGCGCCAGATCGCGGAGCTGTCCTACGAATTCCGCACCCTCGGCCTCGGCTACGCCAATATCGGCGGCCTGCTGATGACCTCGGGCATCGCCTATGACTCGGACGCCGGCCGTGCGATCTGCGGCGCGCTCACCGCGATCATGACCGGCGTGTCCTATGCGACTTCGGCCGAAATGGCGCAGAAGCTCGGGCCCTTCCCCGGCTACAAGAAGAACCGCGAGCACATGCTGCGCGTGATGCGCAATCATCGGCGCGCCGCGCATGGCGAGCGCACCGGCTATGAGCGCGTCGCGACCCCGCCGGTCCCGCTCGACCACAAGTCGCTCACCGGCGACCTCGTCACGCCGGCTATCGCCGGCTTCACCGAATTGTCCGACCGCGCCCGCATCGCCTGGGATCGCGCGCTCAATCTCGGCGAGGCCTATGGCTACCGCAACGCGCAATCGACCGTGATCGCGCCGACCGGCACGATCGGCCTCGTGATGGATTGCGACACCACCGGCATCGAGCCCGACTTCGCGCTGGTGAAGTTCAAGAAGCTCGCCGGCGGCGGCTACTTCAAGATCATCAACCGCGCCGTGCCGGACGCGCTGCGCGCGCTGGGCTACAGCGAGAGCCAGATCGCCGAGATCGAAAGCTACGCGGTCGGCCACGGCTCGCTCGGCCAGGCGCCGGCGATCAACCACACCACTCTGAAAGCGAAAGGCTTCACCGACGAAGCCATCGCCAAGATCGAGAAGGCGCTGCCAACCGCCTTCGACATCAAGTTCGCCTTCAACAAATGGACGCTCGGCGAAGACTTTGTCGTCAAGACTTTGGCGCTGCCCGCCGACGACGTCGCGCAGCCGACCTTCGATCTTCTCGCCGCGCTCGGCTTCTCCAAGCGCGAGATCGAAGCCGCCAACATCCATGTCTGCGGTGCGATGACGGTCGAGGGCGCGCCGCATCTCAAGGCCGAGCACTATCCGGTGTTCGATTGCGCCAATCCGTGCGGGCGCACTGGCAAACGTTATCTGTCTGTGGAGAGCCACATCCGCATGATGGCGGCGGCGCAGCCCTTCATCTCGGGCGCGATCTCCAAGACCATCAACATGCCGAACGAGGCGACGGTCGAGGACTGCAAGGAAGCCTATCTCCTCTCCTGGAAACTCGCGCTGAAAGCCAACGCGCTCTATCGCGACGGCTCGAAGCTCTCGCAGCCGCTCAATTCGCAGCTCATCGCCGATGAGGAGGATGAGGAAGATGCCGTCGAAGCGCTGCTAGCGCAGCCTGCCGCGGCGCGTGTCTCGGCGATTTCCGAGAAGGTGGTCGAGAAGATCGTCGAGCGCATCACCGTGCTGCGCGAGCGCGAGAAGCTCCCCGGCCGCCGCAAGGGTTACACCCAGAAAGCCGTCGTCGGCGGCCACAAAGTGTATCTCCGCACCGGCGAATACGATGACGGCCGCCTGGGCGAGATTTTCATCGACATGCACAAGGAAGGCGCGGCTCTCCGGTCCTTCATCAACAACTTCGCGATCGCGGTCTCGCTCGGCCTGCAATACGGCGTGCCGCTCGACGAATATGTCGACGCCTTCACCTTCACCCGCTTCGAGCCGTCCGGCCCGGTGCAGGGCAACGACACGATCAAGTTCGCGACCTCGATCCTCGACTACGTGTTCCGCGAGCTCGCCGTCTCGTACATGGGCCGCTTCGATCTCGGCCACGTCGATCCGTCGGAAGGCGCGTTCGATGCGCTCGGCAAGGGCGAGGAGGAAGGCAAACCGCCGGCGGCGGCCCGCTTCGTCTCGCGCGGGCTGACCCGCAACCGCACCGACAAGCTGCAAGTCGTGTCGGGCGGCGCGTCAGCGCCAGCCGAGAACGTCACGGCAATTGGCAATCCTACAACTTTGGCCCCTGCTCCGCGCACGGACGCGGTCGGCGCCGTCGCGCTCAAGGCTGAGCCGGAAGCCAAGCTTTCGCCCGCGCAGCAGCTCGAAGTGCGCGCGACGCCATCGGCGCAGCCTTCGGCCGCGGTCAAGCGCGCCGAGGCCAAGGCCAAGGGCTATGAGGGCGAGGCCTGCCAAGAGTGCCAGCACTTCACGCTTGTGCGTAACGGCACATGTCTGAAATGCGACACTTGCGGCTCGACCACAGGATGTTCATGACGGGGTGATGTGGGCAAAAGGAACGCCATATAGGGGCTATGGCTAAACCGACCAAGACGGCCAAATCTGCACCGCCGAAGCCTTCGAAGGACAAAGCGAAGGCCGCGGCGGAGGGCGATTCCGAGGCGCAGAGTGAAGACGGCGAGGAGAGCGAGGACGGCGAGCCGCGCTCGAGCGTGCTTTCGCGCCGCGAGGATCAGGAACGCGAGGCGCGCGCGGCCATGGCCGAGTACGTCGCGCAGCAGCAGTTCGCCCGCGACAACATGGCGAAGCTGCGCGAGCTGCGCATCGCCAAGGAAGCGCAGGAGCGCAAGAACGCCGAGATCCAGGCCAAGAAAGACGCCGCCAAGAAGGCCGCCCTGATCGCTCGCATGGCGAAGGCGGCGAGCAAGCTGCCGAAGGTGGCGCCGAAAGCTGCGAAGCCGCCGGCTCCGGCCAAAGGTGGGAAAGTTGCTCCGCCAAAGAGCGCGGCGAAGACAGCCGCAAAGGCTCCCGCGAAGCCGGCTGCTCCTGCGGCGAAGGGCGCGAAGCAGGCCGCCAAACAATCCGCCAAAGCGCCCGTGTTGCCGGGCAAGGGCGGAGCTAAGCCCCCGGCTAAAGCGACGTCCTCGAAAAAAGCTGCCAAAAAATAGCCGACGGCCGCGTGACGAATGAGACGGGGCCTGCGGCGCCTCGCCGCATTTGATTTGCCTCAAGGCCCCTCTTGCCGGGCGCAGCGATAGTCGCCGCACACAGGAGGCAGATCATGACCACTCACGCACACGCCAAGCTCAGCGTCCCGGCGCTCGGCTGGGGCTTTTCCGCAGCGCTCGCCGTGTTCTTCGTCATCGCCATCCTCGCGGCGCTGTTCCTGCCGATGCGCCCGGCCTACGGCCTGGTCACGACCCTGTTCGGCGCGCCGATCGACACGTCGACGATCTGGCTCAATGTCGCGGTCTGGAGCCTGGTCACCGGCTGGGTGGTCGCGAGCGTCCTGGGCACGGTCTACAACTTCATCGTCGTCCGGGCGCTGATACGCTGAGCGAGGCCGGATGGAACCCGGCGTTTTAAGCGAATTTTAGCCAAAACCCGCGACCCTCAGCGCTCGCCGTCTTTGGGGAGCAATCCGCGCAGCCCGCGCGGGGGGACGGCGCGTGTCGCGTGCGTTCCGTGGGGTCTGGCGTCCATCCTTCATCCGCCCGTGCGGCCAGCCGAGCCGTTGCCCGAAAGGGCGACGATGCGCTGGCCCGCAGCGTGCGCCGCGCGGCCTTCACCCTCAGTTTTGTCGCGATTGGCGCCGCCGGCACCGCATTGACCAGCACCGGCGGGCGTTACGACGTCCCGCCGCTCGTCACCCAGGGCAAGCTCAAGGTCGCGCTGATCGACCACGGTCCGCCGCCGGTGGTCGTGCGCAACCCATACGTGCTGGTCGAGGCGCCGAAAAAATTCAAAGTCGCATCCAAGGTCGAGAAGGTCATTGAGCTCGCGTCCATTCCGCTGCCGCGCGAACGGCCGGCTGACGAGCCGGAGACCACCGGCGCGCTCGGCTATGCCGCCGAGACGACCGCGGAGGTGAAGCTTCCCGAGCATGTCGATCTCGCGCCTTTCCCCGCGGCGACGCCGAACCTCTCCGTTAAGCTCGCCGCCGCCGCGAAGGCGCGCAAGCTCACGCCTCATGAGAAACTCTGGGGCCAAGCCGGCCCGGTGCGCGTCGCCGCGCTCACCCCGCCTGACACGATGCGCAATACGATGCGCGACGTGCGCCCCTTCGTTCTCCCCACCGCCCCCTACGACAAGCAGACGGCGGTCTATGTGATTTCCGACAAAAAGGTCTACATGCCGGATGGCTCTTCGCTCGAGGCGCATTCGGGCTACGGCGAGATGATGGACAATCCACGCTTTGCCCATGTGCGCATGCGCGGCGTGACCCCACCCCATGTCTACGATCTCAAGATGCGCGAGTCGCTTTTCCACGGCGTCGAGGCGATCCGCATGTTGCCGATGGGCGGCGAAGAGGCGATCTTCGGCCGCGATGGCATCCTCGCTCACACCTATATGCTCGGGCCGAACGGCCAGTCGCACGGCTGCATCTCGTTTAAGAATTACGGCGCGTTCCTCGATGCCTTCAAGGCCGGCCAGATCAACCGCATCGCGGTGATTGCGAAGCTGGACTAAACGCGCTGCCGATCATTATCGATCGGCATCACCTGGCCCGAGATCGCCTTGGCCGCGTCGGAGGCGAGGAAGACGCCGAGCGCGGCGATGTCCTTGGGATCGACCAGCTCCTTGATCGATTGCTGCGACATCGCCTCGGCCTTCACCTCGTCCATCGAGCGCCCCGAGATCTGCGCGCGCCCCTGAAACACCCGTACGATGCGGTCGCCGGCGACCGCGCCCGGCGCGATGGCATTGGCGCGGATGCCCCAGGCGCCGAGCTCCATCGCCAGCGTCTTGGTGAAGCCGATCACGCCCCATTTGGTCGCGGCATAAGGCGAGCGGTTCTCGAAGCCGCCGCGCCCGGCAATCGACGACAGATTGATGATGACGCCCGCCTTCGATTTCTTGAGGTGCGGAATGGCGAGCCGCGTCACGTGGAACATCGCGGTGAGGTTGATGGCGACCACCTTGTCCCAATCGTCGGGCGGATATTGCTCGACCGGCAAGGTCAGCCCGGCGACGCCAGCATTGTTGATGAGGATGTCGAGTCCGCCGAGCTTGCCGACCGCATCCGGCACCATGCGCTCGATCTCGGCGCGCTTCGACATATCGCAGCGCGCGGCGATCACGCCAGCGATGTCCTTCTGAACCTCGGCCAGCGCGTTGTCGTCGATGTCGCAGACGAAAATCGTGTCGCCTTGCGCGGCGAAGGCGCGGGCGAATTCACGGCCGATGCCGGCGGCGCCGGCGGTGATGAGAACCTTGCGCGCCACTACTCCAACGCCAGGTTATTTAAGCGCATTGCCCATGCCGCGGATGCGGCGGGCCATCGCACCGAACAGGTACATCGCAAAATTCGGCACCTCGTCCACCATGAAGCGGAAACGACGCTCGTCGATCGCGGAGAGTTCGCATGGCTCCTTGACGCGCGCTGTCGAGGAGCGCGGCGCGCCATCGACCATCGACATGAAACCGATCGCCTCGTTGGGGCCGCAGGTCTCGATCACCTTGTCGCCGAGCACCATCTCGATAACGCCGGACTGAACTACGTACATACAATTGCCCGGATCGCCTTTGCTGAACACAATCGCGCCAGCCGGAAAATTCACGTTGGCCCCCGCGCCCTTGGCGAAGGCGCGCATGTCGATATCGG
>JAFBAG010000274.1 GCA_019247925.1 Pseudolabrys sp.
ATTATCGCGGCGAGCAATCCATGAACATCGTTGCCCATGCCGCTTTTGCCGGAATCGATCATCCGGGCCGCGCCTTCCTCGCGCTCACCGTGTATTTCCGCCATGCCGGGTTGAGCGAAGAGGAGCTCTCTCCGCGGCTGCGCGAGCTCGCCACAACCCGCATGCTTGATCGCGCGCGCGTGCTCGGGGCCGCGATGCGCGTCGCCTATATGATCTCGGCCGGCGAGGGCGGGGTGTTGCCCAAGACGCCGCTCGCGGTGCGCAAGAAAAAACTCGTTCTCAGCCTGCCGGGACCTTATGCGCGGCTCGCTGGCGATCGCGTCCACAATCGCTTGCGCGCCTTGGCCCGCCTGATCGGCCGCGAGCAGGCGATCGAGAACTAGCGGTCGAGCGCGACAACGCGGTTTTTCTCGACCGCGAGGGCGAGCTTGCCGTGCTTGAGCGCCAGCGCGCGTTCGCCGAACAGTTCGCGCCGCCAACCCTGCAAAGCCGGCACCTTGGCGTCGTCATCGGCGGCGATCCGGTCCAGATCATCCACCGTCGCGATTACCTTGGCGGCGACCCCGTTTTTCTCGGCGGTCATGCGCAGCAGAACCTTGAGAAGCTCGACGGTTGCGGCGCCGTTTTGCGCGGGCTTGAACCGCTCGATGCGAGGCAGGGTTTTCGGGTCGCGCGCCAAGCCGCGTTGCACGGCTTCGACGATAGACTCGCCCCAACGCGAGCGTTCGAAGCCTTTGGGCAACGAGCGCAAGTTGCCGAGCCGCTCGATCGAGGTCGGCGCCTGGATGGCGATGTCGCCGATCACATCATCCTTGAGGACGCGGCCGCGCGGCACGTCGCGGGTCTGCGCCTCGCGCTCGCGCCAAGCGGCGACCTCGATCAGCACGGCGAGCTCTTTCGGCTTACGGACGCGCGTTTTGAGCCGCTCCCACGCCGTTTCCGGAGCCATGCGATAGGTCTCCGGCGAAGTGAGGACATTCATCTCGGCCTCGACCCAATCGGCGCGGCCCCGCGATTGAAGATCGGCGGAGAGTTTCAGATACACATCGCGCAGATGCGTCACGTCGGAGACGGCGTAACGCAGCTGCGCTTCTGTCAGCGGCCGCCGTTGCCAGTCGGTGAAGCGGTTCGATTTGTCGAGCGTGTCGCCGGTAATGCGCTGGACCAATTGGTCGTAGGAAATCGAGTCGCCATAGCCGAGCACCATCGCCGCGACCTGGGTGTCGAAGATCGGATGCGGAATCTTCTTCGCCATGTTCCAGACGATTTCGATGTCCTGCCGCGGGGCGTGAAACACCTTCACGACGCTTTCATTCGTCATCAGATCGAAGAAAGGGGCGAGGTCGAGGCCGGGCGCGAGGGCGTCGATCACCACCGCGTCGTCGAGGCTCGCCATCTGCGCGACGCAGAGCAGGGGGTAGTAGGTCGTCTCGCGCAGGAATTCCGTGTCGACGGTGACGAAGGCGTGCTTCGCCATGTGCGCGCAGGCTTTTGCCAGTTCCTCACTGGCGGTGATCGGCTGCATAACGCGAAACTAGCGCAAAGCAGGGGTTCGTTGCCAACCCGATTATTGGCCGCGCACCCGGGGCATGTGGATGAATTCCCATGGGCTCGGGAATGGCCCCACCGGAACTTCGATCAGGGTCGGCTGCCGCCGCGCAAAGGCATATTTCAGCGCGCTGCGCAGCTCCTCTGGGCTGCGGACGCGCTCCGCCGCGGCGCCGAAACTGTCCGCGTATTTGACGAAATCCGGATTGGCGAGATCGCAAGCGATCAGCCGGTTGCCGAACCGCTCCTCTTGGATTCGCCGCACGTTGCCGAAGGCGCCGTCGGAGAACACGATTGCCGTGAGAGGAATGTTGTGGCGCATTGCGGTGGCGAGTTCATTGCCGGTGTAGAGAAAGCCGCCGTCGCCGTTGATGGAGACAACAGGGACATCACGCCGCGCGTCCTGCGCCCCGAGCGCGGTCGCAAAACCCCAGCCGAGATTGTCCTGAAAGCCCGGCGAGAGAAAAGTCCGCGGCTTGTAGACCGGGAAGGCAAGCCGCGCCGCGAAGCCAATCTGCGTTACCTCATCGACGAAAATTCCGTTCTCCGGCAATTCCGCGCGGATCGCCTCAAGAAAGGCAATCTGCGGCGCCAGCTTTTGCAACTTGTCGCTCCAGACTGCCTGCCGCTCCTGCATTTCCTGCCGCCGCGAGACGCGCCTTTCGTTGTGCTTCGGCAATTCCGCAAGTAGTGCGCGCAGCACGCGCCCTGCATCGCCGATCAGTGCGGCGGCCGGCCGTTTAACGCGCGCGGGCTCTTCCGCATCGGAATCAATGCGGACAATTTTCAGGTCGCTGTCGTGTCCCCATGCTGTCAATCCGGTGAGGAGACGCGTCCCTACGCCGATGACGAGGTCCGCCTCGCCCCACAGATCGCGGCCCAGCGGCAAGGTCACGCTCAGGGGATCGCGGCTGTCGAGCACGCCTCGTCCGCGCCGATAGCCGAGCACCGGCGCTTGCAGCATGGCGGACAGCGCGGTGACTTCGGCGGAAGCGTCCTGGGCGCCGCCGCCACAGACGATCAAAATGCGTTTCGCCTTGCCGATCAGTTTCGCGGCCTTTGTCACAGCATCACTGTCGATCGGCGGCTCGCGCGCTGGCAGCGGTGCGACAGGGGTGACGTAGCTTCGCTGTCCCCAGACATCGATCGCGCATTCAAGCGCGGCGGGGCCCCGCCGCCTGACCGCCATCGCGCGAAAGGCCTTGGCGACAAGCCCGGGTGCATCGCTCGGCTTTTTGATATGCGCGGAAAAATCGACAAGCCGCGACAGGATGCCGGCCTGGTCGCGGATCTCGTGCAGATGTCCCTGGCCTTCGCCGATCGCTTTCTGTGGAATTTGTCCGATCAACGCCAGCACTGGCGCGTTCATTCCATAAGCCGTCAACAAAGCGGCGCCGGAATTGAGCAGGCCGGGTCCGGGGACCACCGCGTAGGCTTGAGGTTTGCCGGTTGCGAGCGCGGCGCCGAGCGCCATGTAGCCCGCGCCCTGTTCGTGTCGGGTATGAACGGTGCGCAACCGGTCGGCCGCGCCATGCAGCGCGTCGAACAGGTGATCGTTGTGCACGCCCGGCAGAACGTAGAGCGTATCGAGCCCGTGTGCGATCAGCGAAGCAACAGCGGCTTCGCCGGTCGTCATCTCGACCGCGCGGCCT
>JAFBAG010000326.1 GCA_019247925.1 Pseudolabrys sp.
CCGGCGATTCCTCCAGCGGGGGAATGCACATCAGGCCCGCGATGGTGAGCCCGTAAGTTTCGCGGCATCGGACCAGAAAAGCGTCGGCCTCCTGCGGCAACACGCCGGCTTTCTGAGGTTCGCCGCCGGTATTGATCTCCGCGAATAACAGCGGATTCTTGTTTTGCTTGTTGATCTCCCTGGCGAGCGCGTCGCACAGGCTGTCGCGGTCAACCGCATGAATGGCGTCGAACAGCGCCACGGCCTCCTTCGCCTTGTTGGATTGCAGCGGGCCGATCAGGTGCAGTTCGATACCGGGCGTCTGGTCGCGCAGCGCCGGCCATTTGGCCTTGGCCTCCTGGACGCGGTTTTCACCGAACACGCGCTGCCCCGCCGCGATCACCGGCGTGATGGCTTCGGGGGGAAAGGTCTTCGACACCGCGATCAACGTCACGGACGAAGGCTCGCGCCCGGCATCCCGGCACGCCCGTGCGATTTCGGCTTTCACCTGATTGAGTCCGTCGCTCATGGCCGCACTATACAAAAAGGCCCGTCAAAGGGGTCCTGACTGTCGTTTTTCGCGGCACCAAACCGTTGACCGGTAAAGAACTTTCGTGGAAACAACGCCCTCGATGACCGAGCATCAGCCCTTCAACGAGCGTTACAACGCCCGCACTGCCGAGCCGAAATGGCAGAAAATCTGGGCCGAGCGCGGCATCTTCACGACGTCGAACGCCGACCCCCGCCCGAAATATTACGTGCTCGAGATGTTTCCCTATCCGTCGGGGCGCATCCACATGGGCCACGTGCGCAACTACACGATGGGCGACGTGGTCGCACGCTACAAGCGCGCCATGGGCATGAACGTGCTACATCCTATGGGCTGGGACGCGTTCGGCATGCCCGCCGAAAACGCCGCGATCGAGCGCAAGGTGCACCCGAAAGGGTGGACCTACGACAACATCGCGACGATGAAGAACCAGCTCAAGTCGATGGGGCTGTCGCTCGACTGGACGCGTGAAATCGCGACCTGCGACCCGTCCTATTACAAGCACCAGCAGAAGATGTTCCTGGACTTTCTCAAAGCGGGGCTGGTCGCGCGCGAATATCGCAAGGTGAACTGGGATCCGGTCGATCAGACCGTGCTCGCCAACGAGCAGGTGATCGACGGCCGCGGCTGGCGTTCCGGCGCCGAAGTCGTGCAGCGCGACCTGCACCAATGGGTCTTCAAGATCAGCGACTATGCGCAGGATCTTCTGGAGGCGATCGACACGCTCGACCGCTGGCCGGAGAAGGTCAAGCTGATGCAGAAGAACTGGATCGGCCGCAGCGAAGGGCTGTTGGTGCGCTTCATGCTCGACCCGGCGACCACCCTGAACAAGGAAAACGAGCTCGAAATCTTCACGACGCGCCACGACACTTTGTTCGGCGCGAAATTCATGGCGATCTCACCGGATCATCCGCTGGCGCAGGCCGCCGCAGCGAAAGATGCAAAGCTCGCGGCCTTCATCGCTGAATGCAAGAAAATGGGCACGGCGCAGGCCGACATCGATACCGCGGAGAAGATGGGCTACGACACCGGGATCAAGGCAATCCATCCCTTCGATGCGAATTGGAAGCTGCCGGTTTACGTCGCCAATTTCATTCTGATGGACTACGGCACCGGCGCGATTTTCGGCTGCCCCGCGCACGATCAGCGCGACCTCGACTTCGCCAACAAGTACATGCTCGGCAACACGCCTGTCGTCTGCCCCCCGGGCCAGGATCCCGCAACCTTCGTCATCACCGACGTGCCGTATCTCGAAGACGGCAAGATGATCAATTCGCGCTTCCTCGACGGCATGACGCCGGAAGCGGCGCGCGAGGAAATGGCGAAGCGTCTCGAGCAAGAAACGCGCGGCAACCGGCCGGTCGGCAAGCGCCAGGTAAACTACCGGCTGCGTGATTGGGGCATCTCGCGCCAGCGTTATTGGGGTTGCCCCATCCCTATCATCCATTGCGAGAAATGCCGCGTGATGCCCGTGCCGGAAAAGGATTTGCCGGTCGAGCTTCCCGAGGACGTGACCTTCGACAAGCCGGGCAATCCGCTCGACCGGCACCCCACCTGGAAGAACGTCAAGTGTCCGCAATGCGGCGGCGCCGCGCGGCGCGAGACCGACACGATGGATACCTTCGTCGACTCGTCGTGGTATTTTGCGCGCTTCACCGATCCGTGGCGCACGCAATCACCGACCGACCGCAAGGTCGTCGACCATTGGTTGCCGGTCGATCAATATATCGGCGGCGTCGAGCACGCGATCCTGCATCTGCTCTATTCACGCTTCTTCACCCGCGCAATGCACAAAACCGGCCACGTCGGTCTTGACGAACCGTTCGCGGGTTTGTTCACCCAGGGCATGGTGGTGCACGAGACCTACCGCGACCAGGCGGGCAATTGGGTCCTTCCCGCCGAAGTGAAAATCGAGGGCGGCGAAGGGGCGCGCAAGGCTACGCACATCACGACCGGAGCGCCGATCGAAATCGGCTCCATCGAAAAGATGTCGAAGTCAAAGAAGAACACGGTCGACCCCGACGACATCATGGAAAGCTACGGCGCGGACGTCGCCCGCTGGTTCATGTTGTCGGATTCACCGCCCGACCGCGACGTCATCTGGAGCGAGGAAGGCGTGCAAGGCGCAAGCCGCTTTGTGCAACGGCTGTGGCGCACCGTCGGCGAGATCGCGCATGTGAAGGCGCCGGCCGCGAGACCCGCGCAGTTCTCCGCCGAAGCCGAAAAGGTCCGCAAGGCCGCGCACCGCGCGCTCTCCAATGTGTCGGGCGACATCGAGAAATTGAGGTTTAACCGCTGCGTCGCGCATGTCTATGAATTCTCCAATGCGCTGAATGACGCGATCGGCTCGACCGAACAGGCCCCGCCGCCGGATCTTGCCTGGGCGTTGCGGGAGGCCGGGGACATTCTGGTCCGCCTCTTCCATCCGATGATGCCGCACCTCGCCGAGGAGTGCTGGGCGGCGCTGGGACATAAAAGTCTGGTCGCCAGCGAATCATGGCCGCAGGCCGAGACCGCGCTTCTTCAGGAACAGACGATCACCTTGCCCGTGCAAATCAACGGCAAAAAGCGGGCCGATGTCACCGTCGCGCATGATGCGGGAAAAGAGGCTATAGAAAGCGCGGTATTGGCCCTGGACGTGGTCAAAAAGGCGCTCGACGGCAAGAGCCCGAAAAAGGTCATTGTCGTCCCGCAGAGGATCGTGAATGTCGTTGCCTGACCGCACTCTTACCTTCGTCCGCGCGCTTGCGGCGATCGGCATTGCCGCGCTTGCCGCCGGCTGCTTTCAGCCGATGTATGGCGAGCGGCTGTCGGGCGGGCCGGCGAATGGCGAAAGCGCAATGGCGCTCGCCCTGGCGAGCGTCGACGTCCCGGAAATCGACACGCCGCAAGGCCAACGCATCTCGCGGATTTCCGTGGAGCTGCGCAATGATTTGATCTTTGCCCTGACCGGCGGCCGCGGCACGACCTCGCCGACCCACCGCCTCAAAGTCATTTTGAATGGCAGCGGCATTCCGGTCATCGTCGACATCAATTCGGGCCGCACGGAAATTTTCAACTATCGGCTCACCGCGACCTATGTGCTGACCGACCTCGCGACCGGCCGTCCCGTTGTCCGGGGCAGCGCAACCGGCGAGGTCTCCTACAACATCCCGGGTTCGCAGCAGCGTTTCGTCGGCGAGCGCGGCCTGCGCGACGCCGAGAATCGCGCGGCGCTGACGGTGTCTGAAAGCATCCGCAACCGGCTTGCCTCTTACTTCACCGCTGGCACCTGACCTGCGCCATGACGGCGATCAAGGCTGCCGACGCCGAGCGCTTTATCAGTAAGCCTGGCGCTGCCACGATCATCCTCGTTTATGGGCCGGATGAGGGCTTGGTGCGCGAGCGCGTCGACAAGCTCGCCGCGGCTTTGGTCGACGACCCGAATGACGGCTTCGCCGTGGTCAAGCTCGAAAGCGATGCGCTCGGTACTGATCCTGGCCGGCTCGCCGATGAAGTGAACAGCATTCCGATGTTCGGCGGGCGCCGCGTCGTGGTCGTGAAGGTCAGTTCACGACACAACATTCTGCCGTCAATCGAGGCTGTGCTCGAAAACCCACCGCAGGATTGCCGAGTCATCATCGAGGCTGGCGAGCTGCGCGCCAATGCGCCGCTGCGCAGCCTGTGCGAGAAGTCGAAAACTGCGGCTGCGGTGGCGTGTTACCCCGATCGCGACCGCGACATCGCCCGCTTGATCGACGAGGAGATGCGCGAAGCCGGACTGGCGATCACGCCCGATGCGCGCGACATGCTCGCGACTTTGCTCGGCGCCGATCGTCTCGCTTCGCGCAGCGAACTTCGCAAGCTTGCGACTTTTGCCGCCGGAAAAACCACCGTGACGATCGACGACATCGTCGCGGTCGTTTCTGACGCCTCGGCCGAAGCGCTTGACAGCGTTGTCGATGCGGCTTTCGCGGGGCAGCCGGCCGAACTGGAAACCGAGTTCAAGAAGGCCCGCAATGCGGGGTCAAATCCGGCCGCGATCGTCGGGGCGGCGCTGCGGCAGAGCGCGCAACTGCACCGTATGCGGCTTGCGCTGGACAGCGGTGACAGCATCGACAATGTGATGATGCGCGGCCGGCCGCCGGTGCATTTCTCGCGCAAGCAGCGCGTCGAAACCGCGCTGCGTGCCTGGAACGCCGCGCGGCTCGAAACGGCAATGGGACAACTGGCTGCTGCGACGTTGGAAACGCGCCGCCAACCGGGCCTCGCGGAGACGATCGCGCAACGGACGCTGCTGTCGATGGCGGCCGAGGCGCGCCGTCGCAATTAAGGACGCACCCGGGCTCACAGCTCCGGCGCGGCCATACGTTACTCATCCAAGGTTTTAGCGGCCGCTTTCCAGACGTTCGGCGAAATAGGCGATGGTGCGGGCGTAAACCTCGGCCTTATTCCATTGTAGGATCGCCGCGAAATTCGGCTGCCCCGGCTGCCAGCCTTGGCCGCGCTGCCAGCCGCTGCCGCGCAGGAAATTGGCGGTCGAAGCCAGCACGTCGGGCACGCTACGCACGAGATCGATGCGGCCATCGCGGTCATAGTCGATCGCGAATTTCACATAGGACGTCGGCATGAACTGGGTCTGGCCGATTTCACCGGCCCAGGCGCCCTTCGCGCTTGCCGGATCGAGGTTGCCCTGGTCGACGATTTTGAGAATCGCCATCAATTCGGGGCGGAATTTCTCGGGCCGGCGGCAGTCATAAGCAAGTGTCGCAATCGCGCGCACCGTGGGAAATGTGCCGAGGAATGCGCCGTAATCGGTTTCCAGCCCCCAGATGGCGACGATGACGCCGGCTGGCACGCCGAATTCGCGCTCGATCCGCTGCAACAGTTGCTGATGCTGCTGCATCTTCTTCCGCCCCGCGCCCAAGCGGGGCGGCACCATACGCCCGGAAAATTCCTCGAACGTCTGGGTGAAAACCTTCTGGCCGCGGTCACGCGACACGATCTGGTCGTCGAAGCTCAGCCCTTCGAGAGCGGCGAGGCCGCGTTGGCCTATGCCGCGTCGCTGGGCTTCCGCGCGGGCTTGCATGAGAAAATTCGGAAACCCGGCTCGATCCACGCAATTGCGCGGCGTTTTCGTCGCGAACCGGTAGGGCGGTTCGACCTGCGGCGGATCCCAGCTTTGGGCGAGAGCTAGCGCGGGAGAGAGTGAAACGAGAAGGGTGGCGGCGATTGTTTTGATTTTCATAAGTCGCTTTGTGCCTTGCTTTGACGAATCCGCCAACTGCCAAGCGGACGCAGGCAGGAACCGGGATTCCGTGCGCCGGTTGAAATAGTTAGCGGCGAACAAGGCGGCGGATGATCTCGTCGAGCTGCTCGAGGTCCTTGAAAGCGATCGTCACCTTGCCGGCCTTGCCCTTCGTTTCGATCGTCACGTTGTAGCCGAGCGCATCGGAAACGCGCTTCTCGATGGCGCGCGTGTCGGCGTCCTTGACAACGGGCTTCTTCACCGGCGGCTTGCCGGTCTTCGCCGTGTCGCGCGCGATCTCTTCGACCTGACGCACATTGAGGCCGCGATTGACGATATCGGCGGCGATCTGCTCGGCATTCGGCACGCCGATCAGCATGCGCGCATGACCGGCGGTAAGCTTTCCCGACGTCAGATGGGCTTTGACCGAATCCGGCAATTTGAGGAGGCGCAGCGTATTGGCGACGTGGCTGCGGCTCTTGCCGACGATCTGGGCGACGTCATCTTGGCTGTGCTGGAAATTGTCCATCAACGCTTGATAACCGGCCGCCTCTTCCAGCGGATTGAGGTCGGCGCGCTGCACGTTTTCGATGATCGCGATCTCGAGCGCTTGCGCGTCGGTCGCCTCAACCACGACGATCGGGACTTCGTGTAGGCCAGCGCGTTGCGCCGCGCGCCAGCGGCGCTCGCCGGCGATAATCTCGTAATTGTTGTCCTGGCCGCGAACCGCGCGCACTACGATCGGCTGGATGATGCCGCGTTCTTTCACCGAAGCCGTGAGCTCGGCGATCTCCGTGTCGGAAAAGGTGCGGCGCGGATTGCGCGGATTGGCGCGAATATTCTCGATCGGCGCACGCCGTGGCTTGCGCGCAGGCTCTGTGACTTCGGACTCCTGGCCGACATCGCCGATCAGCGCGGCGAGCCCCCGTCCCAACCGCGATCGATCATCCGCCATCGACGCCGAGCCTCTTGCCACGTTTCGTGCTCCCGCGCTCAGCTTGCTTGCTTGAGTTCTTTTTCGCGCTGGATGATCTCGGTGGCGAGCCGCAGATAGGCTTCGCTCCCCACGCATTTGAGATCGTAAACCAGAACCGGCTTGCCGTAGGACGGCGCCTCCGACACCCGCACGTTACGCGGGATCACCGTGTCGTAAACCTTGCGGCCCATGAATTGGCGCACGTCGGCGACGACCTGGTTGGCGAGATTGTTGCGGGCGTCGAACATCGTCAGCACGATGCCGTGAATGCTCAACTGCGGATTGAGCGTGCTGCGCACCTGTTCGACGGTCTTGAGAAGCTGTGACAGGCCTTCGAGCGCGAAAAACTCGCACTGCAGCGGCACCAGGATGGCGTGGGCTGCGGCCATCGAATTGACCGTCAGAAGATTGAGCGACGGCGGGCAATCCACCAGGACGTAGGTGAAATCGTCAGCGCCGCCGGTGTTGAGCGTGCGCAGCGCGTCGCGCAGATGAAAGGCGCGGTCGCGCTGCTGGCCGATCTCGAGCTCCAGGCCGGAAAGATCGAGCGTCGACGGAGCGATGCAAAGCCGCGGCACCGCGGTTTCCACGACTGCTTCACGAATCGGCGTTTTGGTAGCCAGGACGTCATAGGTCGACGTGCGGCGCGCTTTGCGCTCGATGCCGAGGCCGGTGGATGCATTGCCCTGAGGATCGAGGTCGACGATCAGGACGCGTTCGCCGGTCGCCGCCAGCGCGGTACCGAGATTGATCGCTGTCGTGGTTTTGCCGACCCCGCCCTTCTGGTTGGCGATCGCCAAAACGCGCGGCTGCTTCACCGGCTGCTTGGTCGGGATAATGGAATCGACTGTTTCAGCAGGAACTGCGCTCATCGGCGGCTTGGCTCTGATTGGGGCCGAAGGCTACGCACACGGACGACGGTGCCTTCCGGACTGGTACGACTCGGTACGAGGTCGGCTTGAACCGTCCAATATTTAGATGTTTCCGTCAATTCAGCCTCTACATCTTGTCCTTTTGGGAACAAGCCAACAGCGCCGCCAGCGATCAACGGAAAGGCCTGATCGCAAAGCGACTTTAGCGGCGCGACAGCGCGCGCGGTGACAACGTCGGCTTTACCCCCGAAGCTGTCCCCAAAATTCTCGATACGCACTGCGTGTATTTCCGCCGGGGCGCCAGTAACGCGGGCGGCTTCACGCAAAAACGAAGCTTTTTTGCCATTGCTTTCGACCAGATGGACAGTGGCGCCGGGCGTTTCCGCCATCGCGCAGGCAATCGGAATGCCGGGAAAGCCCCCGCCGCTGCCAAAATCGACCCATGTTTTTGCCCCTGGGGCGAGCGCAATAAGCTGCAGCGAGTCCGCGATATGTCGCGTCCACAGCTCCGGCAAGGTCGAAGGCGCGACCAGATTTATGACCTTTTGCCAATCGAGCAGCAGCGCAACGAAGCGATC
>JAFBAG010000340.1 GCA_019247925.1 Pseudolabrys sp.
AGGCGACGTTGTGCGCGACCGTCGAAGCGCCGACGCCGCCTTTGGCGCCAACAACCGCGATGACACGGCCGACCGGCTTGGCGTCGGGCTGCGAGAACAGGCCGCAGACGGCGCGCACGATATCGAGCGTTCCGACAGGAGCGATCAAGTAGTCGCTGACACCGCGCTTGGTCAGTTCGCGATAGAGCGTGACGTCGTTGACGCGGCCGACGACGACGACGCGGGTGCCGGGATCGCAGACCTCGGCGAGCTGGTCGAGCTGGGTGAGAATGTCGCCGGAGCGATGCTCGAACTCGAGGATGATGACGTTCGGCGTCGGCGCGGCGCGATAGGCTTCGTTCGCCGCGGCGGCCCCGCCCATCTGAATCTTGAGGTGGGTCTTCGCCATGCGGCGATCCTCGCCAGCCGATTGCACGGCGGCGGCCGTTTCCACGGTCTCGCAGAAGGCCTGCACCGAAACGCGCGGCGCGGGAGCAATATGCTCCTCGGCGGCGGCCGGCTCGGCCGGGGCGAGCGGCGGCGAGTCGTGGTCCGTGACGGCTACTTGTTGGGCGTGCTTGATCATTTTCCGAGATCGCTGATTTTGCCGGCGTCGTAACCGGTATACGTGCCGCTGGGGTTTTCGCCCTTGCGATGTTTCTCGATCGCGACGGACCGGCGGTTGGAATTGGCCGGCGTCTCGCCGCGCGGCTGCACGAGATCGGTCGGATCGTCGATCATGGCCGCGAGGTTGCGCTGATGCGCGCAGCCGAGATTCCAGTAGGGCCGGTTTTCCATATAGGCCGGATCGTCCGCGGGGCCGAGATCGTTCGGCCAGCGGCCGCACGGCCCCGCGGTCGCGGTCAACTTCGAGTAATTGAGCTTGATGGTGGCGAGGGTGACGCTCGCCGGCTGATACGGCCGGGTGCGCACGCCGTGCGTCGGCACGCCGCTTGCGGCGAAGATCGAATGGATCTCGCGCAGTGAATCGCGTGCCGCCTGATCGGTCGGCTTCGAGCGCGGCACCTCGATGACGATCCCGCCGGTCGATTCACGGCGCCAGCTTTGAGCGAAAGCCAGGACGTCGGCGCGTTGCGCCGGCGACAGCCCGCCGCGGTTGCGGCCGAGGAAGATTTCGACGGTACGCTCGCCCTCACGCAAGGTGATGGGATGGCGCTCGCGGTAGTCGCGCGGATAGACCTTGGCGTAGTCGGCGTCGCGCTGGGTGTAGCAACCCGCCAGCATCAGCGCCAAGCTCGCGGCAAGCATGGCGCGAAGCGCCGTCAGTCGGCGCCCGCTGAATGCGGAGATCTCAGTTTTCATATTGTCTCTCCTGCGGGCGCTCAATCGAGCACGAAGCCATAATTGCCACGGTAAGATTTCTTCACTTCGGCCTGTTTGGTGCCGCCATAGACCTGATTGAGGCGGCCGAGCAGGACGGTTTGCGGGTCGATCGGATCGGCATAGCCGTCATCCGGGCGCGACAATTCTTTCTGCGCGACCGCGCGCACGACGTAAGGCGTCACCAGCACCATCAGCTCGGTCTGGTGGTTGATGTAATCGCGGCTGCGGAACAGCGCGCCGAGGATCGGCACCTGCATCAGGCCCGGCGTGCCGTTGATCTGCTGCTTGGTCTGCTCCTGGATCATGCCGGCCATTGCCAGCGAGCCGCCCGAGGGAATTTCCACGACCGTGTCCGCGCGGCGGGTGCGGATCGAGGGAATGGTCAACGACTGGTTCGAGCCAGGGACCTGCAAGGTAATCGCGTTCTCCGACGACAGATCGGAGACTTCGGTCAACACCTTGAGGCTGATGCGGCCTTCCGACAGGACGACTGGCGTGAACACCAGGCTGACGCCGAATTTTTTGAAATCGATCTGTGCCTGACAGACCGGCGGCGATTTCGTGGTGTCGCAGGACAGGCCGGCCGGGATCGGGAATTCGCCGCCGGCGACGAAGGTCGCGGTTTCGCCGGAGATCGCGGTGAGGTTCGGCTCGGCCAAGGTGCGGATGACGCCGGCACGCTCCATCGCGCGCAGCGTTGTCGTGATGTTGCGCATCTGCACGCTGTTCGACGCGGTGGTCAGCGACTGGCCGACGGCGGAGAACGGATTCGAGGTCGCGTAATTGATGACGGCGGAGCCGAAATTGGCGCTGCCCGAGAGGTCGATGCCGAGCTGCTTGATGATGTCGCGCTGCACTTCGGCGACGGTCACTTTCAGCATGACCTGGTCGCGGCTGCGCACCGAAATGGCGTTGGTCACCTTGTTGTCGCCCGCGAGGCGCTGCGCCAGGTCGAAAGCCTGCTGGGCCTCGCCCGGATTGGCCGCTTGGCCCGTGAGGATCACGCCATCGCCCAAACCCTCGACGCGGATGTCGGCGTTCGGGAGCAGGGCGCGCAACGCACCGCGAATGCCGTTGAGGTCGCGCGTCACCGCAACGTCGAAGCCGGCGATCTGCTTGCCTTCGGCGTCGAAGAAAAACAGGTTGGTCTGACCTACTGCGACGCCAATGATGTAGACGCGGCGCGACGAGCGGATCACAGCGTTGGCGATCTTCGGGTCCGCGACCAGCACGTCCTTGATGTCGGCCGGCAGATCGATCGCGACCGACTTGCCGATGCCGAGCGGAACGAAGCGGGAGGTCGCTTCGCTGGCCGCCACCTGGATGACGGGCGTGCCGCGGCTATCGGCGGCATTGAGCGGCGCGGGCGGCATGAGGCTCGCGGCGGCGATCAGCGCGGCGATGGAAGCGCCCTTCAGCGCGTTCCCGAGAGCCCGTTTCTGCATGTCGCGTGTTCCCTTCATGGAGCTCATTTCGAGGTCGTCGACGTGCCGACGCCGAAGCGGATGATGTTGACGGTGGAGCGTCCGCCGTTGCTGTCATCGTCTTTGGTGCCGTCGCTCGTTGCATCGGTGATGCTGCGCAAGGCAAGCGAGATGACGCCAAGCTGCTGCGACAGCGCGAGCGTTTCCGCCTGGCCGGGCGTGAGCTCGAGCGTCGCGGTCTTGCCGATGACGTTCTTCTGGCCGTTCTTTTCCTCGACCGCCTGATCGATGGCGAGAACGCGGACATTCTTCAAAATTGTTTCGGAAGTTTGCGGCGCGGATTTGTCGACCTCGCCTTGGCGGCGCGTCAGCATCACGTCGACGCGGTCGTTTGGCAGGATGAAGCCGCCCGCACCGGTCTCCGCGGAAATCTGCGTGGAGACCGCGCGCATGCCCTGCGGCAGGATCGCGGCCATGAACCCGGAGCCCTTCGCCTTCACGAGCTTCTGTTCGCGGATTGGCTCGCCGCCAACGAATGGCGCACGCGCGATCGATCCGGCGACCGATTCGAGCGCGTCGGGGCGTTCGTTCTTGCGGATGAAGTTGCCGCTGGCCGCGCTCATCGGCCAGGCCTGCCATTCCAGATCGCCCGGTCCGATCGTCTGGCCCAGCGCGACGTCGCTCTTGGCGACGAGAATGTCGACGGATTCGATCTTGACGGTCGGCTGCTCGGGCTTCGGCTCCGGCGGCTTTTCGGAGCGGCCGGCCAGCATGGCGGCAACGCCACCCGCAGCGATCGCGACGGTCAGAACTACAAGACGCGCGGCTTTCATACTCTCACCGTGACAGACCCAACAAACCCACGAAGCACTAGGCAAACCCAGTTGGCGATCGAACGGATCGCACGCATGGATTTGACCAGCTAATGGTCAAGGTATGGTTAAGTGTCGGTGACTAAATCGAGTTAATAATCGGTTGCGGCACGCACACCGCGCTCACGCGCCGTGGCTGAGCCATCCGGTGTGCGGATAGACCGCGAGTGCCGCCGCCGCGAGGGCGATGCCGTAAGGCACGCCGCCGCCTTTCTCATGCAGCCGCATGATCCAGGGCTGGCGCGCGAGTGCAGCCGGAAGCGGAAGCAACCTGAACTGAATCAGCAGCAACGTCAGGGCGCCGCCGAAGATCGAGGCATACAGCAGATAGTCGAGCAGGTAATCGAAGCCGAACCACAACGCGGTCGCCGCGGCGAGCTTGGCGTCGCCGCCGCCGATCCAGCCCTGGGCAAAGCAGATGAAAGCGATCGTCAGGACGACGAATGCCGCACCGACATGCAGCCCGATCGCGCTCCAGTCCATGCCGGTCACGATCGCCAGCAACACAAAGCCGCCGGCGAGCGCCAGCGACAGGCGGTTCGAGATCGTCATGGTGAGGAGATCGCTCGCCGCCGCGAAGGCCATCAAGGCCGGGAAGAGCAGCAGGAGGAGGGCGTCGGCGATCATGCGCCAGTCATACCGCGCCGGCCTTTAACCTTTCGTAAACCGGCCCCGCGCGGGGAGCGCAAAATGCAAAAGGCTCCGGCGACCGGCCGGAGCCCCTGCAACATTCGCGACCGGTCAGCTTATTTCAGCTGGGTCGAGATCGAGGAGAAGGCCGTGTTCAGCTTGGTGCCGAGGCCGTTGACGACCGCGATGATCGCGACCGAGATGCCCGCGGCGATCAGGCCGTACTCGATGGCGGTGGCGCCCGAGTCGTCCTTCACGAAACGCACGAAGAGGTTCTTCATCTTGAGCTCCATATCCACACGTGGCTGTCTGAGCGATCCGTCG
>JAFBAG010000007.1 GCA_019247925.1 Pseudolabrys sp.
CCGTCCTTGACGTTCGGCTCGACCAGATAGCGCGACTGGCCGGCGCGGCGGTGGCGCTCTTCGCGCTCGGCGAGCTTGGCGGCGACGAACTCGGCGGCGGTACCTTGAACGACGTTCTTGTCGAACCGCGTCATGAGTTCATCGAAAAGCGTGCGGTCACCGAACAGGAAGCGCGATTCGAGGATTGCGGTGCGGATCGTCATGTCCGCCTTGCCTTGCCGTATGCACTCGTCGACCGAGCGCGTCGCGTGACCGACCTTGAGGCCGGAGTCCCACAGGCAATAGAGCACCGCTTCGGCGACCTGCTCGCCCCAGGCGGTTTGCTTGTAGGGAAGCAGGAAGAGCAGATCGATGTCGGAGCCCGGGGCTTGCAGTCCGCGCCCATAGCCGCCGGTCGCAACCACCGCCATGCGCTCCGCCTCGGAAGGATTCTCCGATGGATAGAGATGTCGCCGCACGAAATCGAACACGACGCCGATGACGTCGTCTTCCATTTTGCAGAGCCGCTCGGCGCAGCGCCGGCCATGGCGGTCCTTGAGGAGAAGCTGCTCGGCGCGGTCGCGGCCTTCCGCGAGCGCGGCTTTGAGGAGCGGCCCGAGCGCTCCGCGTAGTTCGGATTGGCTGCCGCGATGCTGGGCCGCGAGCTTGTCGAGCGCAGCGGCCAGCGCCTTGATGTCGATCAGCTCCGCAGCCGTGCGGGTTGGCGTTTCGCGCCGCGCGCGGGCCTCGCGATCCAGAACAAGGGACATGGCCATCCGATAGCGAAGCGGGACGCGACTGTCAGCCAAAGCCGCCAAGAAAACCGGGACGGCTTCAAGCGGCCGGGTTTGGAAATAACTTCTCTGAGACAGCGCAAAAAAGCGAAAAAGATGCCTTTGACGAAGGTTTGAGCGCCCCGTATAGAATAATCCTAGCGCCGATTTGAGCATGCAGCTTGCGGGCGCTTTAAAAATGCAGCTAAAGCGCGGGGCAGACATCCCCTCGCAGGCTGAGTGCAACCTTGGCGCCGCTCCGGCGGCCGCCGCATGTGAGGAGAAAGTCTATGCGTGTCTTCAATCGCCGCGCGCTGTTGGCGTCCGCCATTGTGGTCGGGCTGCTGCCATCGACGGCGCTGTTTGCCCAGAACAAGCCGAGCAAGATCAGCATCGATTGGGCGACCTACAATCCGGTCTCGATCATTCTCAAGGAAAAGGGTCTGCTCGAGAAGGAATTCGCCAAGGATGGCATCCAGATCCAGTGGGTGCAGACGCTCGGCTCCAACAAGGCGCTCGAATTTCTCAACGCCGGCTCGATCGATTTCGGCTCGACCGCCGGCTCGGCCGCGCTGGTCGCGAAGATCAACGGCAACCCGATCAAGTCGGTCTACGTCTATTCGCAGCCGGAGTGGACGGCGCTGGTCACCAAGAATGACTCGATCAAGAAGATCGAAGACCTCAAGGGTAAGCGCGTCGCGGTGACGCGCGGCACCGATCCGCACATCTTCCTGGTGCGTGCGCTGCAATCGGTCGGCCTCACCGAGAAGGACATAACGCCGGTGCTGCTGCAGCATCCGGACGGCAAGACCGCGCTCATCCGCGGCGATGTCGACGCCTGGGCCGGCCTCGACCCGATGATGGCGCAAGCCGAAGTGGAAGAGGGCGCCAAGCTGTTTTACCGCAACAAGGCCGCGAACACCTGGGGCATCCTCAACGTGCGTGAGGAATTCCTCAAGCAGTATCCGGATCTCGTGAAGCGTGTCCTCGCCGTCTATGAAGAGGCGCGCAAGTTCTCGCTCGCAAACTACGCGGAAGAGAAGCGCGCATTCCAGGCAGTGACCAAACTCTCGGACGCGGTCGCCGACAAACAGCTCAAGGAGCGCACCACGATCACCTTCAACAAGATCGGCCCCGAGCAGCGGGACTCCATCCTGCAAGCCGGCATCGCCTTGCAGAAGGCTGGCGTGATCAAGGAAGACGTCGACGTCAAGAAGGCGCTCGACGACCTGATCGTCGACCAGTACGTCGCAACGAATTAGC
>JAFBAG010000025.1 GCA_019247925.1 Pseudolabrys sp.
TATGCCGGCGAGGGCAAGAAACGGTCACGTGACGAGCAGGCCAGGTACCTCGCCGAACTGGTTGCGTCCTATCCGATCGTTTCGATCGAAGACGGCATGGCGGAAGACGATTTCGAGGGCTGGAAAAACCTCACCGACCTGATTGGAAAAAAGTGCCAGCTGGTCGGCGACGATTTGTTCGTCACGAATGTGGCGCGGCTCGATCAGGGCATCAAGCGCGGCTTGGGCAATTCCATTCTGGTCAAGGTCAACCAGATCGGTACGTTGACCGAGACGCTCGCCGCGGTCGAGATGGCGCACAAGGCCGGCTACACCGCGGTGATGTCGCATCGCTCTGGCGAAACCGAGGACGCGACGATCGCCGACCTCGCGGTGGCCACAAATTGCGGACAGATCAAGACGGGCTCACTGGCGCGCTCGGATCGCGTCGCCAAATACAACCAGCTGTTGCGAATCGAAGAGGAACTTGGCCCGCAGGGCAAATATGCGGGCAGAACGGCATTGCGACAGCGTGTAGCGTAGCGCCTCTGTTTTTCGCCACATCCTTGTTATATTTGCGAACAGACAATCGGGAATAGCGTCATGGATCAAACCGCAACGTTAACTTCGCAAGCGCGAGGACGCGAGGTGGCGCGCGTTAAAGCTTTCGTCGTGAACGCGATTGAAAATGCGCGCGCGGTCGAGAAGCCATTCCATCATCTGGAATTGGAAAATATTTTTCCGCCGGACATCTACGCCAAGATGCTAGCGCTCATGCCGCAAGCGGTCGAATACCGCCCCATGCATGGTGGCGGCCGCGCGAGGGCGGAAGACGGCACGAATACGCGGGTCAAGATCGATCTTTTTCCGGAATATATCCGGCACATGGCGCCGGAAAAACGCGCGCTTTGGGACATCGTCGGGCGCGCCTTGTGCTCACGGCCCGTCAAGGAGGCTTTTGCGCGGCGGCTCGAGCCGGGTCTGCGCAAGCGTTTCGGCGACAAGTTCTTAAAGACCGGTCTTTATCCGATCCCGATCCTGACGCGCGACATTCCCGGCTATTCGATCCCGCCCCATCCCGATACGCGGTGGAAGGGCATCACGGTGCAACTTTATCTGCCGCGCGACGAAAGCCACACCACGATCGGCACTATTTTCCACGAGGAATTGCCGGACGGCTCGCTCCCCAAACGCTCGCAAATGCGGTTCGCCCCCAATACGGGCTACGCATTCGCAGTGGGGAAGGACACCTGGCACTCCGCCGATCGCGTGCCGGATACCGTCGTCACGCGCGATTCGATCCTGCTGACTTATTTTGTCGACAACACCTTGCTCACGGTTCTGCGGAACCGGGGCAAGCGGCTCGGAAATTTCCTGCTCAACGAATTCCGCAGCCGCGGCCGGGCGGCTTAATCAGGTCTTAAGATCGCGGCGCGAGACTGCGGCATGGTCGCCAACCGCCGCCGCCGCGCGATTCTCACAGCGCTCACGCTCTACGCACTGGCCGCGCTTTTCGTCGGCTATTTTGCGGTCAATGCCTTTACCGGCAACAACGGCCTGCGCGCGCAGCGCGATCTCGATGCACAGCTGGCGGCGATGAAACAGGAGCTTGTCCAGCTGCGCAGCGAGCGCGCGGCCTGGGAGCGCCGGGTATCGCTGCTGCGGTCGGATCGCCTCGACCCCGATATGCTGGAAGAACGCGCGCGTGCCGTGCTCGACTATGCCGATCCGCGCGACGTTATTATGGTGCTCGCGCCGCGCTGACCCTTCGGCGTAATTATGAAGCGCGTCCAACTCCTTGCGCGCAACTTTCCATCGCGCTCAACAGTCCGCGGCTTCCGCCCTGCGGCGATTTAAGGTATTTGAAAAGCCACGGCAGCGGACGTTAGAATCCGCGCCACGCGAGGGAGCGTCAAAGTCCTATGGCCGTCGCCAACAAAAAACCGAACGAGTCCGACGGTCCGCCGCCATACAAAGGCCCCGCTTTTTCAAAGGACCAGGAGCTCACGGCCTATCGTGACATGCTTCTCATCCGGCGCTTCGAGGAGAAGGCCGGGCAGCTTTATGGCATGGGACTGATCGGCGGCTTCTGCCATCTTTATATCGGGCAGGAAGCTGTCGTCGTCGGCATGCAACTCGCTTTGAAGGCGGGCGATCAGGTCATTACCGGTTACCGCGATCACGGTCATATGCTCGCCTGCGGCATGGACCCGAAAGGGGTGATGGCCGAGCTCACCGGGCGCAAGAACGGATATTCGCACGGCAAAGGCGGCTCGATGCACATGTTCAGCGTCGAGAAGGGATTTTTCGGCGGTCACGGCATTGTCGGTGCGCAGGTGCCGCTCGGCACCGGTCTCGCCTTCGCCAATCATTACCGTGGCAACGACAATGTCAGCCTGACCTATTTCGGCGACGGCGCGGCCAACCAAGGCCAGGTGTACGAAAGCTTCAACATGGCCGAGCTTTGGAAGCTGCCGGCCATCTACATCATCGAAAACAATCGCTACGCCATGGGCACGGTCATCACGCGCTCATCGGCAACGACCGATCTCTCCAAGCGCGGACTGTCTTTCAATATTCCGGGCGAGCAGGTCGACGGCATGGACGTGCGCGCCGTGAAAGCCGCCGGCGAAAAGGCCGTCGCCTGGTGCCGTGAGGGCAAGGGCCCGTACATTCTTGAGATGCTGACCTACCGTTACCGCGGCCACTCGATGTCGGATCCGGCGAAGTATCGAACGCGTGAAGAGGTGGAAAAAGTCCGCACCGCGCACGATCCTATCGACATGGTTCGTCATCGCATCATCGAGAACAAGCACGCGAGCGAAGACGAGTTGAAGAAAATCGAGGCGCAGGTGCGCGACAAGGTCAATAACGCTGCAGAATTTGCGACCCACGATCCCGAGCCGGACGTGTCCGAACTTTACACCGACGTTTGCCGCTGAGTTGTCCGTCTATGCCAACCGAAATTCTCATGCCTGCGCTGTCGCCCACGATGGAGAAGGGCAACCTCGCCAAATGGCTCAAGAAGGAAGGTGACAGGATCAAATCCGGTGACGTGATTGCCGAAATCGAAACCGATAAGGCGACGATGGAGGTCGAAGCTGCGGACGAAGGCACACTCGGCAAGATCCTGGTGCCGGAAGGCACCGCCGATGTCGCGGTGAACACGCCGATCGCCGTTATTCTCGGCGAAGGCGAAGACAAAGGTGCGATCAAGGCATCGCCCCAACAGACCGCCACGAAGAAAACCGAGGCGCCTGAGAAGAAGCTGAAAGTGGATGAGTCCGCTTCCCCGGCGACGGGCGATAAACCGAGAGAGCCGGGGAAAAAATCGGCCGCACCGCCGGAACCTCCCAAAACCGAACTCTTGCCCGATCCCGATGTGCCGGAAGGCACCGAGATGGTCACGATGACGATGCGTGAAGCGCTCCGCGACGCCATGGCCGAAGAGATGCGCCGCGACAAAGACGTCTTCGTCATGGGGGAGGAGGTCGCTGAGTACCAAGGGGCCTACAAGGTAACGCAGGGCCTGCTACAAGAATTTGGGCCCAAACGCGTCATCGATACGCCGATCACGGAGCATGGCTTTGCCGGCCTTGGCGTCGGCGCGGCGCTCGCGGGCCTCAAGCCGATTGTCGAATTCATGACTTTCAATTTCGCGATGCAGGCGATCGACCAGATCATCAATTCGGCGGCCAAGACGCTCTATATGTCTGGCGGCCAGATGGGCTGCTCCATCGTGTTCCGCGGACCCAACGGAGCGGCCGCGCGCGTTGCGGCCCAGCACAGCCAGGACTACTCGGCGTGGTACTCGCACATCCCTGGATTGAAGGTCATCGCGCCATCGACCGCCGCGGATGCGAAGGGCCTTCTCAAGGCTGCGATCCGCGACCGCAATCCGGTGATTTTCCTCGAGAACGAAATTCTCTACGGCCATTCTTTCCCAGTGCCGAAGCTCAATGACTATGTGTTGTCGATCGGTAAGGCGCGCGTTGCTCGGGCAGGTAGCGATGTGACGCTTGTGGCATGGTCGATCGGGATGACCTACGCGCTGAAAGCCTCCGAAGAGCTCGCCAAGGACGGCATCGAGGCGGAAGTGATCGACCTGCGCACGCTCAAGCCTATGGACACTGAAACGATCATCACTTCGGTGCAAAAGACCGGCCGCGCCGTGACCATCGAGGAAGGCTGGCAACAAAACGGCGTCGGTGCGGAAATCGCGGCGCGCATCATGGAAAACGCGTTCGATTATCTCGACGCGCCGGTGATGCGGGTGTCCGGCAAAGATGTGCCGATGCCTTACGCCGCGAACCTCGAAAAACTCGCGCTGCCTTCGGTCGCCGAAATCGTCGAGGCGGCCAAAGCCGTCTGCTACCGCTAGGCCGCGATGCCCACCAACATCCTCATGCCGGCGTTGTCGCCCACGATGGAGAAGGGAAACCTCGCGCGCTGGCTCAAGAAAGAGGGGGACAAAGTCAAATCGGGCGATGTCATCGCCGAGATCGAGACCGACAAGGCGACCATGGAGGTCGAGGCGGTCGATGAGGGCACGCTCGCGAAAATTGTCGTTGCCGAAGGCACGCAGGATGTGGCGGTCAATTCCGTCATTGCTGTGCTTGCCAGCGAGGGCGAGGACGTAAAAACTGCGGGTTCTGCTGCGCCCAAGGCGGCGCCCCCGGCACCCAAAGCGGACGCGAAAACCGGCGAAGCGCCGAAGGCCGCTGCCGCGTCGCCGAAGCCCACAGCGGCATCTGCACCATCATTAAAACCGACCCCGCAGCCCGCGGCCTCAGCACCGGCGAAAACGGCGGGCGCCAATCGCGTCTTTTCGTCGCCCCTCGCGCGTCGTCTGGCAAAAGACGCCAGGATTGACGTGTCGCGCGTCCAGGGCTCCGGTCCACACGGCCGCATCATCGCGCGCGACATCGAGGCGGCGAAATCGGGCAAGGGTTTACGAAGCCCCGGCGCGGCGGCGATGGTCGGCGGCGCGACAATTGCTCCTGCCATGTCAGACCAGCAGATCCTCGGTCTCTACGAGGACGGCAGCTACGATCTGCTGCCGCATGACTCAATGCGCCGCACCATCGCGCAGCGCCTGACGGCCTCGGTGCAAACCGTGCCGACCTTCTACGAAACCGTAAACTGCAATATCGGAAAACTGCTGGCGGCGCGCGAGGAGATCAACAAAGCGGCGCCGAAAGATAAGGACGGAAAGCCGATCTACCGGCTATCGGTCAACGACTTCATCATCAAGGCCCTGGCGCTCGCGCTGCAACGGGTGCCGGACGCCAATGTGAGCTGGTCCGAAGGGGGAATGCTCAAGCACAAGCATTCCGACATCGGCGTTGCCGTGGCGCTGCCCGGCGGTTTGATCACGCCGATCATCCGCCAAGCCGAGCTGAAGTCGCTTTCGGTGATTTCAAACGAAGGCAAGGATCTGATCGCGCGCGCGCGCGGCAAGAAACTTAAACCCCACGAATATCAGGGCGGCACGAGCTCGGTTTCGAATCTAGGGATGTACGGCATCAGCCAGTTCACCGCGATCATCAATCCACCGCAGGCGAGCATCCTGGCGGTCGGGGCGGGAGAGGAGCGCGCGGTCGTCAATAACGGCAAGATCGAAATTGCGCAGATGATGTCGGCGACGATCTCCTGCGATCACCGCGCGATTGATGGCGCGCTCGGGGCGGAGCTGATCGGCGCGTTCAAGGCGTTGATCGAGAACCCGGTGATGATGATCGTGTGATCGAGCGCGCTGCGGCGGCCGTTTGCACCTTCAGGACGCTTTGGCCGGCGGGCCCACTTCGAACCCGTCGCGTTTGAAGACAGCAGCGGCTTCCGGGCCTTCCAGGAATTTTATGATGGCAGCCGCGGCGGCGCTTTCTTTGCTGTCCTTGCTCACGCCCGCTGAATAAACGGTGGTGACGTCTATGCCGGCCGGGAAGGCACCAATGATCTCCACGTCGAACGCCGCCAATTCGGGTTTCTGATTGACAGCGATTTCGGCCTCGCCATTCATGACGAGGCGCGCGGCGAGAGCGTCAGTTGGATGTTTTGCCTTTGCCTTGACCTGTTCGGCAATGCCGAGCTTCTCCACAACCTGAACGAAATAGACGCCCGAGAATCCGCCGCCCGCGGGATCTGGATAGGCAATCGACTTCGCCGCGAGCAAGGTTTGCTTGAAGGCCTCGACGGTCGAAACGTCGGGTTTCGGCGCTCCTTTCTTGACGGCAACGCCCATGAGCGAACTGGTGAAATTGCGTTGCGTGCCATCGGCGACTTTGCCGTCTTTAGACAATGTCTCGAGTGCCTGCCGGGTGAGAACATAAAGATCGGCTTGTTCTCCGCCCTGGACGCGCTTGGCCAAGGCGGCCGCAGTGCCGAATGTGATCTTGAGCTTATGCCCACTTGTCTTTTCGAATTGAGCGGCGAGATCTTCGAGCGAGTGCTTAACACCAACCGTCGCGTATACCGTGACCTCCGCCGCAGCGGCCAAACTCATGGTGCCGAGCAAGCAGGCCGCGATGGCAGCCATGCGGCGCAATGTCGTTGTCATGGTGTCTCCCCCGCTATAGTTGAGCGCCATTACACGCCTGAATTAGGCTACATTCAACCGACGCAGGACACATAACCTCTATGGCGGACACGAATTTCGACGTTCTTATCATCGGTTCCGGACCGGGCGGTTACGTCACTGCTATTCGCGCCGCCCAGCTCGGCTTCAAGACGGCGATCATCGAGCGCGACTATCTCGGCGGTATTTGCCTGAACTGGGGCTGCATCCCGAC
>JAFBAG010000037.1 GCA_019247925.1 Pseudolabrys sp.
CGCCGAAGCCCGCCGCCGCCATCGCGCCGCCAAGCCTGCGCACGCAGCCAAGGTCGAGCGCTACCAGCCGGCCTACGCCTCAATCGTCGTCGATGCTAATTCTGGCGCGGTGCTGGAAGCGACCGCTGCCGACGCGCCGCGCCATCCGGCATCGCTCACCAAGATCATGACGCTCTATCTGCTGTTCGAGCGCCTCGAGGCGGGCAAGATCAAGCTCACGAGCGAACTGCCGATTTCGGCGCAAGCCTCCATGCAGGCGCCGTCCAAACTCAATCTCAAGCCGGGCCAGACCATCAGCGTGGAAAATGCGATCCGGGCGGTGGTGACCAAGTCCGCGAACGACGTCGCGGTGGCGATCGGCGAAGCTCTTGCCGGCAGTGAAGAAAATTTCGGCCGCGAGATGACCGCCAAGGCCCGCGCGCTCGGCATGAAGCACACGCTCTACCGCAACGCGTCTGGCCTGCCAAACGACGAACAGATCACCACGGCGCGCGATCAGGCGCTGCTCGGGCGCGCCATCCAGGAACGCTTCCCGAAATACTACAAATACTTCTCCACGCGCACCTTCACCTTCGCCGGCAAGTCGATGCGCAATCACAACAAGCTGTTGGGCGCGGTGAACGGCGTCGACGGCATCAAGACCGGCTATATCAATGCCTCAGGCTTCAATCTCGTCACCTCGGTCAACCGCGCCGGCCGGCACATCGTGGCGGTGGTGTTCGGCGGCCGCACCGCCAATGCACGCGACGCCCGTATGCGCGAGCTGATCGAGAAGCACATCAAGGTCGCTTCGCTCAGGAAAGACACCACGGCCATGGCGGATGCCGGACCGGCCGTGGAGCCGCCTGCCAGTAAGCCGCAGAGCGCATCTGGCCGAGCCTTGGTCCGCACCGCAGCCGCCCTCGAGACTCGAACTGACGCACCGGCGCTCGGCTCGACCGATCCGATCAAGCCCGTGGCAGTGAAAACCGTCGCCGTGAAAATGGCGTCGCTCCCGGCCGCGGCAGCGGACCCAACGCATAAGCTCTCGCCGCCATCCACCGGCACCGCGAAGGTCACGACGATCGCGGTGAAGGCGGACAAGGGCGCCAAGGAAGGCGTGCTGGGCACGCTGGTCGTCAGCGGTCCGAAGCTCGCTTCCATCGGCGACAGCGTGCCCGTGGCCGCGAAATCGCGCGGCGGCTACACAATCCAGGTCGGCGCCTTCGACGAGGAAGCCGAAGCCAAGAACCGCCTGACGGCGGCGATCAACGCAGCCCGCGACGTGCTCGCGGACGCGGACCCGTTCACCGAAAAGGCCGCCAAGGGCGACAAGACGATCTATCGGGCCCGCTTCGCCGGGCTCGACAAAGAACAGGCGGAAACAGCCTGCAAGCATCTCCAGCGCGGGCAAATCCCGTGCATGATGCTCAAGAACTAAAGCTTTCCAGGGACTGCGCCAGACCGAGAAGGAGAGAAAGCCGCTCGCGTGAGTAGGAGTGCTCAGCGATGTCGGTGCGTCAGGGTTTCCTTCGCCTCGTTAATGCGGGCGGCGAGATAAGTCGACCCACCCTGGTCGGGATGGAGTTTCTTCATGAGGGCGCGGTGCGCCCGCGTGATCTCGGCGCTACCCGCCCCGGGCTGCAGGCCAAGGATCTGGTAGGCCTCCTCTTCCGTCATTTTGCCGCGCGGCGCACTGCTCCGCCCCGCTGTCGCGTGTTCCTGCGCGTTCTCACGCCAGCTGGGCGACCGGCGGTCAAGATACGCCATCAATAGCGCGCGGCTGTCGTCGTCGATCTCGGCAAGCCACTCGGTGAGCGCCTTCACCTCGATATCGTGGAGCGCCAGGCCCTTATAGCGGCCGGTGAGCGCCCGGCCTCGCATCTGGCCGCTGTCGTGATCCAGCTCCATTTCCAGCGCGGTCGCGGCGACGCGTGACGTCTGGCCGGATGATTTGCGCGAACGATCGCCGAAGCCCGCCGGCCCAAAAGGCAACCAGCCGAGCAGGCCAAGCCCGAAAGCGCCAAGTGGAAACGCCACCGCCATTTCGCCGCGCAGACCGAGAAAGATTGCGATGCCGAGCGCCAGCAGCCCGCCGCCGGCCTTCATGACGCGGGCGCCGAGCTTGGGATCCACCTTGGAGACGACGTTGAGCGCCCAGAGGATTAAAGCGAGCGCCAACGCTCCGAAAATGAGCGTCGGCATCTATTTGAGCTGCGCCAGCAGCTTGTTGGCGCCGCGATCCTGACGGGCCGAGAGTGCGTTGAGCGCCTTCATGCCGCCCGCTGCATAGGCCGCGACCGCGCGCAACAATTCGCCGAGCTCATGCGCGGCCCCGGCATCGAAGCGGCAATAAGCGCCGCGGGACAATCGCGCGATCTCGCGGTAGGTGTTCTCGGCAACCGGGTCGCTGCCTTCCTGGAACATGAAGACCGGGACGCCACGAAGCCCCAGCGCGCCGGCGGCAGCGCAAAGATCATCGACCTTTTCTTCCATCGCGTCGCCGATATAGACCAAAGCCTGCACCCGCTGCTTGCCGTTCTCGGCGTCGGCATGGTGCAGCACCTTGCTGATCTGCGTATGCCCGCCCTGACACGCGATGCGAGACATTAGAGTGGCGAGCTTGTCGCTCTGCGCCACCCAGGCCGAGGCGCGGCACTCGCCCAGGCCGCGGAAATAAACGAGCTGGATATCGAGGCCGCCGACGGAGGCGGCTTCCCGGAACATGTCGGCTTGCAGCACGCAGGCCTGATCCCAGGTCGGCTGCCGGCTCATCGTGGCGTCGAGCGCGAAGATCAGCCGCCCGCGCTTGCCCGCGGTCGCGGCCGGACCGAGCGCCTTTACCTTGTCCAAAAACGCGGCGACTTCGGCTCTCACCGCCTGCGGCGCCGGCTGCGAGCGTTCAGTCCTGTTCTGCGGCGTGGTGTCTTTGCTCATTGCACAATCAAAAAAAGCCACCCTTAAGGTGGCCTCCCTTGACCTTTAGCGCAATGGCGCAGAACCGGCCATTCAGCCGATGACGTCGTGCACCTGAAGCGGCTGGTCCATCACCGAATACCATTCGGCGCGGGCCGCGGCGCGGCGCTTGCCGTTCTCGGAGAGCGGCAGATGCAGCGAATTGAGCAGAGCGACGACTTCCTCGCGTGCGGTGACGTGAGACATGTTGGGGCGCGTGCCGAGCGTCGCTTCGTCGAGATTGTCGAGCGCGGTCAAGCCGCGGGGGAAGAATTCGCGATAGACGACGCGCTCCGCAAGACCCTCGATGCTGCGGAAGGCCATGCGCTTGCCGAGCTCCTCGAGGCCGTCGCCGACGAGCCGCTTGTTGCGCGACGACAAAGTCGACAGGCGATTGCGCACGACAACCCAGTCGGTCAGGCGGCCGTCGACCAGCCGGCGCTGCCGGCGTGCCTCGCGCACCATCTGAGCGTAGTGGCTTTCGCCTGTGACCGAAAAATTCGCCTGATCGACCGTGCCGAGCACGTCGAAGTCGACGAAGCTGTCATTGAGCGGTGTGACGAGCGTATCCGCCATCGAATGCGCGAGCCGCATCAGATAGGTGTCGTTGCCGGGCGAGTCGATGATGACGACGTCGTGGCTGTGCTCGATCGCGCTGATCGCCGCGGAGAACGCCGCAAATTCCTGCGCTTCATTGGCGTCGAGCGAGCTGCTCTCGCCGCGCGCGATGCAGTAATGCGTCGGCAGTTCGAGCTGGACGCGCGCACGCTGCGCCCAATTTCGCCGGTTCTCGATGTAATGGGTGAAGCTTTTCTGCCGCGAGTCGAGATCGATCGTCGCGACACGCTGGCCGGCTTTCAAAAGCGCGACCGCGATATGCAGAGCGGTGGTGGATTTACCCGACCCGCCCTTTTCGTTGCCCAGCACGACGACGTGGGCGGATTGCTTTTCTTGGATCGGCTGGACCAACATGACGCGTCCTTCGATCGGCAATTCTCATGATATTACTGCATTTTAGTCAACTTTGGGCTAGTTTAATCATTAACCCGCCGCGCCTATTTACCGTGCGCTGCGCGAGCCTCGCCGCCGGTTTGGTGCACAAAGATACTTAGATGAGCACCCGTCCCCGCATCGCCCGCACCGTCCCCGCGCTGCGCCGCGCGATGGAACCGTTCGCGCGCGCGACGGTCGCCCTGGTGCCGACGATGGGCGCGCTCCATGACGGGCACATTGCGCTGGTGCGGCAGGCTCGCAAGCGGGCACGGCGCGTCGTGGTCTCGATCTTCGTTAACCCCACGCAGTTCGCGCCGAACGAGGACTTCGGCAGTTACCCGCGGACGTTCAATTCGGACCTCAAGGCGCTTGCCGCCGAGAAGGTGGAACTGGTCTGGGCGCCGACTGCGCAAGTGATGTATCCCGAAGGCTTCGCGACAAAAATCGATCCGCAAGGAGCCGCCAAGGTGGGCCTTGAAGACACATTTCGTCCCCACTTTTTTTCCGGCGTCGCCACCGTGGTCGCAAAATTGTTCACGCAGGTACGGCCCGACTGCGCATTGTTCGGCGAGAAGGACTACCAGCAGTTGCGCGTCGTCACCGCGATGGCCCGCGACTTGGATCTCGGCGTGAAGGTGATCGGCATCCCTACGGTCCGAGAGAAGGACGGCCTCGCTATGTCGTCGCGCAACGCCTATCTCACCGAGCACGAAAGGAAGATGGCACCGGTTCTTTACCGGACGCTGAAAGCAAGCGCGAAGGCAATCAAGCAGGGCGAGACGATCGAGCGGGTGTTGGAGCAAGGCCGCGCTCACATCGAACAGGCCGGCTTTGCGCTCGATTATCTCGAAGCGCGCAATGCAGGAACGCTCGCAAAGGTGCAATCGCTCAAGGACGGACCGCTGCGCCTGCTCGTCGCCGCCAAGATCGGGAAGACGCGGCTGATCGATAATATCGCTATCTAAAGCAAGCCAAGCTCGCGCAGTTCGCGGCGCAGATGCTCCGGCATTTTCGAGAGACCCGGCGCGGCGCGGCCAAGATCGCGCGGCGCGTCCTTGATCTCGAAATAACGCCAGCCTTGGAAAGCCCGATACGGCCTTGGCTCGACCGGCACGATCTTGCCGTCGAGCACGACCCGGCAGCGGCCGATGCCGTCTTTGTCGACGAAGGGCCGGATATCGAGGATTTTCTCGCGGCAACTGATCAAGCCTTTGATCACCCAATAGAGCGAGCCGCCGTCGGTCAGCTCTTCGGCGCGTTTGGGCACCATCCGCGTCGTATGGATGTGTTCGGCTTTCTGCCCTTTGCGTTTTTTCTCTTTCAGCTTCTGTTCGACCCACTCCTCCAGATCCTGGATGGAGTCGCAGCCGACACAGAGCTTGATCATATGAAGCGACATTGAATTTCTTTTGAAACTGCTTTTGTTATTCGCTTTCAATCCGCATCACCAATGCGCCTTCGGCGATCTGCATATGCGCTGCTGCGGCGACCTCGACGACCACGCCGTCCACCGGCGCCGTCAAAGTGTGCTCCATTTTCATGGCTTCCATAATGGCGAGACGCTGGCCGCGGGTGACTTGCGTGCCCTTCTCCACAAAAATCGACAGGATTTTGCCGTGCATGGGCGCGCGAATCTGCCCGTCGCCAGTATCCACGCCGCCGCTGTGTTCCGTGCGCCGCCGCACAACCCGCGTCTGCCGGCCCTTTCGCACGACGTAGATCGCATCTCCTGCCTCGATGATCTTGGCATCGCGCGCGGGCGGCATCGCATCGACCGTGACCATGGCGCCTCGCGCATCATAGTGAACTTGCGCCGTTAGCGGCTCTCCGTCGGCCATCAGCGGCAGCGATGTGATCCGCTCGCCGCCGAGTTGAAAGCCCGCCATTTCATCCCAAGGCGACGGCGGCGCGTCGGCATCGCTTTCAGCCAGCGCTGCGATGCGCGTCCGCTCTCGCTCGATAAAAGTTTGCGCGGCGAGCGCCACCGCGCTCGCATCGCGTTGGCGCTTCTCGGTCAGCACTGCGAGATTGCGCGCGATAAAGCCGGTGTCGAATTTGCCCTCGCGAAATTCTCGGGCACGTGCGAGCTGGGCGAGGAATCCGGCATTGCTGCGCGGCCCGACCACAATCGTGCGGTCGAGCGCATCGGAAAGCCGCTCGAGCGCGCCCTCGCGCGTGCGCGCATGGGTAATGACCTTGGCAATCATCGGGTCGTAATAGGGTGTGATGTCCGCGCCGGCTTCCACGCCGGTATCGACGCGAATGCCCTCCCCGGCCGGGAATTCCAGCGCGACCAGCCGACCCGTCGACGGCAGAAAGCCACGATCGGGGTCCTCGGCGTAAAGCCGCGCTTCGACCGCATGGCCGTCGAGGCGGACTTTCTCCTGGCTCAAGGGTAGTTTCTCTCCCGCGGCAACCCGGAATTGCAATTCCACCAGGTCAAGGCCGGTCACCATTTCCGTCACCGGATGCTCGACCTGAAGCCGCGTATTCATTTCCATGAACCAGAAGCCATCCGCGCGGAGCGCGCCTGCGCCATCGGCGATAAATTCCACGGTGCCGGCGCCTGAATAATTCACGGCGCGCGCCGCCGCCACCGCCGCGGCGCCCATTTTCGCCCGCAACTCTGCGCTCATGCCGGGTGCGGGTGCCTCTTCGATCACTTTCTGATGGCGGCGCTGCAACGTGCAGTCGCGTTCGTTCAAGTGCACGACATGGCCGTGATTATCGGCGAAGACCTGCATCTCGATGTGGCGCGGCGCATTGACGTATTTTTCGAGAAGAACGCGTTCGTCGTCGAATGCGGCGCGCGCCTCGCGGCGCGCTGCGACGAGCGCCTCGTCGAAATCCGCGTGCTTTTCGACGCGGCGCATGCCGCGACCGCCCCCGCCGGCGATGGCTTTCACCAGCACCGGATAGCCAATTTCGTAAGCCTTCTCCTTGAGAAACTTCGGATCCTGCCGCTCGCCATGATAACCGGGCACAACTGGCACGCCGGCTTTTTCCATCAAAGCCTTGGCACGATCCTTCAGCCCCATGCTCTCAATTGCCGCCGCGGACGGTCCGACAAAGACATGTCCCGCAGCCGCGCAGGCTCGCGCGAATTCCGCATTCTCTGAGAGAAATCCATAGCCGGGATGAATGCAGTCGGCGCGCGCGCTTTTTGCCGCTGCCAGGATCTTGGCGATCGCCAGATAGCTCGCCGACGCAGGAGCGTCGCCGACGTAATGCGCTTCATCGGCGAGACGAACATGAAGTGCGCGCGCATCCGCACTCGAATAGACCGCAATAGTCCGCATGCCGAGCCGCCGCGCCGTGCGAATGATCCGGCAGGCGATCTCGCCCCGGTTGGCGATCAAGACGGACTTGAACATTTGCCAATTCTAGCGCGCTTCGGGATCGGCCGCTTGGTTCTGCGGACGGCGCGGCGGCACCGGCAAGGCCCGGCTCGCCGGTGGGTCCGGCTGAGCGGTAGCCCCTTCCGCAGATTTGGGCGCAGCCGGTTCGGCATTCATGATGCTGACCGGGGGAATCGAAGCCGCGGACGGAAAGTCGTATTTCGCGCTGGGCTGAACCGTGCGCGGCGCGCTGGCCTGAGGCGGCGGCGGCGGTTCTTCGGGCGGCGCGGTTGGCGTCGCTGCCGGGGCAGCGACGGCCGGCTTGAGCGTCCAATCATCGGCATGACGCGCGATATAGCTTTCGAACGTGCGGCCTTTGATGTTCGCCTTGATGACCTCGGTTTCGCGCAGCCGCACGAAGTAGCGACACGATTCAACGGTGCAGCCGTCACGCGTTGAGAGGAGATGGGCGACGAGGCCGTAGCGGTCGATCTCGAGCGTCCGGCGCAAGCCCGCGAAATTGTCGGTCAGGTTCGGTTCGCCGCGCGCCGCGAGATCACTCGCGTCGGCCAGCAGCGCGAGTTGCGCATCCGTATAGGCGACGGCGGCCGCCGCGCTCTCCGGCGTGCCAAACACCACGTTTTCGCAGGCGTTATCGAGGCCATCAGCCGCACCCGCGGCGAGACAGGCAAGCGGCGAGCCCGGCACGAGACTGCGCGCGTTCAGCTCGACCGCGCGCACCAGCAAACCGCGCTTCTCGGCCGCGCGGTCCGCAGCGCGCCACTGCTCGAGCGCAAGCCAGGCGACGCCCCCGATCACCAGCGCCATGAGAAGACGGCTAGCCGCGACCAGAAGCGCCATTCCTCATCCTCTCCCCGGCTCTTCCAGCCCGGGCTATTCGACCTTGGCGCCAGACACCTTCACAACATGCGCCCACTTCTCGATGTCCTTCTTCAGATACGTATCGAATTCCTGCACGCTCATGTGCATCGGCACCGCGCCCTGCTTGGCCCAGGCGTCTTTGACCGCCGGCAATTCGATGACTTTATTGATCTCGGCATTGAGTTTGTTGACGACGTCGGCAGGCGTGCCTTTCGGCGCCATGACGCCTAGCCAGATCGTCGCCTCGTAACCAGGAACGCCGGCTTCCGCCACGGTCGGAATATCCGGCGTCAATGGCGAGCGTTTAAGCCCGGTCGTGCCGATGGCACGCACCTTCCCGTCGTCGGCGACGGCCCGCATCGTCGTGATGGCATCGAACATCATCTGGACGTGACCGCCGATGACGCTGTTGCGGGCGTCGCCGGAGGCTTTATGCGGCACATGGACGATGTCGGTGCCGCTCATCGCCTTAAAGAGCTCGCCTGCCATGTGATACGGGGTGCCAGGCCCGGACGAGGCATAATTGAGCTTGCCCGGATCCTTTTTCGCCAGGGCGACGAATTCCTTGACGTCTTTCGCCGGCACCGAAGGATGAATGACCATCAGCAGGTCGGAATAATTGATCGGTGCGACCGGCACGAAATCGCGCATCAGCGCGAAAGGCTTGTTGGGGACTAGGGATTCGTTGGTGGTATGCGTGTTCGACATGACCAGCAGCGTGTAGCCGTCAGGCGGCGACTTCGCGACCGCGTCGGTGCCGATGATCGAACCCGCGCCCGGGCGATTTTCGACCACGAAGGTCTGCTTGAGCGATTCCTGCAGATGCTGCGCGAGGACGCGCGCGAAGACATCGGCTGGGCCGCCGGCGCCGAATGGGACGATGAATTTGACGGGGCGGTTTGGGTAATCCTGCGCCGCCGCGGGCGCCGCTGGCAGCAGCAAGGCACCCAGCATCATCCCGAAAACGGCCAGCGCTACTCTTGATCGCGAAAACATGAGCTAAATCCTCCCGAGTTTCTTGTTTTGGACGTTAAACGCCGCCAGCCGACTTGAACCCAGGCGCCAGGTCCGCCGCGGCGGCAAAAGCGCCTTGCGCTTCGTCGGATGTCAGCGCCAAAGTGGTTCGCAAATCGGTGACACCCCCGCCAGCTCCCGCAGCCAATACCGCAGCCGCCATTTGTGTCTCGGTCGGCATTTCCGCGACCAGCAGGAAGTCGAATTCGCCGAACGTGATGTAGTAGCCCAAAAGGCGGCCTCCGGCCTTCGCCAAGAGGCGCGAGACGGCGTCGGCGCGGTCTTCCGGCTTGACCATCATCCCTTTGATGGCTTCGCGGCTGTAACGGCCTTGGGTGATGAAAACGGGCATGAACCAAATCCCTTCCTGCGCATCAGAAGCGCGCTGGGACGTCATGATACCCGGAAATGACCGCGAAGAAGGCGGAAAGCGCTACATGCGCTCGAGCTGGCTTTCCTTGGCGACGCGCTCGAAGGCTTCGCCGTTGCTCTTGATGCGGTACTGGTAGTCGTCACCTTCGGACGGCAGCTGTTTGACGACCGTATAGCTTCCGGTCGCCGCAGCGCGGCCGAAATTCGGGGACGTAAAATAGACCGCCTCACCAACCTGATATTTGTGACTGCGCAGCACGATATCTTGCTGCCCGATTGGCTGGGTGGGCGGGCTCGCGACCCGGCCGCCTTTCTTGGCCGAGGCATCGGCGAGCGCCCGCATGGCGGCAGCCGCCACCGGCCGACCCGCCTTCGGGGTCTTTTTCGACAGTTTGCGCGCGACTTTTTGGGCTTTAAGGACGCTCTTGAGAGCGACTTTGGCGCCAGGACGCTTGGCCTTGGTGGCCGTTTTTACTGAAGTACGAGACATAACAACAATATAGCAGCTTTTTTTCAGGACGCGACAGATTTCTTCCTGGGATGGTCAGCGATTTCAATGATTTAGATTGGATCACAAGAGACCGTTAAAACCTGCGACAGACTTGTCCGGACCGGAACACCGGCTCGCCGGATCGCGTTCTCCAGCCGCGACAGGGAGAACTCTCATGCGTGTCCTTTTCGGCCTGATCCTCGGTTGCGCGCTCACGATCGGGGGCGCCTACCTTTACGATTCCCACAAAGCCCTCGCGGTCGCGAATGGCGGCACGGCGCAGGAGCAGCCGCTGGTGAACTGGCCAGTGGTCGAGCGGAAATGGAACATTTTCAGCAGCGAAGCGCGTGATCAGCTGCAACAGATGGGCGAACGCGCCCGCGAGCAGTGGCAGAAGCACGCCGGATAACTGCCGCTCTCCGGCCATATAAAAAAGCCCGCGCCGGAATGCGGCGCGGGCTTTTCCGTTGGTGAATTAACGATTGATCGTGGTGCAGGTGCGAACGCCCGTGGAATCGGTCACGCAAGTGCGCTCGCTGGCCGGGGCCGCCGGCGCCACGATGACGGTGTCGCTGCGGGGCGGCGCACGATTGGTGTCGCCAGCCGCGGCGCCTACGGTACCACCGACGCCCGCGCCAACAGCGGCACCGACTGGGCCACCAACTGCCGCGCCTGCAACGCCGCCGACGACTGCGCCGCTCGCGGCACCTTCCGTCGCGGCTTGCGCATTTGCCAAAGAGGGCAACGCCGCCGCCGAGAAGGCGATGAGTGTCGCCGAAATCAAGATCTTACGCATCGCTGTCTCCATGTTGCCCCCCGCGAAGGAAAAACGCCTGCGGGAACCTGGAGTTCCATTGGCGGGAGGGCGACGCATGCCTAAAAAGATGCCACGGGCAGGTCCCGATACCCCCCACGGTCGAGCGCACGGCGCACGATGCCGCTC
>JAFBAG010000142.1 GCA_019247925.1 Pseudolabrys sp.
ACGTTGTTGATGTGGCCGTAGACGTCGTTGTCGATCCAGCGCGTCGAGATTTCGTGGAAGTGGGGAAAGGCCGCGCGTCTGAGCGGAGTGGGCTTATCCATTTTGCTTTTTGCGCGGCGCTTTCTTGCGCGGCTTCTTTTGCTCGAAGGGCGGATCGACCAGCACGTTCGGACCGATCTCCGCGACCGAGCCGACGCCGGTCAGCCCCATCGTGACGTGCAGCTCCTTTTGCAAAAGGTCGACCGCCTTGGCGACGCCGGCCTGGCCGTAGGCGCCGAGCCCCCAGACATACGGGCGGCCGATCATGCAGGCTTGCGCGCCGAGCGCGAGCGCGCGCTCGATGTCGGCGCCGGTGCGCACCCCGCCGTCGAACAGGATCTCGATGTCATCGCCGACCGCATCGGCGATGCGCGGCAGCATCGAGATGGACGACGCCGCACCGTCGAGCTGGCGGCCGCCATGGTTCGACACGACCATCGCCTCGGCGCCGGACTGCGCGGCGATGCGCGCATCCTCGACGTCGAGAATCCCTTTGAGAATCAGCTTGCCGGGCCAGATGCTTTTGACCCATTCGATGTCGCGCCAGTTGAGGGACGGATCGAACTGCTGCGAGGTCCACTCGGCGAGTGAATTGACGTTCTCCATGCCCTTAACGTGGCCGGCAAGGTTGCCGAAGGTCTTGCGCTTGCCCTTGAGGATCGACCAGGCCCAGGCCGGCTTGGTGGCGATGTCGATGATGTTCTTGATGCGGATCTCCGGCGGCACCGTCATGCCGTTGCGGATGTCACGGTGGCGCTGGCCGAGAATCTGTAGGTCGACGGTAAGCACGAGCGCCGAACACTTCGCCTCCGCCGCGCGCTCGATCAGCGCCTTCATGAAGCCGCGGTCGCGGATGACGTAGAGCTGAAACCAGAACGGCTTCTCGACGGCGGCGGCGACGTCCTCGATCGAGCAAATCGACATCGTCGACAGCGTGAAGGGAATGCCGATCTGCTGCGCGGCCCGGCACGCGAGAATTTCTCCGTCGCCATGTTGCATGCCGAGGAGCCCGATCGGCGCCAGCGCCAGCGGCACCGGCACTTTCTCGCCGAGGATCGTGGTGGAGGTGTCGCGGCGGTCGACATCGATCATCACCCGCTGGCGCAATTTGAGCGCCGCGAGGTCGTCAGTATTGGCGTGAAGCGTCTGCTCGCTATAGGAGCCCGAGACAGCGTAATCGTAGAATGCGCGCGGCACCTTGCGTGCGGCCACCTGGCGCAGGTCATCGATGCAAGCGATAGATTTCATGGTGTCTGTGCGGGGAATGTCCGGTTTCGTCTTTCCCTAACACGCGAGAGCGCCGTCCGGGAATGCCGAGGGAAGGGCCGTTTTGACTGGAGAAATGCAGTTAACGGCGTCGGCCTACAGGTAATGTTTACTCACAATTTTTGAGCAAAATTAGCGGCTCTGCGCTTAGTCTGCCGCGTCAGGGGCGCTACAACGCGGCCTCAAAGGCGCGACTTACGGGGCGCAGGGGAGCTTATGGTTCGAAAGTACTTTGGCACTGACGGCATTCGCGGCCGTGCCAATCGCGTCATCACGCCAGAGTTGGCGCTGAGGGTCGGTCAGGCCGCGGGCATCGTTTTTCGCCGCGGCGAGCACCGCCATCGCGTCGTCATTGGCAAGGATACGCGCCTCTCCGGCTACATGATCGAGACGGCTTTGGTCGCCGGGTTTACGTCGGTGGGCATGGATGTGCTGCTGCTCGGTCCGATGCCGACGCCGGCGGTCGGCATGCTGACCCGCTCCATGCGCGCCGATCTCGGTGTGATGATCTCGGCATCACATAACCCCTACGACGACAATGGCATCAAGCTGTTCGGCCCCGATGGCTTCAAGCTGTCGGATCAGGTTGAAGTCGAGATCGAAACCTTGATGGACAGCGACCTCACCCGCCAGCTTGCCGCCAGCGCCGATCTCGGCCGCGCCAAGCGCATCGACGGCGTGCATGATCGCTACATCGAATATGCCAAGCGGACGCTGCCGCGCGCGCTCGATCTCGATGGCATGCGCATCGTGGTCGATTGCGCCAATGGCGCCGCCTATCGCGTAGCGCCGGCGGCGCTCTGGGAGCTTGGCGCCGACGTCATCTCGATCGGCGTTGATCCGGACGGCTTCAATATCAACAAGGAATGCGGCTCGACCGATCTTGCTGCGGTGTCCGCCAAGGTGCGCGAAGTGCGCGCCGACATCGGCATCGCGCTCGACGGCGACGCCGATCGCGTCATGATCATCGACGAGCGCGGCCATGTCGTAGACGGCGACCAGCTGCTGGCGGTGATCGCCGAAAGCTGGAATGAGGACGGTCGGCTGGCCAAGCCGGGGATCGTCGCCACTGTCATGTCGAATCTCGGCCTCGAACGATACCTGGCCGGACGCGGGATCGGGCTCATCCGCACGCCGGTCGGCGATCGTTACGTTCTCGAGCGCATGCGAGAGGACGGCTACAATATCGGCGGCGAGCAGTCCGGCCATGTAATCTTGTCGGACTATTCGACGACCGGGGACGGCTTCGTCGCCGCGTTGCAGGTGCTCGCGGTGGTGCGCAATTACGGCAAACCCGTCTCGGAAGTTTGCCACCGCTTTGAGCCGCTGCCGCAGATTCTGAAGAACGTGAAAGTCGCGAAGGGCACCTCGATCGACAACGCCCGAGTGCGGTCGGCAATCAGCGCGGCAGAGAAAAAGCTTGGCCGTAACGGCCGCTTGCTGGTCCGTCCCTCTGGCACCGAACCGGTGATTCGGGTGATGGGCGAGGGCGACGACAAGTTTCTGGTGGAAGCGGCCGTGGACGATGTCTGCCAGGCGCTGACCCAGGCTGCCGCTTAGCGCTCCGCTAGCGGATTGAATGAAATAGATTTTGTTCACGGCCCGGCTCTGGGCACGCGAAAACGCGCACCGCGCGAGCCAGCGTGGTTAATCAAAACTTAAAGGCCCCGCGCTGTTAAGCCGGGGCCTTCGGTTTTTCCGGCGCGCGGGGGTGGCCGGTTAAAAAACGTCGTTAAAAAACAGGGTTAAGGGCCATTTAACGTTTCGCTGCCATCGTCGGTTTCGGTGGTCGCAATGCGCAGATTTCGCGCGTGGTGCGGCTCCGAACAAGGGACGATGCGATGCGAGCCGTGCGCTTTCTCATCCTTCTCGTGCCGGTGTTTCTCGCGCTGGCGAAAACTCCGGCGCAAGCCGCCGATTACGCGCCGCCCTGTTACGACATTGCACTCATTCAATCAGGCCGTGCGCCGCCGGGCGCCGTGCCTTGCTATGTCCCGCCGCCGCCTCCGCCGCCGATCGAATTCGCCGCGAGCTGGTATCTGCGCGGCGACATCGGCTTCAGCAATCAGCAGGTCAAAAGCCTCGACAACGATCTCAGCGTACCGGGCACCTTCAACGCCCCGAACGGCTACGGCTTCGACGCCGCCGGCATTTTCGGCATCGGCGTCGGCTACTACTGGAACGATTGGCTGCGTCTCGACCTCACCGGCGAATATCGCGGCCGGGCGAATTTCCACGGCCTCGAAATTTTCAACGCCGGCTACACCGACGATTATCACGGCAGCAAATCGGAATGGCTGTTCCTCGCTAACGCCTATGTCGATCTCGGCACCTGGTACAACATCACGCCATTCGTCGGTGTCGGCGCAGGCTTCGCTCGCATCACGATCCATAATTTCGTCGACAACAACATTCCGAAT
>JAFBAG010000205.1 GCA_019247925.1 Pseudolabrys sp.
GATACGCGGGCGATTGGCGAGCTTCCGCCGATAAGCCCAGAGGTCTTTGGCGACGACTGCCTTGCCTATGAGTTGCTATACGGAAAGGGCCTTACGCCATTCCTCCGGCTGGCGCGGAACGCCGGCGTGAAGCGGCTTGCGGACGGGGTCGGTATGCTGGTCGAGCAGGCGGCGGAGGCGTTTGTGTGGTGGCGTGGCCTCTGTCCTGACACCAGGACCACAATCAAAAAACTTACCGTGCCGCTCGAATAGTCCAATCAGAGAAACTTCGGGCCCCATGCAAAAATCGTCAGCCGATGTTGGTCGGCTGCGCCTCCCACGCTCCGCATGACGCTTCTAAAATATTGTCGGCTCGTCATTGATGTCGCTTAGTGGCCCGAAGGCGAAGAAGTCTGGGAACGCTGCGCTGGTCCGCTGTCAGAGGCAGACCGGACGCGCGTCTCGGGGTTATCGACCGCCGGTCATGACCCATTTCGGACCTTGGGCGTAGCCGGACATCGACCCACAATCGTGCTATATAACCATTCGATTTCCCAGTACGGGGGACCATCTTGAGCAGCGCGCACGTAGAGCGACGACTAGCAGCTATTCTGGCGGCGGATGTCGCAGGCTCTTGCCGCTTAATAGGGATAGACGAAGAAGGCACGCTGGCGCGACTGAAAGCGCTTAGAAGGACGCTTTTCGATCCCAAAATCGCGCAGCATCACGGTCGTGTCGTCAAGAATACCGGGGACGGCGCTATCGCCGAGTTCGCCAGCGTGGTCGACGCGGTCCGATGTGCCGACGAAGTTCAACGCGGCATGGCCGAACAAAATATCGACGTGCCGCAGGACAAGCGGATCGAGCTCCGCATCGGCATTCACGTCGGTGATATCATTATCGAAGAGAACGATATCTTTGGTGACGGGGTCAATATTGCAGTGCGTCTCGAAGGGATTGCAGAGCCGGGCGGCATCCGCATCTCGGATGACGCTCGTCGGCAAATTCGTGGCAAGGTAGATGTAACGTTTGAGGATTTGGGTTCGCAATCCTTGAAGAATATCGCCGAACCGATGCGGGTCTGGCGCGTCCCATACGGTCGCGCCGTGCCAGCCGTGCCGAACCGCTGGCCTGTTGATGGCGCCGCCCTTACGCTGCCCGATAAGCCTTCGATCGCGGTGTTGCCATTCCACAACCTGTCAGGTTATCCGGAACAGGAATATTTCGCGGACGGAATGGTCGATGACATCATCACGGCGCTGTCTCATTTCAAGGCGCTGTTCGTCATCGCCCGCAACTCGAGCTTCACCTACAAGGGGCGCGCCGTCGACGTGAAGCAGGTGGGGCGCGAGCTTGGGGTGCGCTACGTGTTGGAAGGCAGCGTTCGCAAGGCGGCGAACCGGGTGCGCATCACCGGACAGCTCGTCGATGCCGCCACCGGGGCGCATCTTTGGGCAGACCGGTTTGACGGCGACCTCGGCGACGTCTTCGATCTGCAGGACCAGGTGACGGAGAGCGTCGTGGGAGCGATCGCGCCGGCAGTGGAAAAAGCCGAGATCGAGCGCGCCAAGCGCAAGCCGACCGAGAGTCTCGACGCTTATGCGCTCTATTTGCGCGGTTTGGCCAGGCTTTATCAGTTTGCTGGTCGGCAAGCGAACGACGAGGCATTGCGCTTTTTCAACAGCGCGATCGAGCTCGACCCGGATTTTGCCTCCGCCTACGGTCGTGCCGCCTTGTGCTACGTCATTGCTAAGATCAATGGCTGGTTTTCAGACACCGCGAACGAGATTGCCGAAGTGACGAGGCTCGCCCAGCGGGCGGTTGAACTGGGCAAGGATGACGCGATCGCGCTCGCCGCCAGCGGGTGGGCATTAGCGTTTGTTGTTCGCGATCTCGAGGTGGGCGCTGGCTTAATCGAGCGCGCGCTTGTGCTCAATTCCAATTCGGCTGAGGCGTGGCATTCTGGCGGCTGGGCAAAAATCTGGCTCGGCGAGCCGGAGTCCGCGATCGGGCGGTTCGCGCGCGCCATGCGCCTGAGCCCACTTGATCCGCGGATGAGCGGTATGCGGGCCGGGACCGCGTTTGTCCATTTCCTCCTGGGCCGCTATGACGAAGCGGCATCGTGGGCGGCAATGGCGTTGCAGGACAATCCGGACCTTCAAGCTGGATTACGCATCGCTGCC
>JAFBAG010000221.1 GCA_019247925.1 Pseudolabrys sp.
CTGATCTGGATCAAGAACCACATCGACCCGACCTTGACCTTCCGCCGCTCCTGCCGCGAGGGCGTCTGCGGCTCCTGCGCCATGAATATCGACGGCCAGAACACGCTGGCCTGCACCAAGTCGATGCATGACGTGGCCTCCGGCGGCGCGGTGAAGATCAATCCGCTGCCGCACCAGCCCGTCGTGAAGGACCTCGTCCCCGACCTCACCAATTTCTACGCGCAATACGCCTCGATCCAGCCTTGGCTGCAGACCGTCAGCCCCACGCCTGAGAAGGAGCGGCTGCAAAGCCACGAGGACCGCGCCAAGCTCGACGGCCTTTATGAATGCATTTTGTGCGCCTGCTGCTCCACCTCATGCCCGAGCTATTGGTGGAATTCGGACCGCTATCTCGGACCGGCGGCGCTGCTTCAGGCGAACCGCTGGATCAAGGATTCGCGCGATGAAGCGACGGGGGACCGGCTCGACAATGTCGAGGACCCGTTCCGGCTTTATCGCTGTCACACGATCATGAACTGCGCGAAGGCCTGCCCAAAGGGCCTCAATCCGGCCAAGGCGATCGCCGAAATCAAGAAAAACCTGGTCGACCGGCAGCTTTGACGGCGCTTTGAACCTTTCTCCGGGGAGCGCCGACCAATGGGTGAGCGCAACCTCAAACCCCGGAGAAAGCCATGCTCGCCCGTACCTCTGCCAAGCTCATCCTCGCCGCCGGCGCCTTTGCCATCGCGTTCGCCGCTGTTGAAGCGCGCGCCAAGCCTGTCGTCTTCCCGAAGGGACCGGTCAAGGTCGCGCCGAAAGGCCCGATCGTTGCAAAGCCGCTTCTGCCGAAGAAGCCGCCGATCATCGTCACGCCAAAATTCCCGAAGAAGCCGCCGGTCATCATCGTGACGCCGAAATATCCGAAGCCGGTCCTCGTCGTCGAGCGTCCTCTGGTGCGGCCGGTCGGCTTTGTCGACCGCGCGGTCGTCGGCACTTGCAACTGCCTAACCAAGGAGTACACGCCGGAAGGTCTGGTCGTGTTCCAAGATCTCTGCACCAAAGAAGTCGCCAAGGCCCCCGTCGCAGGGACCGAGCTCAAGACCGGCGACGTCCCCGCTGCCACCAACTTCGCCGGCAAGACCTACGAGGATTATCTTGCCGCGACCCAGGCGCACGCGGCCGCGGCCAACTGAGGAACAAGGGATCGAAGCGGCAGAGCCCCGGCATAAAGCCGGGGCTTTTGCTTTTGGAACAAGGGTTGTCGCGCGCCGTTGCCTTGCTATGGCCGACGATAAAAGCGAGCGCGTTTGGGACATTCTCAAGCAGCACAGCAACGGGATGTTGACGACACGATTTGCCGGCGGTCTGCGCGCGCGGCCGCTCGATGCCCGCCCTGACAGCGAGGCGGGCGCGATCTTCTTTCTCACTGATGTTCGCGGGCTCAAGGATGAGGAGATCGAGGCCGACCCCGCAGTCTGCTTCGTCGTCGTTGATGAAGGCGAAAAGGCCTACCTCTCGATCACCGGCCGCGCGCAAATGCTTCAGGACGCAGCGATCGCCGCCCGGATCTGGAAAGCGACCGACGATATGTGGTGGCCGCAGCGCGAACAGGACACCAACGTGAGGGTCATCCAGCTTGAGCCGGAACGTGCCGAACTCTGGGACGGACCGAAAAGCAGCGCGGTCGCGGCGTTCGAATTCGCCAAGGCGCGCTTGACCGGCACGAAGCCGAAGCTCGGCGAGAACCGCAAAAGCACCATCGACATGAAGGCGTGAACCCCGCGGGCCCCGCACAGCAAATCAGGACATGAAAGGCCGACTTATGGCTGACAATGAGCTCGATCGCGTTTGGGAACTGATGGAAACGATCTCGTTCTGCATGCTTGCCACCTGGACCGGCCAGGAATTGCGCTCGCGCCCCATGGACGGCCGCATACGCCGCAAGGAAAACGCGGTCTACATGCTGACCGACGTGCGGCACTACAAGGACGATGAGATCGCCCGCTATCCGAAGGTGATGCTGGCTTTCGCCGACAAGGACGCGATGAAATTCGTCTCGCTGTCCGGTAAGGCCCAGATCAGCAACGACCGCGCCAAGATCAAGGAATTGTGGGAGCCGACCGCCAAGGCGTGGTGGGACAGCGCCGACAATCCCAACATCCGCGTCATTACCGTGATACCGGAATCCGCCGAATATTGGGACAGCCCCGGAAAGCTCGTGAGCATGGTCAAGATGGTGACGGCCGCCGCGACCGGCACAAAGCCGGACCTGGGTGACAACAAGAAAGTGGCGATGAGCTAACGCTCAGTCGCACTTGTTGCCGAGGCACATTTTCTCGATCTCGGGAAACGGGCGGTAAGCGGCGCCGGCACACATGCCGGGCGGCGGATCGATCATCTGATTGAGGTTGCCCTCGTGGAATACCGCGATCTTCTCGACCAAGCCCTTGTAGCGCTTGGTGGTGAGCTCGCGCGCATTGTATTTCACGCATGAATAGTAGCGCTTGATGGGTGCGCTCGGATCGATGCGCGGCTCGGTCACTCCGGCTTCGCGCAAGTTGGTCGGGTCGTCGAGCGTCAGCTGCAGCAGCACCTTGATGTCGTTGCGGTAATCCTTCGGAAGGACGTCTTCGCCTTCTTTCGGTCCGCTGCTGGCGCACGCAGCGAGCAAAAGTGCAAACGCCGCCGTTGCCGCGCGGCGGATCACAGCTTCAGCTTCTTGCGCCGCTGCGCAAGGGTGCGCAGCCGCAGCGCGTTGAGCTTGATGAAGCCTTCGGCATCGCGGTGGTCGTAGGCCACCGCGCCTTCCTCGAAGGTCACGAGATCCTGGTCGTAGAGTGAATACGGCGACTCCCGGCCGACCACGTGAGCTGAGCCCTTGTAGAGCTTCACCTTGACGCGGCCGGTGACGAATTCCTGGCTCTTGTCGATTGCCGCCTGCAGCATTTCGCGCTCCGGCGCAAACCAGAAGCCGTAATAGACGAGCTCGGCATATTTCGGCATCAGCTCATCCTTGAGGTGCGCGGCGCCGCGATCGAGCGTGATGGATTCGATGCCGCGATGCGCGGCGTGCAGGATCGTGCCGCCCGGCGTCTCATACATGCCGCGCGACTTCATGCCGACGAAGCGGTTCTCGACGAGGTCGAGCCGGCCGATACCATTGGCGCGGCCGAGCTCGTTGAGCCTGGCGAGCAGCGTTGCCGGCGACAGTTTCTTGCCGTCGATCGCGACCGGATCGCCCTTTTCGAAATCGATGTCGATCACGGTGGGCTTGTCGGGCGCCTGCTCCGGGCCGACCGTGCGCGAATAGACGTAATCCGGCACGTCCTGCGCGGGGTCTTCCAGCACCTTGCCCTCCGAGGAGGCGTGCAGAAGGTTGGCGTCGACCGAGAACGGCGCCTCGCCGCGCTTGTCCTTGGCGATCGGAATCTGATGCTTCTCGGCAAATTCAATCAGCTTGGTGCGCGACGTGAGATCCCATTCGCGCCATGGCGCGACCACTGTCACGTCCGGCTTCAGCGCGTAATAGGCGAGCTCGAAGCGCACCTGGTCGTTGCCCTTGCCGGTTGCGCCATGCGCGACCGCGTCGGCGCCCACCTTCTCGGCAATCTCGATCTGCTTCTTTGCGATCAAAGGCCGCGCGATCGACGTGCCGAGCAGATACTGGCCTTCGTACAGCGCATTGGCTCTGAACATCGGGAACACATAATCGCGCACGAATTCCTCGCGCAAATCCTCGACGAAAATGTTTTCCTGCTTGATGCCGAGCAGCAGCGCCTTGTCGCGCGCAGGGCCGAGCTCCTCGCCCTGGCCGAGATCGGCGGTGAAGGTCACGACCTCAGCGCGGTAAGTCTGCTGCAGCCACTTCAAGATGATCGACGTATCGAGCCCGCCGGAATAGGCGAGCACGACTTTGCGAACTTCTTTCTTAACGTTTGTGGCCATCAAACTGCTCACGCGCGCGGCAAATGCCGGTTAATTTCGCGCGGACTATAGGGGTGCGACGTTAATTCCGGAAGGGAGCCACCCAAATTAACCGCAACCGCCGATGCCGGTTTTCGCCCGCAGTCGCTCGCGTTAAATCCGCTGCGACAGGGATTTTCTCAAAAGGCGACACCCATGAAAAACGTCAACATCTTCGCCATCGTTCTCGCCGGCGCGCTCGCTGCCGGCTCGTCGGCGTTCGCCGCGCAGTGCAATCCGCCGGGCGGCTTCGATGCCTTCATCAAGGACATGCGCAAGGACGCCGCCAAGGGCGGCGTCTCGCCGCGCGGCCTCGCCGCGCTCGACGGCATCACGCTCGACGAGAAAGTGCTCGCCGCCGACAAGCGCCAGGGCGTATTCAAGCAGACCTTCGAGCAGTTCTCTGGCCGCATGATCTCCAAGGATCGTCTGACCAAGGGTGGCAACCACATGCTGCGCCACGCCTCGATGCTCTCGCGCATCGAGCAGCAATTCGGCGTTCCGGGCTCGGTGATCGTCGCGATCTGGGGTCTGGAGACCGATTTCGGCGTCAACCAGGGCAAGATGTCGGTCGTTCGTTCGACCGCCACCCTCGCCTTCGACTGCCGCCGCAGCGAGAAATTCCAGGGCGAACTGATCGACGCGCTCCGCATCATCGACAAGGGCGACATGACCGCCGAGATGATGAAGGGCGACTGGGCGGGCGAGATCGGCCAGACCCAGTTCCTGCCGTCCTCGTACAACAAATATGCCGTCGATTTCGACGGCGACCGCCGGCGCGACCTCGTCAACAGCGTGCCGGATGTGCTCGCCTCGACCGCAAACTACCTCAAGGGTCACGGCTGGCAGCGCGGCAAGGGCTGGGGCCCGGACGAGCCGAACTTCGAAGTCATCAAGCAGTGGAACAAGGCGGACGTTTATGCCCGCACGATCGCGCTGTTCGCGCAGAAGCTCGATGGCGGGGGGCCGAAGGCGGCCGACGTCCCGTCCGAGCGCTCGAGCAGCACCTCGTCGGCACCGCAGCCGCGCCGCATCCTGCGATAATCGGAAACTTCAAAGGTGAAAGAGGCGGGCTTGAGGCCCGCCTTTTTTATTGGCCGCGCCAGCGTCCGGCGCGACGGCCCGCGATCAGCCAATAGACGAGGCCGAACGCCGCGCCGGCCGCGGCGGCAATTTCCATCTCGCGCGAAACCGGCGGCGGCGCGCGGTCGATGGATTCCTCATAGGAGCGGCCAAAGCCCGCGCCGCTATAAGCGAGCAGCGTCAGCGCCAGGCCGCCGATCGTATAGATGAGCACCGAGCGGATCGCGAAAGCCTCGGCGAGGATGACCGCCACGAGCGTCGGCACGAACAGCACCGCCGCGGTGATGCCGGAAGCAATGAACGCCGCGCCCCAGAAAATCACCCGCCCGGCGGGATCGCCGGCGGCCGGCAGATCGGTGCCCAGCAGTCCAAGGCTCCAGACGAGCCCCGCCGCCATGGTCGCGATCCACAGCGCGAACAGGATCACAAAGATACGACCCAGCAAGGCCATTATTCTGAATCCACCATCGCCATGGCGCGCAGCGCGAGGCGTTCGCGCGCCGACAGCTTCTCCGTCGCGCTCTTGAGTTGCCCGCAGGCCGCGAGGATGTCGCGGCCGCGCGGCGTGCGCACCGGCGAGGCGTAGCCGGCGTCGAACACGATTTGCGAGAATTTCTCGATCTGCTCCCAGTCCGAGCATTCGTATTTCGTGCCGGGCCAGGGATTGAACGGGATCAGGTTGATCTTGGCCGGAATGCCCTTCAGCAGGCGCACCAGCGCCTTGGCATCCTCGACCGAATCGTTGACGCCCTTGAGCATGACGTATTCGAAGGTGATGCGCCGCGAATTGGAAACGCCCGGATAATGGCGGCACGCCGCGAGCAATTGCGCGATCGGATATTTGCGGTTGAGCGGCACCAGTTGATTGCGCAGCTCGTCGTTCACGGCGTGGAGCGAAATCGCCAGCATGCAGCCGATCTCCTCGCCGGCGCGGGCGATTTCCGGCACCACGCCTGAGGTCGATAGGGTGATGCGGCGCTTGGAGATCGACAACCCCTCGCCATCGGCGACTACCGCCAGCGCATCGCGCACATGGTCGAGGTTATAGAGCGGCTCTCCCATGCCCATCATGACGATATTGGTGACGAGCCGCTTACTGGCGCCGCCGGGGTGGTCCGGCAGCGGGCTGGCAAAATCGCCCAGCCGGTCGCGGGCCACCATGACCTGTCCGACGATCTCGCCGGGCGTGAGATTGCGCACCAGCCGCTGCGTGCCGGTGTGGCAGAACGAGCAATTGAGCGTACAGCCGACTTGGCTCGATACGCACAACGTGCCGCGGTCCTCGTCGGGTATGTAGACGCATTCGACTTCGTGCGGCCGCTCGCCGGGGACTTCGCCCGGCAGCCGCAGCAGCCACTTGCGCGTGCCGTCGACCGAAATCTGCTCGGCGACGATTTCAGGGCGCGCCAGCGTAAAATTCTCATCGAGCTTGGCGCGCAGTTCCTTGGACACGCTGGTCATCACGTCGAACGACGTCGCGCCGCGCACGTAGATCCAGTGCCAGATCTGCTGAACGCGCATCTTGCGCTGCGCTTCCGGGACGCCGAGCCCGCCAAGCGCATCTGCCAAGGCCGCGCGCGACAGGCCGACAAGCGACGGCTTCGCCGGCGCGACATAGCGCTCCAGCGCGACCTTTTCGATCGGCGTCGTTTCAAGAACTGACATGGAAAAGCTTCTACTCCCTTGCGTCTTAAATAGGGAGCGAACGGCCTATTTGCACTCCTGCTCGACCTTATCGAGCGCCTGAGCGAGGCCCTTGAGCGAGTAGGAATCCGTCGATTTCGTGCCGCGGCTCGACGTGCTCTTGATGACGATGTCCTGGCCCTTGCGCATGGCGTCGATCATCTGAGTTTCTTCGGCCGGATTCTTCAGCCACGCGGCGTCGCTCTGGGCATACATCGTGTAGCTCGCGGTGCCGACCGTCGCCGCCGTGTCGCCGCCCGTGCGCTGCGGATAGCCAACGATTGTCGATATCTCGTGCTTCACTTTCTCAGCCGGGCGGCTCGATATGAACAGATAGGACTGATCGCGTTTGCGGCCGACCGGTTCGGTGACGGCGTTCGCGGGTTTGGCAAGCGCGAAGCAGACAATCTTGCCGCCGGGCGTCGCCTTGTATGCGCCCCAGTCGCCGTATTGACCGAGGAGCAGCGGCTGCTCGGCGCCTGCCGGAGCGGCGGCAGCCGGAGTCGCCGGCTTCGGCGCCGCCGCCGGTTTGGGCGCGGGCTTTGCCTCGGGCGCTGGCGTCGCCGGCGGTTTTGGTGTGGGCTTGGCGTCTTGCGCGGCGGCGGCGCCGACCCATGTGGCGGCTGCAAAGAGCGCGACCGAAATCCGGAAAATTTTCATCCCAGGCATCGTCCTCTCGTTCACGCGGGCGGCCGGCAACGACCGCAGGAATCGGGTGGATAGGCTCATCCAATAGACGCGAAAATCGACAATGTGAAGGCGGCGCAACGCCCTTGCCCTGCTTACCTCCGCCGCCGCTCCGCTGCTAAAAGACCGCCATGAAAGCCCTGCTTTGCACCCGCTACGGCACCGCCGATGACCTGGAGGTCGGCGACATCCCCGATCCTCCGGCGGGTCCCGGAGAGGCCGTGGTCAAAGTGACAGCGGCGGGGCTTAACTTTTTCGACACGCTGATCATTGCCGGCAAGTATCAGTTCAAGCCGTCGCCGCCGTTTTCGCCGGCTGCTGAGTTTGCCGGCACGGTCGAAAGTGTAAGCGACGGTGTGACGGACGTCCGGCCTGGTCAGCGCGTGGCGGGCTACATGACCTATGGCGCGGCGCGTGAACGCGTCGTGGTCAAGGCCAACCAATTGGTCCCGATCCCCGCGGCGCTCGACTTCGATCGTGCCGCCGGCATTATCGTCACCTATGGCACGACCTATCACGCGCTGAAGGACCGCGCACATTTGAAGGCCGGCGAAACGCTCGCCGTGCTTGGCGCGTCGGGTGGAGTCGGACTCGCCGCCATCGAGCTCGGCAAGGTCATGGGCGCGCGCGTAATTGCCTGCGCCTCGTCCGACGACAAACTCGATTTCGCCCGCCGGCACGGCGCCGACGAAGCGATCAACTATGCGAAGGACGATCTGAAAGAGGCGCTGCGGCGGGTCACCGGCGGCAAGGGCGCCGATGTCATTTACGATCCAGTTGGCGGCGCCTTTTCTGAAGCCGCGCTGCGCTCGATCGCTCGGCACGGACGATTTTTGGTGGTCGGATTTGCCGCGGGCGAGATCCCGAAGATCCCGCTTAATCTGGTGCTACTCAAGGACTGCCAGATCGTCGGCGTGTTCTGGGGTTCTTTCCTCCAGCACGTTCCGGAAATGCATCGTGCCAACACCGAGCAGATCATGACATGGACCGCCGCGGGAAAGCTCTCGGCCCATGTGCAGCAGGTCTATCCGCTCGAGCGCGCAGCGGACGCGTTGAAGGCGATCGCGGCGCGCAAGGTGATGGGCAAGCTGATCCTGCGACCCTAAAGGGTTTCGAGCCTGGCCTGCGCCGCGGCGCGGTGCTCCGGCTTGATGTGTCCCGCGACGTAACGCAAGGCCGCGGCGAGCATGGCCGCGTCGTCGGTGAATCCGAGCACTGGCACGATGTCGGGAATGGCGTCCATCGGCAGGACGAAATAGGCGAGCGCGCCGAACAGCACGGCGCGCACCGAATGCGGCGTATCGCGGTCGAAGGCGCAGTAATAGGCGGCGAGCAAATCCTCGGCGAAGGGCACCGACCCCGCCACGCTGCGTAATTTTTGCCAGAAATCCCGTTGCGAGAGACGCTTCGTCTTGGCCATGGATATGAGGTGGTGCGGCGCGTCCGTTCCGTCAAGCGCCGCTGATTTTGTCCATCGCTTCAGCCAGCTTGATGTCCTTTTCAGTCACCCCGCCTGCGTCATGGGTTGAAAGGGTTACCTCGACATTTTTATAGACGTTGAACCATTCGGGATGGTGATCCATTTTTTCCGCGACCAACGCCACGCGGCTCATGAAGCCGAATGCCTCGTTGAAATCCTTGAAGACGAATTTCTTGCTGATGGCATCGCGATCCTGCGCATCGGACCAGCCCTTGAGCTTGCCAAGCGCGGTCTTGCGCGCCTCACCGGAGAGTTTTGTGGCCATCAGGAACCTCGCTTTGCTGCTGAAATCATAGCATTAACGCCACGCGCAGCTATGTCGTTTCAAATGTTGCGTCATTCCCCGTCGCGACTATATTCCCGGCACATCGCGGGCCGCTTCGGCCCGCGTGCTTTTTTCGAAAGTCCGCCGCTCCATGAATCTTCGCAACGTCGCCATCATCGCTCACGTCGACCACGGCAAGACTACGCTGGTTGACCGGCTGTTGCAGCAGTCCGGCGTCTATCGTGACAACCAGCGCCAGGTCGAGCGCGCCATGGATTCCAACGATCTCGAGCGCGAGCGCGGCATCACGATTCTCGCCAAGGCGACATCGGTCGACTGGCAAGGCACCCGCATCAACATCGTCGACACGCCCGGCCACGCCGATTTCGGCGGTGAAGTCGAACGCATCCTCAATATGGTCGATGGCGCGCTGGTGCTGGTCGATGCCGCCGAAGGCCCGCTGCCACAGACGAAATTCGTCGTCTCCAAAGCCTTGCGCATGGGGCTCAAGCCGATCGTCGTGATCAACAAGGTGGATCGCGCCGACGCCCGCGCCACGCAGGTTGTGAACGAAGTGTTCGACCTGTTCGCGGCTCTCGACGCCAGCGATGAGCAGCTCGATTTTCCGATCCTCTACGGCTCCGCCAAGGAGGGCTGGATGGCCTCGGCCCTTGAAGGCCCGAAAGACCAGGGCATGAAGCCCCTCTTCGACCTGATCCTCAACCACGTGAAGCCGCCGGTGGTCGAGGAAGGTCCGTTCCGCCTTCTTGGAACGATCCTCGAAGCCAATAACTTCCTTGGCCGCATCGTCACCGGCCGCATCACCTCCGGCACGGTGAAGCCGAACCAGAGCGTCAAGGTGCTCGACCATACCGGCAAACTGGTTGAAACCGGCCGCATCACCAAGGTGCTGGCGTTCCGCGGCCTCGAGCGCCAGCCCGTCGACGAAGCGGAAGCGGGTGACATCGTCGCCCTGGCCGGCCTCCCGAACGCGACTGTCGCGCACACGATCTGCGATCCGGAAGTCGAGACGCCGCTGCCCGCCCAGCCGATCGATCCCCCGACCCTGGCCATGACGTTTCGCGTCAATGACAGCCCGCTTGCCGGCACCGAGGGCAGCAAGGTCACCGGCCGCATGATCCGCGACCGTCTGCTGCGCGAAGCCGAAGGCAACGTCGCGTTGCGCGTGCGCGAGAGCGACGAGAAGGATTCGATGGAAGTCGCGGGCCGTGGCGAATTGCAGCTTGGCATTCTGATCGAAACCATGCGCCGCGAGGGCTTCGAGCTTTCGGTGTCGCGGCCCAAGGTGCTGCTGCGCAAGAATGACAGCGGTGAACTTGAAGAGCCGATCGAGGAAGTCGTCATCGACGTCGACGAACAGCATTCCGGCGTCGTCGTGCAGAAGATGTCGGAGCGCAAGGCCGAGATGGTCGAGATGCGGCCTTCGGGCGGCGGCCGCGTGCGCCTCGTCTTTTATGCACCAACGCGGGGCCTGATCGGCTACCAGGGCGAACTCCTCACCGACACCCGCGGCACTGCGATCATGAACCGCCTGTTCCACGGCTATGCGCCTCACAAAGGCAACATTCAGGGCCGCCGCAACGGCGTCCTCATATCCAACGACAAGGGCGAAGCTGTCGCATACGCGCTCTGGAACCTCGAAGAGCGTGGCCCGATGATGATCGAGCCCGGCTGGAAGGTTTACACCGGCATGATCGTCGGCGAGCACACCCGGGACAACGATCTCGTCGTCAATGTGCTCAAGGGCAAGCAGCTCACCAATATCCGCACGACCTCGAAGGACGAAGCGGTGCGGCTGACCCCGCCGATCCGCATGACGCTGGAAAAGGCGCTCGCCTATATCGAGGACGACGAGCTGGTCGAAGTGACGCCGAAGGCAATTCGCCTGCGCAAGAAGCTGCTCGACGAAAACGACCGCAAGAAAGAGCAGCGTCAGAAGGAAGCCGAAGCGGTCTAGCCGCCGGGCGGCGGCCGGGCAGTAATCCACAACACTGCGGCTTTTGGCTCAAAACGGGACTTGCTGGCCGTTAAGCATATTGCTCTTATTCGCGCATGACCACGGTCGTCATTGAGATTCGTCGCGCCAAGATTGCCGATGCTGAGGCGGTCGCCGCGACTCATGACGAAGCCTGGCGCGCCGCCTATCAGGGCATCATCCCCGGCAACGAGCTCGACAAGCTGATCAGCCGGCGTGGCCCGAGTTGGTGGGACTCGGCGATCCGCAAGGGCAGCCGCATCACACTGATGCAGTTCGGCGAGCAGATCGCGGGCTATGCGAATTACGGCCGCAACCGTGCCCGCAGCCTGTTTTACGACGGCGAAGTCTACGAGCTTTATCTGCGGCCGGAATTCCAGGGGCTCGGCTTCGGCCGGCGCCTGTTCAATGCCGCGCGCAAGGACCTCGGCCAGAGCGGCATGCGTTCGCTGGTGGTGTGGGCGTTATCGGACAACGAACCGGCGGTCGAATTCTACCGCTCGCTCGGCGGCCGCGCCGTCGCCCGCTCGTCGGAAAAATTCGGCGACAAGACGCTCGATAAGGTCGCCTACGCCTGGCAGACCTAGCTAGAGCGGCGGCTCCAGATTGTTTTGCGCGCAGGCCGCGCGCAACGTGTTCAACAACAGACACGCAATCGTCATCGGGCCCACGCCGCCCGGCACCGGGGTAAGGGCGCCCGCGGTTTCTTTTGCGTCTGCAGCGACGTCACCGACAATCTTCGACTTGCCGCCCTCACCCGGCACGCGGTTAATTCCAACATCGATCACCGTCGCGCCTGGCTTGATCCAGTCTTTCCTGACGAACTCCGCCTTGCCGATGGCCGCGACCAGCAGGTCCGCGCGGCGGCAGGTTGCGGGCAGGTCCTTCGTTTTCGAGTGCGCAATCGTGACCGTGGCGTTCTCCGCCAGCAACAGCTGCGCCACCGGCTTGCCGACGATGTTGGAGCGGCCGATCACCACGGCATCCATGCCGGCCAACGATTTGTGAACGGTCTTCGCCAGCATCACGCAGCCGAGCGGCGTGCAAGGCACCAGCGCCCGAAGGCCGCTCGACAGCTTTCCAACATTGACCGGATGAAAGCCGTCGACATCCTTCGCCGGATCAAGCGCCGCGATCACCTTCTGACTGTCGATCTGTGAGGGCAGCGGCAGCTGGACGAGAATGCCATTCACGGCCGGGTCGGCATTGAGCTTGGCAACCAGCGCCAGCAGGTCCTTTTCGCTCGTCGTTTCAGGCAGCTTGTGGTCGAAGGCGCGCATGCCCGCTTCCTGCACCGCCTTCGCCTTAGACTTGACGTAGACTTCGCTCGCCGGGTTTTGGCCCACCAGGACCACCGCAAGGCCCGGCGTGATCTTGTCACGCAGCCGCGCAACCTCCTGCGCGATCTTGCCGCGAAGGGTGGCCGCTTCCGCCTTGCCGTCGATGACCTGCGCCGCCATGGCGCGCGCTCAGATCGCTATGCGGACGTAGAGCCAGAAGATGAGCTGGCGCAGGAATAGCAAAAGAATGATCAGGATGACGGGAGAGATATCGATGCCGCCGAGGTTCGGCAGCAGATTGCGGATCGGCCGGAGCGCCGGTTCGGTGACCTGGTAAAGGAACTCGCCCACGCGGGCGACGATCGGATTGCGCGCGTTGACGACGTTGAAGGCAACGAGCCAGGACAGCACCGCAGCCGCGATCAGCAGCCAGATGTAGAGAGTGATGAGAGTATCGATCAGCCAAAGGAAGGGATTCATCGCACGCTCCGTCGCCGCAAGACGAATAGCGGCTTGCTTGCGTCAGGAAAAGGGGTTGCCGCAGCCGCGCGAGGCGGTTTGTGCGCGTTCCGCCCATCCTTGACAGTCCGGGGGGTGCACCGTAAATGGCGCCCACTCGCTGAAAATCGCAGTAGGCGGGCCGGTCGGGGCCATAGCTCAGCTGGGAGAGCGCGTCGTTCGCAATGACGAGGTCGGCGGTTCGATCCCGCCTGGCTCCACCATCTCCACCGGAAAAACTCGCCCGCCCCGCCGGCGGGCTTTCTATTTACCCGGCCGTCGCGGCGGCCGGCTGACGCTTGAGCCAGTGATCGAGAAACGCGGCAAGCCAGTTGATCGCCGCAAAATCATAGACCGCACGATCGGCGATGTGCTCGTGACGCTGCTTGGTGCCAGGCATTTCCATGCGATGCGCGCCGCGCACCAGCCAGCGATACATCATCGCGTGGGTGACTTCCGGGTGAAACTGCAGCGCGTAACCGGAGCCGTAGCGAAACGCCTGCACCGAAAACGCATCGCCCTCCGCAAGCAGTTCGCCGCCCATCGGCAGATCAAACCCCTCGCGGTGCCATTGATAAACATAGTCGGGCCATTGCGAGCATAGCCCGAGGCCCGCCGTCGTCGGACGGATCGGATAGTAACCGACCTCGGCGTGGCCGTGCGGGTGCGGGAACACCCGCGCGCCAAGGTGGCGTGCCATCATCTGGGCGCCAAGACAAATTCCGAGATAAGGCTTCTTGTCGCGCAGCGGCACGCCGATCCAATCCGTCTCGGCTTTGACGAAATCGTCGGTGTCATTGGCACTTTGCGGCCCGCCGAAGATCACCGCGCCGGCGTGGTCACCCATCGTTTGCGGCAGCGGATCGCCGAACCGCGGGCGGCGGATATCGAGCGGGTAGCCAAGCTTCGTCAGCATCTGCCCGACGCGGCCGGGCGACGAATGCTCCTGATGCAGAATGATAAGGACCGGCTGCTGCATGGAAGTCGGCGCGGTTTGAGGAATAGCGGTTCTCCGGCAGTTTGCAACCGCGGCGGTTAAGATCCGGTGCGCCGCCGGGCCTCCCGGCGCGATTGCGAGCGGTCGATAACAGCGAGCACGAATGCCCGCGGGAATTTACCGGCAATCAGCGTGACGATCTTGTTGAGCAAGCCCGGCACGACCATGCGCCGGCCAGCCATGAGGCCGCGATAGCCGGCCTCAGCGACCTCCTCGACCGGCTGCGCCATAAGCCGGGGCGCGATGTTTGCTCCAGCCCGCTCACCGAATTCAGTCGCCACCGGGCCGGGGCACAGCACCGTGACGCGGATGCCGCGCCGCGCCAACTCGGCGTGCAGCGCTTCGCTGAAGGAAATCACATAGGACTTGGTGGCGTAATAGACCGCCATAAAGGGCCCGGGCAGGAAGCCGGCGATTGACGCAACGTTGAGGATGCCGCCGTGATGCCGTTCCAGACTGTCAACAAACCGCACCGACAGATCCGTCAGCGCGCGCACATTGAGATCGATCATCGCAAGCTGCTCGGTGCGATCGAGCGCCGCGGCGGCGCCGAGCAATCCGAAGCCGGCATTGTTCACGACGTATTGCGGTTCAACACCGGCAGTCGCCAATGCCTGCGCAATCTTTTCCGCGCCGAGTGGCTCTTGCAGATCGGCCTCGATCACCAGCGGCCGCGGCCCAGCCGTTGCGATCTCCGATGCTAGCGCATTGAGCCTTTCGACACGGCGCGCCACCAGCGCTATCTCGTGACCGTGGCGGGCGAAAATGCGGGCCAGAGCCGCGCCAATGCCGGACGAGGCTCCTGTGATCAGGGCTATGGGGCGCAGCGGTGACATGAGACCCGTTGTATAGGCGAATTATCGAACAAGGCGATACAGGAACTGCCGTTGCGGCTGCCCGCTCCTTCCGGCAACATGACGCCAAGTTCCTAGCCGGGAGAATTGAATATGGGCAAGCCACGCATCAGCTATATCGATCCGAAGACTGTCAAAGACCCGGCGATGCTCGCCGAATTCGAGCGCTGCGCCCGCGAGGGCACGCCGCGGCCCGAGAGCCAGGCGGTCCGCGCGCATGTGCCTGCCACCTTCTGGTCCTTTGCCAATACCTGGCGCGATGTTTTCAAAAACGGCGTCGCCGACCACAGCATCAAGGAGCTATGCCGCATTTACGTGTCGCGTTCGGTGCTGTGTGAGTTCTGCGGCAATCAGCGCTCGATGAAGGCCGCCAGCGCCGGCCTGAAAGAGGACGACTATTCCGACCTGATCAATTTCGAATCCTCCACGCGCTACAACGACAAGCAGAAGGCCGCGCTCGCTTATGCCGAGTGCATTACCTGGGACTTGCCCGCGACCGATGAATTGTGGGCGCGCCTGCACAAGCATTTCAGCGAGCCCGAGCTGGTCGAAGTCGGCTATTTCGTTGCGATTACGATGGGTCAGCAACGCTGGCTCCGCACTCTTAATATCGAGCACCACCAGATCATGGCCGGACAGGACGGCTCGATGGCGCCGGGTTTCGAGACCATGGACAAGCTCGTCGAGTCAAAACAGGCCGCCGACTATTGGGCCAAGATCAGCCCCAAGCCGGTCTCGCAAGCCGCCGAGTAACGCCTGACAGCACGCATATAAGCTTGAAATGGCGACCGACGACCCGCGGGTAAAAGCCGCGATCTCGCATTGGGGCGCGCGCTTCGTCGCGAATGGCGTCGCACTCGCCGATTTCGAGGACGTCACCCGTTCGCTGAACAACTATGACGACTGGTGCCGCGCCTGGTCCGAACGTGCTGCCTTGCACGAGCGGATCGGCAACGAGGCGCTGGCGAAGAAGAAGTATTTGACGGCCGGAGAATGCTTGCAGCGCGCCGGCGTCTATTACCACTTCGCCTCGTTTCTCTTCGTCAATGACGTGCCGCAAATGAAAGTGGCGCACATGAAGGGCGTAGCCTGCCGCCAGGCGGCACTGCCGCATCTCGATCCGCCAGGAGAGCGGGTCGAAATCCCTTACATGGGCAAAAAGCTCTACGGCATCCTGCGCAAGCCTAAGGGTGTGGCGAAGCCGCCGATCGTGGTGATGGCGTGCGGTCTCGATTCTACGAAGGAGGAAGGCGACGCCTATGAGGTCTCTTTCCTCAATCGCGGCATGGCGACCTTGATGTTCGACGGCCCGGGCCAGGGCGAAGGGCAGTACGACTGGCCGATCCGCGGCGACTACGAAGTGCCGGTCAAGGCCGTCATCGACTACGTCGTGACACGCAGTGACCTCGACACGGCGCGGCTCGCGATGTGGGGCGTCTCGCTCGGCGGCTATTACGCGCCCCGCGCCGCCGCGCACGACAAGCGCATCAAGGCGTGTATCGCGCTTGGCGGGCCGTTCGACTGGGGCGCGGCGTGGGATGGCCTGCCGGAATTGACGCGCGAGGCGTTTCGCGTGCGCAGTCACGCCAAGACCGAGGCCGAAGCGAAGAAGAACGCGCAGACCTTGTCGCTGGTCGGCATCGCGCAGAATATCACCTGTCCGATTTTCATCGTGAATGGCCGCCACGACCGCGTCGTGCCTGCATCCGACGCCGAGCGGCTCGCCCGCGAGGTCAAAGGCCCGGCGGAGCTGGTGATGGTCGAGGACGGCAACCACATCGCCAATAATCGCGCCTACCGCTGGCGCTCGCAGAGCCCGGACTGGCTGAAAGATCAGCTCAAATAACCGAGAAGCCTCGCGCCACGGCGTGCAGACGCTCGACGCCCGTCTCGGTTATGAGGACCAGTTCGCCGGTCTGTACGCCGGCCTTGTGATCTTTCGTCACGACATTCGGCTGAACGACGACCGTCTGGCCGGCACGGAATGGCGTCTTCGGCACCGGTCCCGCGGGCCTGCTGATCGTGCCGAGGATCGGCGGCAGATAGCCGCCGCCATAGCCGTGCAGCAGGTCGTCGATGATGGTGAAGCCAGTCTGCTCGATCACGTTGGAGGCTTCGATCACCTCCGACGGCAAGGCACCGGCCTTCAGCACTTTGACGATGGCGTCGAACGCTGCATCCGCCGCCGCGTGCAGGTCGCGATAAAGCTGCGGCGGCTTATCACCCAACGCAAAGCTGCGCAAAACCTGACCGGGATGATCCCAGAACGCCGCAGTGATTTCCGCGATGATGACGTCGCCCTTTTGCAGCTTGCGCGTCGATGGAAATTGCCGCGGCACGGCGACCGAAGGCGCGGCCATCGGCGTCGCGCCGATGTAGTGGATGAAGTGCATGCCGCCCTTCCCCGTGTAGCTGCGCTCAATAACGTCGCCCAATTCGCGCTCGGTCATGCCGAAACGCGCGTTTTCGCGCAGCGCCATCATGCCGAGGTCGGAAAAATGCGCGCCGATGCGCATCCACTCGAGTTCTTCGACGGACTTCACCTGGCGCAGATAGACATAGTCGCGGTTGAGATTCTTCACCGTGCCGAATTTCGCGGTCAGCGCCGCCTGTTGATCGGCGATGAGCGGACCGATCGTCGCGACACGCTTCTTGCGGGCGTCGCGCTGCTCGAGCACGGCGATCGCTTGCTCGATGCAGGACTCCCGGCCCCATGACACGGCAGCCTGATCCGCCAGCAGCGCGGCCTGCGGCGTGTGATTGACGAATTGCACGAACAAGACGTCGCGTTTGCCGGGCGTGAAGACGCCGACTGCTTCCGCCGTCACCGGCCATTGCGTCAGCCACTGCACCGCCGAACCCACGCGATTGGCTCCGACAAAAACCAGATGGTCGCATTCCTCCTCGGCGAGAAGTTTCTCGATCGCCGCGCGGCGCCGCGCCATTTCAGCCGGGGAAAAGCGCGGATATTCGGCGTCGACGATGTGCTGGAGATGCGCGGGCAGAACCATTGGCTGCCATGATGACAGAACAGGAAAAAAGCGCGAGAACATCGCCTCAAGGAGTAGCCGATGCCCTCAACGATCCTCGATTCAGCGGTTTTCAAAGACATCTTCACCACCGAAGCGATGCGGCGGGTTTGGTCGGATGAGAATCGCGTTCAGAAATATCTGGATTTCGAAGGGGCGCTGGCAAAGGCCCAGGCCAAGCTCGGCATCATTCCAAAAAACGCCGCGGCGGAGATCGTGCGCCATTGCAAGGCGGACGAATACGACATCGCCGAGCTGAAGGCCAAGACCGAGAAGATCGGCTACCCGGTGCTGCCGGTCGTGCAGCAGCTCGTGAAGCTGTGCAAGGGCAAGCTTGGCGAGTGGTCGCACTGGGGCGCGACCACACAGGACATTACCGACACCGCGACGGTGCTCCAGATCCGCGAGTCGCTGGACCTCGTCGAGAAAGACCTCGACGCGATCTGCGACGGGCTCGCCCGCCTCGCCAAGCGCTATCGCGACACGCCGATGGCGGGGCGCAGCAACCTGCAGCAGGCCGTGCCGATCACCTTCGGTTACAAGATGGCGACGATGCTTTCCGCGTTCGAGCGCCATCGCGAGCGGCTCGCTCAGCTTCGCGAGCGCGTCGAGGTCGGCGAATTCGGCGGCGCGGCGGGCAACCTCGCTTCGCTCGGCAAAGACGGACTCAAGGTGCAGACTGGCTTGATGAAGGAATTGAAACTCGGCCAGCCGGCGAGCACATGGCACACGGTGCGCGATTGCATCGCCGAAGTCGGCTGCTTCCTCGGCCTCGTCACCGGCTCGTGCGGCAAGATCGCCTTCGACGTGAAGCTGATGATGCAGACCGAAGTCGA
>JAFBAG010000261.1 GCA_019247925.1 Pseudolabrys sp.
GGTCCCGCCGACAGTCCAGCCATTGAGCTTCCCAAGAACATTGAAGGTCGTGGTGTTTTTCACGACCGTCCAATCGCCTACCTGATTGGCCGCGACGTTGATCCAGAGAACGTCACTCGTGCCGTCGCCGTTGAAGTCGCCGGTGCCCGCGACGGTCCAGCCGTTCGACTGTCCGATGACGCGAAAGCTGGCGGTATTGTTGGTCATGATCCAATCGCCGACCTGATTGGCGGCATTGTTGACCCACAGGACATCACTGGTGGCGTCGTTGTTGAAGTCCTTGCCGAGCCGGTTTTGCCCGGTGAAGGAAAGATTTTCGATATTCGTCAGCGTATCGGTGCCATCCGGCCCGATGACCGTGGTGACGCCGGCGAGCACTGTGATGTTGTAGGCCGAGCGAATACCTCTGAATACGACGGTGTCCGTGCCGTTTCCGCCGTTTATAATATTGTTGGCGCCGTTCTCGAAAATCTGGTCGTTGCCGGTACCGCCGATGACGTTCTCGATCACGCTCGTCAAGTAGATCGCAATGTTGTTGATGCGCGATCCGATCGACGACCACCGTCCGCCGATCAAATTGATGATCTGGTTTTGCGAATAGCCTGAGCAATCAATGGTGTCGGTGCCGCCGCTGTCGTAGATCGTGAAAGCCGTGCCCGAGTTTTGCGAGAAATCGTAGACCGCACCCGCGTTGCTGTTAAAGCCATACGTCGTGCTGCCGGTTCTGGTCGATGCCGCGCCGTAGATCGACTGAATGGCGTAGATGTCCGCCATTTCGGCCGTGGTCACAAACTCGGTGGTCGCTCCGCCATAGCTGTCCTGGTCGAAATACGACATCACCGACCATTGCCACGTGTCGTTCACGTAAAGGTTGTCGATGCCGTAAGTGGCGCTGCCATTGTAGGGACCCTGATGCCCGAGACCGATCGCATGGCCGATCTCATGCAGATAGGTCTGGTACATGTAGCTGTTGATATTCGTGTTCGGCCACCAGTCAGAGCTGATGTCGATCGTCGCGCTCGTAATGTTTGCGCCCGACACATTCGTGCTGGTGAAGGCCTGACCGCTGCCGTTGTGATTGAACGTGATGTTCGCGGCGCCGGTGGTCACGGAGAAATTTATATTGGCGACCTCGTGCCACGCGTTCAGCGCCGACTGCGCCAACGCCTTCTCCCCGGCGGTCAAACCGTTGATATTGTAAGTGACCGTGGTGCTCGCCCAATGACGAGCTTGCTGGCCGTTATAGGTCCAGTAGCCGTTCACCAGAAAGTCGGCGAGCGTCGCGTTGGTCGCGAAGGTTGCCGAAGCTTGGTTTAACGCCGAGTGTGCGGTCGCCTCGTTGAGCTGGTCGACTGTGGCGAGGTTGTCCTGACCACCGGCAAGAGATGCATTATCGGGTTGGCCCTTTGAGCAAGCGGCCGCGAACGTCAGATCTTGCTCGCCCCAGAAAAGGGAGGTTGCAGCGCTGTCGTCGAAAGCCGGGCCAGCGTCGGCTTCCCGGTTCCAGTTTTGCCATGCGCGAGAGGCGGTTTTGAGCAAAGTGATTCCCTTAAAGCCCCACTCAACGCGCCGAATAGCCGCTGGTTTCGTCGCGCGTAACCTCGCTACTTTTACACTATGTCTATTTTACGCCGATCCCACTCGCGGAACAGGCGGTTGCCGCGCGCAAACAACGAGCGACATCGCGGCGCTCTCAGGGACCCGAATAAAATCGTCGTTAAAAAAGAGAAATCAGATTTCTTCGCTTGTTACCGGATCGCGCCGGCCGATCACTCTGCCGTCGCCGACGACTACGTCGAATGGTTCGACATCCTTTCTGATGACCGCGCAGGCCCCGACCACGGCTCCTTCGCCCAGCGTGACCCCGGGCAAGATCACTGAATTCGAACCCACGAACGAATCCTTCTTCAAATGCACCGGCCCGGTGCGGAACCCGCGATATTCTTCCGGCAGCATTGGCCCGCTCATTCTCTTGCCGCTGCGTGGCGCTTCGCTTCCTGAATAGATCCGCACGCCTGAGGAGAGCCCAACATAGTTTTCCAACGTCACCTTTTCATGGGCGGCGATGATCGAAAATGGCCCAACATGGACGCGCCGCCCTATCGAAATTTCGCCGAGCGCCGCGCCGATCATGCAATTGGCGTCGATCCATACGTAATCGCCGATCGAAATATTGGCGTGACCGGAAAACATCACGCCCGTGTCGATGAGAACGTTCTTGCCAAGATGCTTGAGGCGAAAGCCATAATAAATGGCTCTCGACTTGTATCCGAAAGGCCCGGGGAAATAGCGCAGGATCCATTCCAGAACATCGACCGGAAGCTTGATGAAAGCGCGAAAGGCAAAGGAGAGCGGCAGACGCTCGCCTTTCAGGAACTTCTGGAAGGCCTGATAGTCGGCGAAATATTTTCCGTGTTCTTTCTGCATACCACGATCCGCTAGGAAAATTCCGCCGCCGACGCAATGCGATCAGCATTGGCCATCTGCAGCAACACAACCGTGGTTGCGGGAATCGAAGGCAATACCGCGCCATCCACCATATGGATTCGCCGCGTGCCGAGAGGGCGCCCGAGCAGGTCGGTTTCGGTGCGTTCCTTGGGCGCGCGTTTCATCGGGAATGACCCGCCGAAATGGTTGCCGGCGCCCGGCTTGCCCAGAAGCCGCATGGGAACGAGGGCGATTGTACCCGTTCGCGCAACGCGGCGCGCGAAATAGCGCGCAATTTTCCGGACGGTCATCTCCACCTTCGGATTGATTGAAGGCGCCAGCTGCAAAACCGGCCTGTTGTCTGAAACCGGAGCGTTGAGCGCGATTGTCATGCCGGATGAATGGTCGGAATGCAGGCCGCACCACGCGACCAGCATCCGCTCGTAAAGCGGCGCGAGTATAGAGGCCCACATGCCGCGCTTCCATGGGTCGATCCGCAGCCGGCGAAGGACATAGTCGTTCATGCTCGACACCTGCGCATGAATCCAGTGACGCGAGATCTCGGGCATCTGGAAATCCACGAACATGCCTGCCAGCGCGGTGTTGTTGGGCCAGGCGAGCGGCGTGCGCCTGGTGCGCAGCAGCGGAAGCACGAACTTCTGGCTGTCTTTAAGTTCAAGGGTTTGGCCGTAAAGACCGAACGATTCAAGCATGATGCGGGTCGACTGAATCGCGCCTGCCGCGACAAAAACGTAATCGAACTCGGCCTCCCTGATGACGCCGGATTTCGTGTGGCGCACGCGTAGCGTCACGCCTTTTGCAGTTTCACTGAGACGCTCGACGAAACTGTCGGCCTGGTAGTCGAGCGCTCCGGCCGCGGCGAGTGCGTCAACTTCAGGTGCCAGCGAGTGGATCGCGCCGTAAACGCAACCCGAAAGACATAGACCGCAGCGCCGGCAGGCAGCCGCATTGACAGCTAGCCGCGCCTGCCCGGAGAGAAAGGGAGCATCGGTTGCC
>JAFBAG010000134.1 GCA_019247925.1 Pseudolabrys sp.
GCCGACCGGGATGCAGACGATGACGAGATCGGCGCCTTCGACGGCCGCAGTGTTGCTCTCGACGACCTGATCGGCGAGGCCGAGCTCGGCAACGCGTTTTCGCGTCGCGGGCGTGCGCGCCGTGGCGACGATCGAGCGCACCACGCCCTGCGCCCGCGCGGCACGCGCGATCGACGAGCCGATCAGTCCGGTGCCGATCAAGGCGAGCCGGTTGAACAGGGGCTTTTTAGCGGTCACGCGGGAGGTCCCAGAAAATCGCGCAGCGCCGCGACCACGAGATGGTTGGCTTCCTCGCTGCCGACGCTCATGCGCAGCGCATTCGGCAGGTGATAGGCGCCGACCTGGCGCAGGACGAGGCCGCGCTTCGTGAGAAACGCATCGGCATCCTTGGCGGTCTTGCCCTTCGTCTCGGGGAAGTGGATCAGCACGAAATTGGCGACGCTCGGCGTCACTTTGAGGCCGAGTTTGCCGATCTCCTGCGTGAGCCAGCCAAGCCATTTCGTGTTGTGGGCGCGCGCCATCTCGACATGCGCGGTATCCTTGATCGCCGCGACGCCCGCCGCGATCGCCGGCGCATTGACGTTGAACGGCCCGCGAATGCGGTTGATCGCGTCGATGACGTCCTTCGGCCCATACATCCAGCCGAGCCGCAGCGCCGCCAGCCCGTAGATTTTGGAAAAGGTGCGGCACATCACGACGTTCTCGCTGGTCGCGACCAGCTCGATCCCCGCTTCGTAATCGTTGCGCTGAACGTATTCCGCGTAGGCGGCGTCGAGCACCAGCAGCACATTGCCGGGCAACCCCCTGTGCAGGCGCCGCACCTCGTCGAACGGCACATAGGTGCCGGTCGGGTTGTTGGGATTGGCGATAAAGACCACTTTGGTCTTCGGCGTCACCAGCTTGAGGATCGCGTCGACGTCGGCGGTGAAATCCTTTTCGGCCGCGACGACGGGCTTGGCGCCGGTGCCGCGCGTCGCGATCGGATAGACCAGAAAGCCGTGCGTGGTGTGGATTGCCTCGTCGCCATCCGCGAGAAAGGCGCGCGCGATCAAGTTCAGAAGGTCGTCAGAGCCCGCGCCACAGACGATGCGGTCCGGATCGAGGCCGTAAGCCTCGCCGATTGCTTCACGCAAAGCGGTGGCCGCGCCGTCCGGGTATTCAAGAAGATGCTCGCCCACAGCCTGATAGGCGGCGAGCGCCTTCGGCGACGGCCCGAGCGGGGTCTCGTTCGACGACAGCTTGAACACTTTGGCGACGCCGGGGGCGTCGCTCTTTCCCGGCACATAGGCCTGGATATCGAGCACGCCGGCGCGCGGTTGCGGACGCAAATTGGACATCGATCGCTCCGGAACGACAGTCAGCGCTTCGCGGCAGCCGCGTGCTTCCCGTCGGCGGCCACCGTATAGCGCCTTGCGTGGCTGCCGACGAGGGCCGAAGAGCGCACGGTGGCGCCAGCCTTAACGATCGCGTCTTTAACGCCGTCGATCTTCAAGGATTCGGGAATACTCAACAGCAGGGCGGCGCCTTCGTCGGTCGCGTCAGGCACCGCGCTGAATTCGACCGCCTTGCCGATGCCTTGGGCGACTTTGGGCGACCAGCCGGAAACCCGCACGCTCCACATCGCCGTTTCGTTGGCCATCGCATCGGCTGCGCCGCGGGCGACCACAAAAACCGGCAGAGCGGCCGGATGATCGGCGCGCTCCACGAAAGGCAGTCGCGCGATAATTTTGGGCGCGGCGTCGAACTCGAGCGCCGTCCACCACGCGCCGCCGCCAGCCGTTTCGGCCGGCACCAGAGCGAGATCACCTTTCGACGCCGAGACGGCAGCAACCGCGCTCGCCGCCCCCATATGCGCGACGAAGGGCACGGTGAAGCCGAAATGAAAACGCGCGCTGTCGCGCATCGCGGCGTCGCCGGCGGAGAGATCGGCGTGCACCGAGAACGGCGCCTGCACGTAGGTGAAAGTCGAGATGATGACGCGCCAGATGCTCTCCGCGGTATCGAGCGGCAGGATGCCTTTGTGACGCTCGACCAGCCGCCGCATCATTTCGGCTTCGCGCGCCGGACGGAACGCCGAGCCGCTGTCGTGGCTGCGCTTGACCGCGATCAGGCGGTTGATGATCTCGCCCCGCTCCATCAATAGTCGGTGCATCGCCTCGTCGATCCGGTCGATCTCGGCGCGCAACGCGTTTAATGGCTTATCGTCGGCCTTTTGCATGGCGGCATTGATAAGTGGGCCGGAATGCGAAAGCAAAGAAAACATTGACAGCCGCAGCGCGGCTTACTTATTGGCGCGCAGATCGGGATTTGCGCAGGCAAAGACGTGCTATTTTGGCGGACCGATCGCCGGAGCGAAAAGCGAGAACCATGGTCGAGGCTACAACGAGCCCGTCGCGCAGTGCCGGCCGCCGTGTGCGTGAAGCCGACGAGCCGCGCGAGTCCTTGATCGCGCGCTTCGGCGCCGACAAGCCGCTGCAGCTCGATGCCGGCGTGTCGCTCTCGCCGTTTCAGATCGCTTACCGGACATACGGCACGCTGAACGCAGCGCGTACGAATGCCGTGCTGGTGTGTCATGCTCTGACCGGTGACCAGCATGTTGTCGGCCGCCACCCGGTGACGGGAAAGCAGGGCTGGTGGGAAACCCTGGTCGGTCCGGGAAAGCCGATCGACACCGAGCGATACTTTATCATTTGCCCGAACGTCGTCGGCGCCTGCATGGGCACGACCGGCCCGTCGTCGATCAATCCCAAGACCGGGCAGCCCTGGGCGCTGGATTTTCCCGTCATCACCATCCGCGACATGGTGCGGGCGCAGGCCATGCTGCTCGACCACCTCGGGATCGATAGCCTGTTCGCCGTCGCCGGTGGCTCGATGGGCGGCATGCAGGTGCTGCAGTGGTGCGCGTCCTATCCGCAGCGCGTCTTCGCGGCGCTGCCGATTGCCTGCGCGACCCGTCACTCGGCGCAGAATATCGCGTTCCACGAGGTCGGCCGTCAGGCGATCATGGCCGATCCGGAATGGAAAGGCGGCCGCTACGAGACCGAAGGCGGCAATCCCACGCGCGGCCTCGCGGTCGCGCGCATGGGCGCGCACATCACTTATCTCTCGGACGCGGCGCTGCATCGCAAGTTCGGGCGGAAATTTCAGGATCGCGCCAATCCCACTTTCTCGTTCGACGCGGATTTCGAGGTCGAGTCCTATCTGCGGCATCAGGGCATCTCGTTCGTCGAGCGGTTCGATGCCAATTCCTATCTCTACCTGACCCGCGCGATGGATTACTTCGACCTCGCCGCCGACTATGGCGGCGTGCTGTCGAACGCGTTCAAGGATACGCCGACGCGCATCTGCGTGATCTCGTTCACGTCGGACTGGCTGTTCCCGACCTCCGAGTCGCGGGCTATCGTCCACGCGCTCAACGCCGCAGGGGCACGGGTCTCCTTCGCCGAGATCGTGACCGACAAGGGCCACGACGCCTTCCTGCTGGAAGAGCCGGAATTGTTCGGCATTGTGCGCGGCTTCCTCGACGGCGCCGGCCGCGCCCGCGGCCTCGCTTAGGATCGCCGATGGCCTCTGTCAGCCGCGACATTGCCGCCAATCAGGTCGACCGTGCCCACGAGCGGGCCGGGAACGCGCGGGTCGACCTCTTGTTCATCGCGCAGATGGTCGAACCGGGCGCCAAGGTGCTCGATGTCGGCTGCGGCGACGGTGAGTTGCTGCGTTTGCTTGTCGAAACCCGCGGCGTCGATGGCCGCGGCATCGAATTGTCGCGCGAGGGGGTGAATGAGTGTGTCGCTAAAGGCCTCGCCGTTATCCAGGGCGACGCCGATACCGATCTCGCCGATTACCCCGACGATGCTTTCGATTACGTGATCCTGTCGCAGACCCTGCAAGCGACGCGCCGGCCGCGCGAAGTGCTGGAACATATGCTGCGCATTGGACGGCACGCGGTCGTGTCATTTCCGAATTTCGGCCACTGGCAGGTGCGGCTGCAATTGCTGTTCCTCGGGCACATGCCGCGCACCGAAATCCTGCCTTACAGCTGGTACGACACGCCCAATGTGCACCACTGTACGATCAAGGATTTTCGCCAGTTATGCGGTGAAATCGGCGTCAAAATGGAGCGCTCGGTCGCATTCAACGCCTGGGGATCGCCGTTGCGATTCAGCGCGCCGTGGTGGTTCTGGAATCTGTTCGGCGAGCAGGCGGTGTTCCTGCTGAGCCGGCGTCAGGCCGCCTCGCGTTAAGAATAGTTAAGACATGGCAGCCATTCGCGCGCGTTTTAGCGTGCGGTTGCCGACTCAAGCACCACATTCTCGCCCCACTTGATTGTTTTCCCACGCCCGCGCGCACGTCGAGACCATCGCCGTGCGCGTGTGTTTGATTGATGAAGAGGATCTCTGATGTCTTTGAAGAAGTTTGCTGTGTGTGCACTGTGGGGCGCGATGGTGCTGGTTCTTGCGGATGCGGCGACGGCGCGGCCGTCCCGGGAAATCGCGAGC
>JAFBAG010000316.1 GCA_019247925.1 Pseudolabrys sp.
AATGACGACTCCCTTCACGCCGAAGCGATCGAGCAGAATCTTCGCGACGAAATCCTCGGCGCTGGTGCCGGCAAGCGCCGCGTCGAAGGTCAGAACGATCGCGCCATCGAGTCCCGTCCCCGCGAGCAGGCGCAGCTTGGCTTTGTCGTCGCTCAGAATAAAAAGCGGCTCCTCTGGACGGAAGAAACGCCGCGGATGCGGAGAGAAAGTCAGCGCAGCGGCGGGCGCGCCGAGCGCGGCGGCGCGTTTTTGAGCCGCGGCAATCACCGCACGGTGGCCCCGATGCACGCCGTCGAAATTGCCCATGGCGACGACCGCTCCCGCAAGCGCTTCATCGCGGCGGTCGCGCGTCACGACAAATTTTTGCGGTGCAAGCTTATGAGTCATATCGCGGGCCGGCGGAAAACTGCTGATTTCACCGTCCCGCGTCAAGCAAGGATGGTTAGAGCCCGGTTAACCGCCGGTAGCGGGTTAACCCGATATTCAAGAGCGGCCGCTAGCTTCCTGGGCGTCGTCGCCCTCTGTGGCGGAAATGCGAGCCCGATTGCTATGCCGATGAACACATCGATGCCGGTTCTCATCGTCGACGACTACAACACGATGATCCGCATCATCCGCAATCTGCTGCGTCAGCTCGGCTTCGAGCAGATCGACGACGCCAGCGACGGTTCGTCGGCGCTCGCCAAGATGCGGGAGAAAAAATACGGTCTCGTGATCTCCGACTGGAATATGGAGCCGATGACGGGATACGAGCTGCTTCAGCAGGTCCGCGCTGATCGCGAACTGTCCGATACGCCATTCATCATGGTGACGGCGGAATCCAAAACCGAGAACGTCATCGCGGCGAAGAAGGCCGGCGTGAACAACTACATCGTCAAGCCGTTCAACGCGCAGACGCTCAAGAGCAAGATCGAGGCGGTGTTTCCGGACCCGCCCACGCCGGTCGCGGCCTAGTCACCACTTCAGATTTTTCATCACGGCTTTCGGCTGCGCGCCTGCCGCCGCGAAAACTCCATGGAGTGCCGCGGGATCGGGTTGGTCATGGCCGCCCAATTCCTCCGCATGGATGCCGGCGATCAGGAACAGGCAGTCGATACCGAACGCGTTGGCGCCTTTGAGGTCGGTGCGCACCGAGTCGCCGATCGCAAGGACACGCGACAGAGGCGGTTGCTTCTTCGCCTTGCCGAGCGCCTGTTCGTAGATCGGCCGGTAGGGCTTGCCGGCGTAGAGCACCTCGCCGCCCAGCGCGCCGTAAAGGTCCGCGATGGCGCCCGCGCAATACACAAGCTTGTCGCCGCGCTCGACCACCACATCCGGGTTGCCGCAGACCATGAAAAGCTTGCGCCGGAGCATGATGTCGAGCCGCGCGCGGTACGTTTCAGCGTCTTCGGTCTCGTCGTCGTCGAGCCCCGAACACACCACATAATCCGCGCTTTCCAGCGGCGCGAACGTGACGTCGATCCCTTCAAAGATCGTCTTGTCGCGCGGCGGCCCAATGTGATGAATGCTTTGCTTCGGTCGCGAGCGCACAACCGCGCGCGTCACGTCGCCCGAGGAGACGATGTCATCATAGGTGTCGCGCGGCACGCCGAATTCGTCGATCTGCTTGATGACGACGTCATGAGGCCGGGGCGCGTTGGTGATGAGGACGACGGTACCGCCCTGCTGACGATACATCTTCAGCGCGGCGCACGCCTCGGGATGCGCCCGCACGCCGTTGTGCACGACCCCCCAGACGTCCGATAAAATCACGTCGTAGTTGCGGGCCAGATCGGCAAAATGCTGCAAAACAGGGACGGTCATTGGGACAAAATAACCGCGTAAAACTCAGCCGCCGCCTGCGGCATTCAGGAGTTCGTGCCTTTCGCCCAGCGAGGCGGCTTTAACCTCGGCGTCCTGACCCATATTGAGCGCCTCAGGGCGGACCGGACGTGGCGGCGAGAACAGGAAGCCTTGGCCAAACCGCACATCGAAGTCGAGCAGATCGACCACCATGCTTTCGGTTTCGATCCGTTCGCCGATCAAGTCGATGCCGGCACGCGCAAGCAGGTCCGTCAAGTCTGCGGGATGGATGTCGGCTTGCGCGCCCGCGCTCCGGCCCAGCAGCAACTTTGCCGGGACTTTCAGAAAACGAAACGCGCGATCGTGCAATTCGCGGGCGTCGATGCGCAGGTCGGCCACCTGGTCCATGGAGAACCGATAGCCGCGGTCGGCGAGCGCCGCGAGGGCTTCGTATTCCAGTGGACTGAAATTGCGATAGGCCCGCTGGCTGAACTCGAACACCAGCGATGATGCCAGGGCGCGATTGGCTTCGGCGAATTCCAGAAAGTGATGAAACGATTCAGCGTTCGAAAGGGTCGAGGCGCTGATGTTGCAGAACAGCCCGACTTCGCGGTTTTTAAGCTGTAAGCGCCGCATCACCTGAACGCAACGCACCAGCGAAAGATTGTCGATCTTCGGCATCAAGCCGCTGACCTCGGCGTATTCGATGAAATCGCTCGCCGGAACGACGTCGCCCTGCTCCGTGCGCAAGCGAGACATCGCTTCATAAAACCGCACCTTGCGTTGCGGCAAGGTCACGATTGGCTGCAGGTAGAGATCGATGCGGCCGGCGTCGACCGCGCCAACAATCATCGAACCAAGCGCTTCGCGCGGCACGCCGGCAAAACCACGCTCCCCAACTGAAGCTGCGGGTGTTTCCGCTTCAGGTGCGGTTTCCGGCGCGGCCTGAGGTGTAGCGGCCGCTTCAGGGGGCAAGGCAAGCACCGCCGGTGAACCGGCATTGGCGCCGGTCCGCCGGTAAATTTCAGTCTCGTGCGCGGCCACGGTCTCGGCGAGCTGTTTCACGAGATTGCCAAGTTCGCCGATTTCTGCAGCCAGCGGATCCGAAGCGCCGCGTGCGCGCGTCAGGGAGTTTTCCAGGCGCTGCTCCAACATGCTCGACTTGCGTGAAAGTTCGCCCACCTGACGGGCAAGGTCGGCGGTACCGCGGGACAGATCGGCGATCTGGTCGCCGAGGTCGTGGCGGTCGCGGAGCCGCGTCGAGATCGTGTTGAACAGGCCCATGGCGGTGAGCGCGGCAAGCGCCGCAATCGCCGACATCGCAGCCGACACATGGAGGACCAGAAAGAGCACGGCGCCAAGCGAGGCGCCGATGAGCACCATGCAGACTGCGATAAAAATGGCGCTGATGCGGACCATTTAGGTTTCCAATGGCCGCGATTCGCGGCGGCGGCGACAATTTTCCCGAGCGGATATCGGGGCGCAACAGCGATTATCCCACAAATAGCCGGTTACGGGCGATTTTCGACGTTTTTTCCCGCGCCTCGATCGAAATCGGTGCGAATGTCCGACACGATCCTCCCGTCCACCAGTTCCACCCGGCGCCACATGCGCGCGGCTATAGAAAGATCGTGGGTAACCGCGACCACCGTCTTACCCTGGTTGAGGGCGAGATTTTGAAGCAGCTCGAACACCTGCTCGCTCGCCCGGCTGTCAAGCGATCCGGTCGGCTCGTCAGCGAGAATAACAGGCGGTTCGTTGGCAAGAGCGCGCGCGACGGCCACCCGCTGCCGCTGACCCCCCGAGAGCTGATCGGGCCGCTTATGACGGTGCTCCGCAAGTCCGAGCGCTGCCAATAACCCCTCGCCCCGTTGAGTCATCTGGCGCGCGCTTAGCGCACCCAATGCCCTCATCGGCAAGGTCACATTTTCCAGAATGCTAAACTCCGGCAGCAAAAAATGAAATTGAAACACAAATCCGAGCTTGGCGAGCCTTACCCGGGCGCGTTCTTCCTCACGCATCTCCGTGGTCGCGCGACCGTCGATTGAAACTTCGCCGGTCGTCGGCAGATCCAACAATCCCAACAGGTATAGCAGGGACGATTTGCCAGAGCCGGACGGGCCGGTGATGGCAACGAATTCATTCGCGCCAATCTCAATGTTGATGTCGTGGACCAGCGTCACCGGTACAATGCCGGGCAGAATTCGCGACACGCCTTTCGCCTCGATGATAGGCCGTGCTGCAAACCCGGCAGGGGCCGACAATTCGGGCGCGGCCGCGATCATGTCGCCCCTCTGATGATCTCGACGGGATGCACGCGCGCCGCTTTGCGCGCCGGCGCGTAACCGGCAAGGCCTGACGAGACCAGAGCGACCAGGCCAGCCAAGGCGTAATGTTGCGCGTCGTAGGCCAGCGGCAGTCGATCGGCGTCCACAAAGGGATTGCTGATGCGTATCGAGCCGAGCGCGAGACAAAGAAGATAGCCAAGAAGAAAGCCAAGCACGGCCCCGCCAAGCCCAACGATCAAAGCTTCGAGCACGAAAACCGAGCGCACCTTTCGCTCGGAAAGGCCTAGCGACTTCATGATCGCGATGTCGCGCGCCTTTTCATGAGTGATCGTGGAGATGATGTTGTAGGTGCCGAAACTCGCAACCAACAGGATCGCGCCGACGACCGTGTACATAATGAGATTGCGAATGACGAAGGTCGAGATCAGGTCTTCGTGGGCTTCCTGCCACGACACGGACTTGTAGCCCGTATCCTTCTCGATGCGCGCCGCGGTTTCGCGCGCCGCCATCGGATCACGCAAGCGCAAGTGCAGCTCGTTGATCAGTCCGGTCTGCCGGGCAAGGACCTGCCCGGTACGGGTTTGCACATACGCGCTGGTTTCGTCGATCTGACGTACGCCGGAATGAAAATAACCGACGACCTGCGCGTTAATGCGCGTGCCGAGGCTGGTCTGTACCGTGAGATTGGCCCCGATCCGTGCGCCGATCTTCTCCGCGAGCCTGTCGCCGATGATGATCGCATTGGTGGCCCGATAAAGCGCGGTCAATGTCGCGCCGCGCATCTGCTTGGGCAGATCCGACACAAGCGTCTCGCGGCGCGGGTCGATTCCGATAATCGAAGTCGCAACATCCTGGTTCGCATAGCGAATAATCCCCTGCACCTTCACGGACGGCGCGATATAGCCCGGTAACCAGCTTTCCAAGGAAGCCATGATGGCGAGGGGATTTTTTATTCCGCGGCGCCGCGCCTCCGGCGTCAATCCCCGGATTTCCGCAGCCGCGTAGTGGGCTTCCGCCGGTTGGGGGGGCGCCGCGCGACGATCGTCAGAGACCGTGATGGCGGGCATCGCGTTGACCAGGCGGTTCGTGAAGTCGTCCTGCGAGCCCTGCATCAAGGATGCCATCATGATCGAAAAGCCCACCCCCGTGGCGACGCCGGCCACAGCGAAGCCGGTTTGCCGCGCACGCGATCGGATATGCGTCCACGCGATATCGACAATAAGATTCACGGCTCGGCCTTGATGCGAATTCGGGCGCCGTCCGTGAACGCGGCACTGAATGGAGCGGCCGTCGGCTCGCCCTCTTCGAGACCGGAAATGACTTCGACGTTGCGAGTGCCTTTGATGCCGAGTTGGACAGCGCGCCGTCGCAGGCGATTGCCGTCGATGACAAACACGACATTATTTTGCACAGCGTCGGCGGGTATCAGCAGCGCGCCGGCCTTCTCGCGGGTAACGATGTTGGCTTCCACGCTCATCCCAGGTTTGAGCGGCGTATCGTCGGGCAGCGCAATCTTCACCCGATAGGTTTTCGCGACCACATCCCCCATCGGAGTGATTTCCCGCACGGCGCCCTCGAGGCGGCGGTCCGGAAAAGCGTCGGTTCGAAACAGCACGACTTGCGCGACAGCGACGCGGGGTATGTCTTCTTCATTGACCTCCGCCACGACCTGAAGCGGCCTGGGAACGCCGACGCGATAAAGAACTTGTCCGGATTCCGCGATCTCGCCAATCTCACCGTCGCGGCGAAGCACGACTCCATCCATAGGGGCCACGATGGTGTAATCGTCGATCCGCTGAAGCTGCACCTGGATTTGCGCAGTGACTTGCGACAACTCCATTCCGGCGCGCTCATAGGCCTGCGTGGTTGCCGAATTGCGCGCGACCAAATCGGTGACGCGGGTCATTTCGCGTTGCAGGAAGTTTTGACGTGCCTTGAGATCGTTGAGCTGCGCCTGCACCTCGCGATCGTCGAGCTTGGCGAGCACGTCGCCCTTCTTAACGGTCTGGCCCTCGCAATCGCAAATCTCGACGATGCGATCGCGGATCACGCTGGCGACTTTGGCCCATCGAACAGGCTCGACGCCTCCCGTCGCATACACGATTTCGACCGCGAGTCCGCGCTGGGCTTTCACCGGCGTGACGAGCGGTGTCCGCCCATAGGCGAACCAAGCAAGCGCGCCGATTGCGGTCGCTCCGACCAGCGTAAAAATGACCAACCGGCGCCAATTCATCAAAGCTCGGCCCTTCGCCTGACCGGCCTCTGATAGCGGCCCGGTTTCAGGGCCATTTTGACTTATCGCAACCGCTCAGGAGACCGCTTTGATGATCTTGCCGAGCTTGTCGAAAATCTCGCCAATCTGGGCCTCAGATACCGTCAGCGGCGGCGTCACCGCGAGCGTGTCACCGATGCCGCGCACCATGATGCCGACGTCATGGAACGCCATTTCCATCGCGTCGTAGCCGCGCTTGCCGACGAAGTCTGGCCGCGAGGCAAGATCGATCCCCGCAGTCAAACCGACCTGGCGGATGTCGAGCACGTTCGGCAGACCCTTGAGCGACATCGCTGCATCCGCCCATTTCGGCTCCAGAGCCTTGGCGCGCTCGAACAGCTTTTCGTCGCGATAAAGATCGAGCGCGGCAAGGCCCGCGGCACAGGCCAGCGGATGCGCCGAATAGGTGTAGCCGTGGAACAATTCGACGACGTGCTCAGGACCCTTCATGAAGGCATCGTGGATGCCTTTGCGGGCGATCACGCCGCCCATTGGCACGCTGCCGGACGTGATGCCCTTGGCGAAGCAGATCATGTCGGGGATGACGCCATAGCGCTCCGCCGCGAAAGCGGTGCCAAGCCGGCCAAAGCCGGTGATCACCTCGTCGAAGATCAGCAGAATGCCGTGCTTGTCGCAGATCGCGCGCAGCCGGTGTAGATAACCTTTCGGCGCCGGCAGCACGCCAGTCGAGCCCGCCATCGGCTCGACGATCACTGCGGCGATCGTGTTGGCCCCGTGCAGCGTGACGAGATCCTCGAGCGCATTGGCGCGCTCCTCGCCCCACTCCGGCTCGCCTTTGGTGAAAGCCTGCCTCTCGCGGTTGTAGGTCATCGGCAGATGATCGACGCCGGCGAGCAGTGAGCCGAAAAATTTGCGGTTGTTGACCATGCCGCCGACCGAGGTGCCGCCGAAGCCGACGCCGTGATAACCGCGCTCTCGGCCGATCAGGCGCGTGCGCGATCCCTCGCCCTTCACATTCCAGTAGGCGAGCGCGATCTTGAGTGCAGTGTCGGTCGCCTCCGAGCCGGAATTGGTGAAGAACACGTGGTCGAGATCGCCCGGCGCCAACGCTGCGATGCGCGAAGCGAGTTCGAACGCCTTGGGATGGCCAAACTGGAAGGTTGGTGAGAAGTCGAGCTCGGCGGCCTGCGCCTGGATCGCCGCAACGATCGGGTCGCGGTTATGGCCGGCATTGGTGCACCACAGGCCCGCGCAGGCATCGAGCACGGGCCGGCCTTCCGGCGTGTAGTAATAGAGGTCCTTGGCCCGCGCGATCATCCGCGGCCGTTTCTTGAACGACCGGTTGGCGGTGAACGGCATCCAGAACGGCTCGAGGTCGTTGGGGACGGCGGTGGTTTTTGTCTGTGCGGATGATTGGGCCATGGCTTTGCCTTTCGTCATGGCCGGGCTCGTCTCGGCCATCCACGCCTTACTTGCAGCATAGCATTAAAGGCGTGGATGCCCGGCACAAAAGGGCGTTCACGCCCGTCTTCGACGGGCTTATGGCCGGGCATGACGTTGCTGTAGCAATCGCGTCGGAATATGTAGGACCGACAAATGGCCGACAAACCCGATAAAAAGCCAAGCAAGCTCAAGGCGCGCCTGCCGCGCGGGCTGGCCGATCGCGGACCTGCCGAAATCGCGGCCACCCGCGCGATGATCGATACGATCCGCATTCAGTTCGAGAAATATGGTTTCGAGGCGCTGGAAACGCCGGCCATCGAATACACCGACGCGCTCGGCAAGTTCCTGCCGGACCAGGACCGCCCGAACGAGGGCGTGTTCTCTATCCAAGACGACGACGGGCAGTGGCTGTCGCTGCGCTACGACCTGACCGCACCGCTCGCGCGCCATGTCGCGGAGAATTACCAGAACATCGCGCTGCCTTTCCGCAGCTACCGCCAGGGTTGGGTGTTCCGCAACGAGAAGCCCGGTCCAGGCCGCTTCCGCCAGTTCATGCAATTCGACGCCGACACGGTCGGCTCCGCTTCGATGGCCGCCGACGCCGAGATGTGCATGCTCGCCGCCGACACGATGGAAGCGCTCGGGATCAAGCGCGGGCAATACGTCGTCAAGGTGAACAACCGCAAGGTGCTCGACGGCGTGATGAATGCCGCCGACATCGCACCGAACAAGCGGCTCATTGTTTTACGCGCGATCGACAAGCTCGACCGCCTTGGTCCCGAAGGCGTCACTCAACTCCTCGGCAAAGGGCGCAAGGATGAGAGCGGCGATTACACCAAAGGCGCGGAGCTGACTGCCCAACAAATTGATCGAATACTGAACTTCACTGGCTGGGGAGAAAAAGGTTCTGGCTCCGGCAGCACCGTTGGCTCGAGCGCTGTTGCAATTGCGAACTTTGAAACGGCGACGGAAGGAAATGCCCTCGGCACCGAGGGCGTTCATGAGCTGAAAGCAGTTCACGCGATCATCGCTGCTGCCAATTACACCGGCCGTGTAATAGTGGACCCGTCGGTAATCCGCGGCCTCGAATACTACACCGGCCCGGTCTACGAG
>JAFBAG010000009.1 GCA_019247925.1 Pseudolabrys sp.
GTACTCCTTGACCTTCTCCTGGACATCGGCGACCAGCTGGTGCTTCGCCTCGGGGATGATCAGGTCGTCCTTGCCGAACGAGATGCCGGCCTTGCACGCCTGCTGAAACCCGAGGCTCATCAGCCGGTCGCAGAAGATCACGGTCTCCTTCTGGCCGCAGAAGCGGTAGACGTGGTCGATCAGCTCGCTGATCGCCTTCTTGCCGAGCAGCTGGTTGATCAGGTCGAAGCCGACCGCCGGATGGCGCGGCAGGATTTCGGACAGCAGCATGCGGCCCGGCGTCGTCTCGACGCGGCGGACGATCGGGTTGTTGTGCTCGTCGACCGTCTCGAAACGCGCCTTGATCTTGGAGTGCAAGGTCACGGCCTTGGCGGCGAGCGCCTGCTCGATCTCGCCGACATTGGTGAAGGCCATGCCCTCGCCCGGCTCGCCCTCGCGCTCCATCGTGATGTGATAGAGGCCGAGCACGATGTCCTGCGACGGCACGATGATCGGCTTGCCGTTGGCCGGCGACAGGATGTTGTTGGTCGACATCATCAGGACGCGCGCCTCGAGCTGCGCCTCCAATGACAGCGGCACGTGCACGGCCATCTGGTCGCCATCGAAATCTGCGTTGAACGCGGTGCAAACGAGCGGGTGCAGCTGGATCGCCTTGCCCTCGATCAGCACCGGCTCGAACGCCTGAATGCCGAGCCGGTGCAGCGTCGGCGCGCGGTTCAGCAGGACCGGGTGTTCGCGGATCACCTCTTCGAGGATGTCCCAGACCTCGGGCCGCTCCTTCTCGACCATGCGCTTCGCCGCCTTGATCGTGCTGGCGAGGCCGTAGAGTTCGAGCTTTGAGTAGATGAACGGCTTGAACAGTTCGAGCGCCATCTTTTTCGGCAGACCGCACTGATGCAGCTTGAGTTCGGGACCGACGACGATCACCGAGCGGCCGGAATAGTCGACGCGCTTGCCGAGCAGGTTCTGGCGGAACCGGCCCTGCTTGCCCTTGAGCATGTCGGCGAGCGACTTCAACGGACGCTTGTTGGCGCCGGTGATGACGCGGCCGCGGCGGCCGTTGTCGAACAGCGCATCGACCGCTTCCTGAAGCATGCGCTTCTCGTTGCGGATGATGATGTCCGGAGCGCGCAGCTCGATCAGCCGCTTCAAGCGGTTGTTGCGGTTGATGACGCGGCGGTAAAGATCGTTGAGATCCGAGGTGGCGAAACGGCCGCCGTCGAGCGGGACGAGCGGACGCAGATCCGGCGGGATCACCGGCACCACGGTCAGGATCATCCATTCCGGCTTGTTGCCCGAGGCGATGAAAGCCTCGATCAGCTTGAGCCGCTTGGCGAACTTCTTCTTCTTGATCTCGCTGTCGGTCTCGGCGAGTTCGGCACGAATCTCGCCCTGCATCTTGTCGAGGTCGAGCGCCTTGAGCATTTCGCGGATCGCTTCCGCGCCGATCATGGCGGTGAAGCTGTCGCCGCCGAACTCCTCCTGCGCCTTGAGGTATTCTTCCTCGGACAGAAGTTGACGGTCCTTGAGCGGAGTAAGACCCGGCTCGAGCACGACGTAATATTCGAAATAGAGAATGCGCTCGAGATCCTTGAGCGTCATGTCGAGCAGCAAGCCGATGCGCGAGGGCAGCGACTTCAGGAACCAGATGTGCGCAACCGGGGCCGCGAGCTCGATATGGCCCATGCGTTCGCGCCGCACGCGGCTCAGCGTCACTTCGACCGAGCACTTCTCGCAGATGATGCCCTTGTACTTCATGCGCTTGTACTTGCCGCACAAGCACTCGTAGTCCTTGATCGGCCCGAAGATGCGCGCGCAGAACAGGCCGTCACGCTCCGGCTTGAATGTGCGGTAGTTGATCGTCTCCGGCTTTTTGATCTCGCCGTAGGACCACGACAGAATCTTCTCAGGCGACGCGATGGAGATGCGGATCTGGTCGAAGACCTGAGCCGGCACCTGCGGGCTGAAAAGGTTCATGATCTCTTGGTTCATTCTATTCTCCTGGACCGGGGGACCGCCAAATCCCCTCGCCTGTCATTAAATTTCGAATAGCACGGAGCGGGCCGAGGCCCGCTCCGCTAGATCGTCATTCCGCTGCCTGCGCGGGCGCTTCACCCGGCTTTGACTGCTTGGAGTTGTGCAGATCGACGTTGAGGCCGAGCGAGCGCATCTCCTTGACCAGCACGTTGAACGATTCCGGAATACCGGCCTCGAACGTGTCGTCGCCACGCACGATCGCCTCGTAGACCTTGGTGCGGCCGGCGACGTCGTCCGATTTCACGGTCAACATCTCCTGCAAGGTATAAGCCGCGCCGTAGGCCTCGAGCGCCCACACTTCCATTTCGCCGAAACGCTGGCCGCCGAACTGCGCCTTGCCGCCGAGCGGCTGCTGGGTGACCAGCGAGTACGGGCCGATCGAACGGGCGTGGATCTTGTCGTCCACCAGATGGTGCAGCTTCAGCATGTAGATGTAGCCGACGGTCACCTGACGATCGAACGGCTCGCCCGTGCGTCCGTCATGGACGGTCACCTGGCCAGAGTGATCGAGACCAGCAAGGCCAAGCATCTGCTCGATGTCGGCTTCCTTGGCGCCGTCGAACACCGGCGTCGCAATCGGCACGCCGTGGCGCAGATTCCCGCCGAGCTCGACCAGCTCGCCTTCCGAGAGCTCCTTGATGGTCTCGTCTTCGCCATAGACCTTCTTGAGCACATCTTTCAGAGGCTTGGAGTCACCCTTGCCGTTGTAGGCGTCGACCGCTTGACCGATCTTGAGGCCAAGGCCGGCGCAGGCCCAGCCGAGATGGGTCTCGAGAATCTGGCCGACATTCATGCGGCTCGGCACGCCGAGCGGATTGAGCACGATGTCGACCGGCTGCCCGTCGGCGAGGAACGGCATGTCTTCGGCAGGCACGATCTTGGAGACCACGCCCTTGTTGCCGTGACGGCCGGCCATCTTGTCACCGGGCTGGATCTTGCGCTTCACCGCGACGAAGACCTTGACCATCTTCATCACGCCAGGCGGCAATTCGTCGCCGCGCTGGAGCTTCTCGACCTTGTCGAGGAAGCGCTGTTCCAGAAGCGTCTTGGATTCTTCGTATTGTTTGCGGATCGCCTCGATCTCGCTCATCAGCTTGTCGTTCGGCGAAGCAAACTGCCACCACTGCGCGCGCGGATATTCCTCGAGCACCGCGCGGGTGATCTTGGAATCCTTCTTGAAGCCCTTCGGGCCAGCAATGCCCTGGCGGCCTTCGAGAAGCTCAGCGAGACGGCCGTAGACGTTGCGGTCGAGGATCGCCTGCTCGTCGTCGCGGTCCTTGGCAAGGCGTTCAATTTCCTCGCGCTCGATCGCGAGCGCACGCTCGTCCTTGTCGACGCCGTGACGGTTGAACACACGCACTTCGACGACCGTGCCCTGCACGCCCGGCGGCACGCGCAATGACGTGTCGCGGACGTCTGAAGCCTTCTCGCCGAAGATCGCGCGCAAGAGCTTCTCTTCCGGCGTCATCGGGCTTTCGCCCTTCGGCGTGATTTTGCCGACCAGGATGTCGCCGGCGTGGACTTCCGCGCCGATATAGACGATGCCCGCTTCGTCGAGGTTCTTGAGCGCCTCTTCCGAGACGTTCGGGATGTCGCGGGTGATTTCTTCCGGACCCAGCTTGGTGTCGCGGGCCATCACTTCGAATTCCTCGATATGGATCGAGGTGAAGACGTCGTCCTTCACGATCCGCTCGGAGAGCAGGATCGAGTCTTCGAAGTTGTAGCCGTTCCAGGGCATGAACGCGACGAGCACGTTCCTGCCGAGCGCGAGCTCGCCGAGATCGGTCGAGGGACCATCGGCGATGATGTCGCTCTTCTCCACCCGGTCACCGACCTTCACCAGCGGACGCTGGTTGATGCAGGTGTTCTGGTTGGAGCGTTGGTACTTCATCAACCGGTAGATATCGACGCCGGGCTTGGTCGGGTCGGTTTCGTCGGTGGCACGCACGACGATACGGGTCGCGTCCACCTGATCGACGGTCCCGGAACGGCGGGCCGAGATCGACGCGCCAGAATCGCGCGCGACCACGCCTTCCATGCCGGTGCCGACGAACGGCGCCTCGGCGCGAACCAGCGGCACCGCCTGGCGCTGCATGTTCGAGCCCATCAGCGCGCGGTTGGCGTCGTCATTCTCGAGGAACGGGATGAGCGCCGCGGCGACCGAAACGAGCTGCTTCGGCGACACGTCCATGAAGTCGACCTTGTCGCGAGGATAAGGCAGCACGTCGCCGGCATGACGGCAGACCACCATGTCATCGGTAAACTTGCCGTGGCGGTCGACCTGCGCGTTGGCCTGAGCGACCGTGTAGCGGCCCTCTTCCATCGCCGAGAGATAGATGACCTCGTCGGTGACGCGGCCGTCCTTCACCTTGCGATAGGGCGTCTCGACGAAGCCGTATTTATTGACCCGCGCATAAGTGGCGAGCGAGTTGATCAGGCCGATGTTCGGACCTTCCGGCGTTTCGATCGGACAGATGCGGCCGTAATGCGTCGGGTGCACGTCGCGCACCTCGAAGCCGGCGCGCTCGCGTGTAAGACCACCCGGCCCCAGCGCCGAGAGACGCCGCTTGTGCGTGATCTCGGACAGCGGGTTGGTCTGGTCCATGAACTGCGAGAGCTGCGAGGAGCCGAAGAACTCGCGCACCGCGGCGGCTGCAGGCTTCGCGTTGATCAGGTCCTGCGGCATGACGGTGTCGATATCGACCGACGACATGCGCTCCTTGATCGCGCGCTCCATGCGCAGGAGGCCGATGCGGTACTGGTTCTCCATCAGCTCGCCGACCGAACGCACGCGGCGATTGCCGAGATGGTCGATGTCGTCGATCTCGCCCTTGCCGTCGCGCAGGTCGACCAGCGTCTTGATGACCGCGAGGATGTCTTCCTTGCGCAGCACGCGATGCGTATCCGGCGCGTCGAGATCGAGGCGCATGTTCATCTTCACGCGACCGACCGCGGACAGATCGTAACGGTCGGAATCGAAGAACAGCGACTGGAACATCGCCTCGGCGGTGTCGATGGTCGGCGGCTCGCCCGGGCGCATCACGCGGTAGATGTCGAAGAGCGCGTCCTCGCGGGACTCGTTCTTGTCGATGGCAAGCGTGTTGCGGATGTAGGCACCGGTGTTGAC
>JAFBAG010000028.1 GCA_019247925.1 Pseudolabrys sp.
CGGGCGGCAGACTGAAGTCTTCGTCCATCGTCACTTTGTGGCTCATCGTCGAGGCGCGCCAGCGCTCGATCACCGTGCCGATCAAATCCTTGTCGAGCGTGGTGCTCGCATCCGAACGGGTATTGCCGGCCGCCTCGCTTGCAGGGCGCAGGTTGGCCGACAATTCCTTGAAACGCATGCGCGTCGGCAGCGCGATGCCCGGACCGAAGGCGAAGACTTCGCGGGTGCCGAGCGAGGGAATGAACGAGAGCAGGTTCGCGGCGGCGTCGGACACCGCGGAGCGGATCAGATTTTGATCCTTCTCGTTCGACAGCCGCATCACGAACAAGGTCGAGCACTGCGAGATGATGGTCGGATCGATTTCGGCCGGGCGCTGGGTGATGAGGCCGAGATAGACCCCGTATTTGCGGCCTTCCTTGGCGATGCGCGACAGCGCGCGGCGGGTCGGGCCGAAGCCGATTTTTTTATCCGCAGGTGCGTAGCGGTGCGCTTCTTCGCAGACGAACAAAAGCGGCGCGACGCCATCGCTCCAGAGACCGAAGTCGAACGCCATGCGGCAAAGCACCGAAACCACGGAGTCGACGACCTCGGCCGGGAAGCCGGCGAGCTGCATGATGGTCATCGGTTTGCCTTCGGGCGGCAGCCGGAACAGGTGGCAGAGGATTTCAGCCATCGTGTCGCCGCCGATATTGGCGTTCTCGAACATGAAGGCGTAGCGCGGATGATTGCGGAACGTCTGGATGCGTCCCATCAGGCGGTGGATGGTGACGCGCTGGGCGCGCGCATCGAGTTTGCCCATGCGCTCGTCGAGCAGATTGATCAGATCCTCGATGCGGTAGGGCACCGGCGTATCGGCGGTGAAGCCGCTATCGCGCGGATCTTTTTTCTTGACCAGCGCGCGCTCGGCCGCAGAGCCGGTGTATTTCAGATAGGCGGCTTTCGCCAGCGGGATAACCTCGGAAAGAATTTCGACTTCTTCCTCGACGCCGGGACGGCCGCCGAAGAAAGCGTCGATCGTCTCCTCGAAATTGAACAGCCAGAATGGCAGCCGCAGATTGCGCGGGGTCAGGACCTGGGCCTTGTCGCCGAAGCAGCGGCCGTATTCGTTGTGCGGGTCGACGAGGAAAATGCGCAGGTTCGGACGCGTGTCGAGGATTTTCTGCAGCACGATCGCCACGCCGCTCGATTTACCGACGCCGGTGGTGCCGAGAATGGCGAAGTGCTTGCTCACCATGTCGTCGATCTCGATCTGCACGCCGATCGAGGAGTCTTGCTGTAATTCGCCGATATTGCCGCGGTTGGCGTCGGCCGAGCCGTAGATCTGGCGCAGCTCGCGCTCGCTGATCAGCGCTGCGGCATCGCCGATGATCGGATAATCCGACACGCCGCGCTGGAAGGCGCCGCCGGTTTTGATTTCGCCGATGAGATCGATCTGCGCGACGCTGCGGAATTGTCCCGCGCCCAACACCTCTTCGGCGATTTCCGTGATCAGCCCGATGTTGGTCGTGCCGCTTCCGCTCAGGGTGAGAAATTTTCCGACGGTGACGCTGGGATTCTCGCCCTTGGCCAGATCGCCGGGCGTGATTGTCACGCGCGCCTGCGAGCCATTGACCGAAATGACACGGCCGAGCGGCGGCCGCGCCGGGTCAGCTCCAGCGTTTCGAGCCTGTTCGGTTGCTGTCGTCATCACGAGGAATGCCGCCTGATTAAGCGGCAAAACTAGCAAGCGGGCTTGCAGATTGAGTTAATAACGCCGGCGTAAACGCCAGCTCTGCCGCGTTCGTTAACGAATCCTTTCTCGCGGGCGCTAACCGATCATGATTTTAGTACGAGGCCCGACATTGGCGAGCAGTCGACGCAACGCCGGCATTGTCAGAGCGACACATCCGGCAGTTGGCGCAAAGCCTTGGCGCGCGATGTGAATGAAAACCGCACTGCCCCGGCCGGCGATTCGGGGCCGGGTGTTGTGGTCGATCTCGATGATGAAATCATAGAGCGCATCTGCGCGGGCAAGACGGTCGGCGTTGCTGCCGGGCGGCACGTCGACACGGCGGTTGTAGTTGCGATCGCCGGGGTCCTCGCACCAGCCGTCACGCGGCCCGATCCGCCGGACCGGCAACATCGTGTGCGGGCGGGGATGGCGGTCGGCCCGCCACCACAGCCGCCGCAGCCGGAAGATGCCGCGCGGGGTGGCGCCATCACCCTCGCGTTTGTTGGCTTTGATGCCGCCGCGGCCGAGCGCCACCGGAATGGGAATGCCGCCCACGTCAATAATCCCGCGGGTCGGCGCTCCAGGTTTTGGGCGAACCCGAAGCAGGCTCAGCGCGTTCTTCATGGGCTTGAAAATAGCCGTTCTGGGCTAAATACCAAGATTGGGGCGCTGAACTTACTCTTATAATGTGATGCCGGATGTTTACTCGATCCGGCTCGGAAGCGGCGGCTCGCCGCGGGGTTTTTATTCTCGATGGCGAATAAGCGCACGATTCTGATCGTCGACGATGACAACGAACTGCGCGAAGCGCTGGTCGAGCAATTGGCGTTGCACGAGGAATTCGAGCCGATCGCGGTCGATACCGGCACCAAGGGTGTGCAGGCCGCGAAGGGCGATCAGGTCGATCTGGTGATCATGGACGTCGGTTTGCCGGACGTCGATGGACGCGAAGCGGTGCGCATCCTGCGCAAGAACGGGTTCAAGGCGCCGATCATCATGCTCACCGGCCACGACACCGACAGCGACACCATCCTGGGACTTGAGTCGGGCGCCAACGACTACATCACCAAGCCGTTCCGGTTTGCCGTGCTGCTGGCGCGCATCCGCGCACAATTGCGCCAGCACGAGGCGAGCGAAGACGCGGTCTTCGCCATCGGGCCTTACAGTTTCCGGCCGAGCTCGAAAGTGCTGCTCAATCCGAAGGGCGGCAAAGTGCGGCTGACGGAAAAGGAAACGGCGATCCTGCGCTACCTTTACCGCGCCGGCGAAAAGCCGGTGTCGCGCGAAACCCTGCTGCAGGAAGTCTGGGGCTACAATTCCGGCGTGACGACCCACACGCTCGAGACCCATATCTATCGGTTGCGCCAGAAGGTCGAGCGCGATGCGACGGCGCCGGCGATTCTTGTCACCGAGGCCGGCGGCTACAAGCTCATTCCCTGATGTGACACAGTAAGCGTATGAGTCTGGAAGACGACATCGCCACATTCGAGCGCGTGCCCATGCTGGCGCTGCTTGGCGAAGCCGCATTGCGCATTCTCGCGATCGGCGCCGAAAGCCGCAGAATTCCAAGCGGACAAGTGCTGTTCTACGCGGGCGATCTCGCCGATTCCGGTTATGTGATCCAGGACGGCACCTTCATGCTCGAACAGGATCGCGCCGGCAGCGGCGAGCCGGCCAAAGTGGGACCCGGCACACTTCTGGGCGAAGTTGCCCTGCTGACCGACACGGTGCGCCAGGTGACGGCGACCGCGCTTGAGCCCGCGACGGTGATCCGAATTCCGCGCAGCCTTTTTGTGAAGATGCTCGAAGGCTACCCAGGCGCAGCGAAGAAACTGCGCGACGCTTTCGCAATGCGCGCGCAGCAATGGTCGCGCGAGCTGGACGCTGTGAAGGCGGTTCTGGAAAAGACCTAGGCTTCGATGAAGGCGGTGACCGGCACGTGGTCCGACGGCCGCGTGGCGCCGCGATAGTTTTTCGACACCTCGATCGACGAGACGCGGTCGGCCAGCGCGTTCGAGGTCCAGACATGGTCGAGCCGGCGGCCGCGATCGGAAATCTTCCAGTTCTCCATCGCCCGGTAGCTCCACCATGTGTAAAGCTTCTGCGGTTCGGGCGTGAGCTCGCGCGTGACGTCGATCCAGTTGCCGGCCTTGCGCGCCGCCGTGAATTTCTCGACTTCGATCGGCGTATGCGAAATCACCTTCAGCATCTGCTTGTGACTCCACACGTCGTGCTCGAGCGGCGCGACGTTGAGGTCGCCGACCAGAATGGCGCGGTCAGCGGTGCCCGGCCGGATCTCGACGCAATCGCGCATCTCGTCGAGGAAGTCGAGTTTGTGCCCGAATTTCGGGTTGATTTCGCGATCCGGCTCGTCGCCTCCCGCCGGCACATAGAAATTGTGCACGGTGATGGGATCGCGCAGCCCGGCGCGCTCGCCGAACACGACGCCGACATGACGGCAGTCGGTCTTGCCGCAGAAATTGCGTACGTGAAACGATTCGAACGGCAGCCGCGAAATCACCGCGACGCCGTGATAGCCCTTCTGGCCGTTGAGCGAGATGTGCTCATAGCCGAGGCGGCGGAAGCGCTTGTGCGGAAAAGCGTCGTCCGGACACTTGGTTTCCTGCAAGCACAGCACATCCGGCCGCATCGCCTTGATGAATTTGGCGACGAGGTCGATCCGCAGGCGGACGGAATTGATGTTCCAGGTGGTGAGCTTGAGGGGCATTACGCAGTTACTTAGGGCGCGCAGCGCTCATTTCCAACCGCGCCCCCGCGGTTTCCCCGCTATTCGGATGCTCAGTTGCGGTAGCGCATGTAGTCGATCTTGAACAGCGCCGGATCGGGGCGGCTTTTCGGATCGAGATTATAAACCGCAACTGTCGTGTCGTAGCCCTGCGGATCGGTGACGGTCCACTGCTTGAGCTGAAGATCGCTGGCGCTGAACATGATCATCAGCCGGCTGGTGCCGACGATGCCGTTCTTCTCCTCGAGGACGACGGTGACAAATACGTCGTCGGAAAACACCCCGACGATATTGGTGTCGCGCATCAGGTCGAGCTGGTCGGCGAGCAGGAACCGCAGCGGCGTTTGCGACAGCGGATAAAGATCCTGGGTCGCCAGATTGCGGTCGCGCACGATGACCGACTGGCCGTCGGCGACAATCTCGATCGGCGAGGGCGCATCGTATTCGAAGCGGATCTTGCCGGGCTTGGAGAGGTAGAACTGGCCCTGGGTCTTGCGGCCGTCCGGCCCGACCTGGACGAAATTGCCGCTGAGGACGCGGGTGGTGGCGAGATAATTGCTGACCTTTTCGACCAGCGCGCGCTGCTTGTCGTCGAGATTGCCGCGCGCGCCCGGCTTGCCGAGCAGCGAGGCGAAAGGATTGGTGGGCGCCGGCTGCGCGGCGCCGTTCGGTGGCGCAAGCGGCTTTGGCGGCGCGACGGTGCCGGTCGCGGCCGGGCCCGGCTTCTTCGGCGGCTGCGCGGTCTGCGCCATTGCCGGAATAGCGAGCGCCAGGGACAGCACGCTGAGCGCTGCGCCGATCACAAGTGTCCGGCCGTGTTTCGCCATTCCTGTCCCCGTCGTGAAAGTTCGAGCTACCCGGTCGCTATGGCGATTTCGCGGCTTTTCTCCGCCGCGCGGGAGAATGGCCGATTCTGGGCGGGGCGGCAAAAGCTAGTAACGCTCGTGCTCGGCTTCGCCGATCAGGATCTCGCGCTTGCCGGCATGATTGGCCTGGCCGACCACGCCTTCCTGCTCCATCCGCTCCATGATCGAGGCGGCGCGGTTGTAGCCGATCTGCAAACGGCGCTGGATGTAGCTGGTGGAAGCTTTGCGGTCGCGGCGAACGATCGCGACCGCCTGCTCGTAGAGGTCGCCCGCGCCCTCGGTTCCCATCGCGGAGGCATCGAAGACGTTGCCGTCCTCGTCCATTTCCTCGCCGCCCGCGGTGACTTCCTCGAGATATTGCGGCGAACCCTGCGACTTGAGGTGGCGTACGACCTTCTCGACCTCGTCGTCCGACACGAAAGGCCCGTGGACGCGGCTGATGCGGCCGCCGCCCGCCATGTAAAGCATGTCGCCCTGGCCGAGGAGCTGCTCCGCGCCCTGCTCGCCCAGGATAGTGCGGCTGTCGATTTTCGAGGTGACCTGGAAGGAAATGCGGGTCGGGAAGTTCGCCTTGATTGTGCCGGTGATGACGTCAACCGACGGACGCTGCGTGGCGAGGATGACGTGGATGCCGGCGGCGCGGGCCATCTGCGCGAGGCGCTGGATCGCGCCCTCGATATCCTTGCCGGCGACCATCATCAGGTCGGCCATCTCGTCGACGACGACGACGAGGTAAGGCAGCGGATCGAGCGCGAGCTCTTCCTTCTCGTAGATCGCCTCGCCGGTTTCCTTGTCGTAGCCGGTGTGCACGGTGCGGGTGAGCGTCTCGCCCTTCGCCTTCGCTTCGGCGAGCCGCATGTTGTAGCCGTCGACATTGCGCACGCCGAGCTTGGCCATCCGCTTGTAGCGCTCCTCCATCTCGCGCACCGCCCATTTGAGTGCGACGACGGCCTTCTTGGAATCGGTGACGACCGGCGTGAGGAGATGCGGGATGTTGTCGTAGACCGAGAGCTCGAGCATCTTCGGGTCGATCATGATGAGGCGGCAGCTCTCGGGCGTGAGCTTGTACATCAACGACAGGATCATCGTGTTGATGGCGACGGACTTGCCCGAGCCGGTGGTGCCGGCGATCAGTAGGTGCGGCATGCGGGCGAGGTCGACGATGACCGGCTCGCCGCCGATGGTCTTGCCGAGGCAGATCGGCAGCTTGGCCTGCGTGTCGGTGTATTCGCTCGAGGCGAGAAGCTCGCGCAGCAGAACCTTCTCGCGCTTCGGGTTGGGCAGCTCGATGCCGATGGCGTTGCGGCCCTGCACGAC
>JAFBAG010000150.1 GCA_019247925.1 Pseudolabrys sp.
GCGCCCCGCGCCAGACAGGCCGGGAACGCGCATAAATCATCGACAAATCCCGACCAGCGCTCCGCGCTGGCAAGGCCGCGGTCGAGCGCCGCCATCGTGCGGTCGAGGCCGGGTTCGTCGTCCTCGGTCCAAACCCAAAGCACGCGCGCGAACATCATCGCCGCGCCTTGCGCACGCAGCCCGCCGCGCGGGCCGGCGGCGTCGATCCCGGCGGCACTGAGCATCCAGCGCTGCGAACGCACGCCGAAGCTATTGAGGGCAAGAGCGAGTCCCGGACTGCGCCGCGCCGAACTCATCAGCGAGCGCACCGCGGCTTTGTATGGCGCGAGCGCTTCGATGCGCCGCATCAAGACCTCAAACAGCCGCTCGCGCGCCGTCTCGCCCTCGGCGTCGCCACCATCGAGCACGATCCGATCGATCTCTTTGATATGCGCCGCAAGAATGGCAAGCGTCGAGCCGTGCGCGGCGCGCAGCTGCGACAGGGACATGTCGGCGCGCATGGCGACTTCGGCAAGGCCGATCTCCTCGAACCGGCGTTCGGCGAGCAGCGCCATGAACGCTTCGGTCGGCGCACCTTGCGTCGATCTGGTTCGGCCGCGCGGCGCGGCCGGAGATTTGCGGGCACGTTTTGCTTTCTTGGCGCGTTTGGCCATGGTGACGCTCCTTGGCAGCCCATAGGGGCTCGCCATCAATCTAGGAGCGCAAAGGCGACCGATCTAGGGCAGTCTTTTTTGGGCGTGATCCTTGACCAAAAACCGGCGACCACTTTTCGGGGATCACGCCTTTAGCCGGCGAGTTCTTTCGAGCGCTTGGTGGCCATCGCCACCGCCGTCGCCATCAGCGTTTCAAAGCCGCCCGGGCCCATCAGCACCTGCAAAGCCGCCGCCGTCGTGCCGCCCGGCGAGGTGACATTGTGGCGCAATGTCGCGGCGTCGAGGGTCGAGCGCTTCAGCAGCTCGCCCGACCCGGCGACGGTTTCACGCGCCAGGGTTGCAGCGAGATCCTTCGGCAGACCCGACGCAACGCCTGCCGCGGCCAGCGCCTCGGCGAGCAGAAAAACGTACGCCGGACCCGAGCCTGAAACAGCGGTGACGGCATCGAGCAGCTTTTCCTGCTCGACCCATTCGACCGCTCCGACCGCCGATAGAAGGCTCGTCGCCAGGTCGCGTTTTTGCTTGGTCACGTGCGCGTTCGGAACGCTCACGGTTATGCCGCGCCCGATCGAGGCCGGTAGATTTGGCATCGCCCGCACCACCGCCATGCCGGCGGGAAAGCCCTTTTCCAGAAAAGCGAGCGTGCGCCCCGCCATGATCGAGATCGCCATCGAGGACTTGTTGGCGTAAGCGCGCAACTGCGGCAGCACGTCAGGCGCGGTCTGCGGCTTCACACCGATGACGATGACGGAGGCCGCCGAAGGTTTGGCGGGGTTGAGCACGAGGCCGCGCCGCGTCAGTGCGGCAAGCGTCTTTCCCGGCTGCGGCTCCAGCACCGCGATATTTTTCGGATCGAGGCCGCGCGCCACCCAGCCTTCGAGCATGGCGCCCCCCATCTTGCCGGCGCCGACCAGCAACAGCCTGCCGCCAAAGCTTTTGAGCGTCGCAGTGGGTTTGGGTGCGGCCTTCGCCATCCGGCGGCTCAGGCTTCGCCGGACGTCTCGAACATCGCCGCGTCGAGGGCCTCGCGAGCTTGCTTGCCAGCCCAGACCACGAACTGGAAAGCGCTGAAGTATCGTTCGCAGGCTTCCAGCCCGTTCGTGAGCAGCGCTTCGCATTGTCGGCCGGAGACCTCGATGCCGCCATTGAGCATCAAGGCATGGCGGAACATCACCATGCCTTCGCCGGTCCACAAATCGAAATGTCCGACCCAGAGCTGCTCGTTAACGAGCGAGATCAGCTGCTGGACTTCGCTGCGCCGGCGATCCGGCACGCGCAGGTCGAACGCGCAGGCGAGATGCAGCGCTTCGATGTCGCCCATCCAGGTGTAGGACACCTGGTAATCCGTCCATTTTCCGCTGACGAGGATGGTGATCTCGTCGTCGTTGTTGCGCTCGAACGACCAGTCCTTGCCCGACGCGATCCGCTCGACCACGTCGAGAGGATTCAATCGTGCCGCATCGGCATCTGAAAGGTTTGGAAGGGCCATGCTATCTCCGCCTTGCCGCAAAAATTTGGAGAAACGCACGCCACCGAATCCGATTCACACTTCGAGTCCGCCCCGACCAGGGCCACGCGCTCAACCATCACTGGGATACGGGGAATCGGAACGTCGGAAAACGAATCACCCGGCTCACCGACTATATCCCCGCCCGATTCGGCCGCCAAAGGCCTCTGCGCGCCGAACCGATGCTTCGAATGGGCCGTGATTTGCCGCGTCGAATCAACGTCGTGCCTGTGCACATCCACAGCCAAAACGAGTCATATTGACTCTTCGTGGTGGATAAATGCGCGCGTCCGGTGCGGCGCTAGTCGAACAGACTTGAGACCGACTCTTCCTTGGCGGTCCGGCCGATCGCCTCGCCGATCAGGCTCGCAATCGGCAGGATGCGGATATTGCCCGCCGCGAGCACGTCCTTGGTCGGCTGGATCGAGTCGGTGATGACGAGTTCCTTGAGCTTCGACTTGGCGATGCGCGTCGCCGCCGCGTTCGAAAGCACGCCGTGGCTGATATAGGCGTAGACGTCCTTCGCGCCGTTCTTGAGCAGCGCGTCAGCGGCGTTCATCAGCGTGCCGCCGCTGTCGACGATATCGTCGACCAGTACGCAGGTGTAACCGGCGACGTCGCCGATCACGTTCATCACTTCGGATTCGCCCGCGCGCTCGCGGCGCTTGTCGATGATGGCGAGCGGGGCGTTGATGCGCTTTGCGCGCCCGCGGGCGCGCACCACGCCGCCGACGTCCGGCGACACCACCATGATGTTATCGAGCGGGATGCGCTCGCGGATGTCGCGCACCATCACCGGCGAGGCGTAGAGATTGTCGGTGGGAATGTCGAAAAAGCCCTGGATCTGCCCCGCGTGCAGGTCGAGCGTCAGGACGCGGTCGGCGCCGGCGCGGGTGATGAGATTGGCGACGAGCTTCGAGGAGATCGGGGTGCGGGGGCCGGGTTTGCGGTCCTGCCGCGCATAGCCGAAATACGGAATCACAGCGGTGATGCGGCTCGCCGACGAGCGCCGCAGCGCGTCGATGATGATCAGCAGCTCCATCAAATGGTCGTTGGCGGGATAGGAGGTCGACTGAATGATGAAGCAGTCGGCGCCCCGCACGTTTTCCTGGATTTCGACGAAAATTTCCTCGTCGGCGAAGCGCTTCACCACGGCCTTGGCGAGGGGCATTTTCAGGTAATCGGCGATGCCTTGGGCCAGCGGCGGATTCGAATTGCCGGCGACGAGCTTGATCGCTCCGTTCTTGCCAGCCATCGCACGCATCCTCGCCGCGCCTGCACAAGCGCAGGCGGCGTGGTCATAACAAGCGTGTGACAGTGCGGCAATATGAGTCGGGCCGCGTTCCACGACGCTTTTTGGGACATCGTAAAGGCCAGGTTTTCCGCGCAGTCACGGCGCGAGCGCGATGGCGTTGATGTGCCGCCCGTAGTCGGCCTCGCGGTTCAGCGTGGTGCGGCGGTAGCTGTAGAAGCGCCGCGGGTCGGCGCAGGTGTCGAGCCCGATGTCCTCGATCTGCGCAATTCCCGCGCGCGCGAGTCGCGCGGCGATGTAGCCGGGCAGATCGAATTGGGCGTGACCCTCGCGTTTTCCCGCGGCGAAAAAGCGGCCATTGCTGGCGTCCTGCGCCGTAAACCGATCGACGAATTCGGTGCTCACCTCGTAGCTCGGCTGCCGGATCATCGGCCCAAGCGAGACCGCGATTCTGGTGCGCGTCGCGCCGAGCTTTTCCATCGCCGCGATCGTCGCTTCGAGAACCCCGCCGAACGCGCCTTTCCAACCGGCGTGGGCGGCGCCAATCACCTTGGCCTGCGGGTCCGCGAACAGCACCGGCCCGCAATCGGCGGTGGAAATTCCGAGCGCGAAGCCGGGTTTGCGCGTCACCATGGCATCGGCGCGCGGGCGGGCCTCGCGCGGCCAGGCCTGCTCGACAGTGATCACGTCCGGCGAATGGATCTGATAGGCGGTGAGAAAATTCTCGGGCCGGACGCCGACCGTCGCGGCCATGCGGCTTCGGTTTTCGGCGACCTTCTCCGGCGCATCGTTCGAGCCGATGCCGCCATTGAGCGTCGCATAGACGCCGTCCGACACGCCTCCCTCGCGCGTGAAGAAGGCATGGCGAATGCCAGGCAGCGCGGCGAGAGATTTAGACTGCAGAACCGGCAGGCTCATGGCTCGAACCCCGGCAGCGTGCCGACGCTCTTATGCGCAAAGCCGATCACCTTGAACAGCGAGCCCATGCCGGTGCGACCGTGGCCGGTGAGGCGGTCGAGCGCCGCATCGATCTCGGCGGCTTTCGACGGGGTCGCGCCCTTGCGCAGCGTCTTCGCCCGCGCATCGATGCCGAGCTTGCCGAGGAAATGCGCTTGCGTCACCGGGCCGTGCACGGTCGCGCCCATGCATTCGACCTGATCGGCGAGCCATTCGAAATCGACATGCGCGGTGAGGTCGACGTCGCCAGGCGTGCTCAATGGGTCGGCAAAGGAGTGCCGGCCGACCGCCTGCAAGGTATCGCCGGTGGCGCTCTCGATGTGGCCGTAGTCGATCACCAGCGCGGCGCCGGGCTCGCGCAGATGTCGGCCGAGTTCGAGCGCGGCTGTGTCGGAGCGCCATTCGAAGATCTCATCCTCGCGGGCACTGCGCAGCCGCGCCGGCAGCGTGCATTCGAAGGTCTTCAGCGAGGTGCGCTCGTGGGAAAATGTGAGCGCGCCGTCGTCACCGATCGCGACCGTGCGCATGTGCCAGCCATCGGCCTTTTTGACCGCCTGCTGCACCGGCAGCGCGTCGAAGAATTCGTTGGCGATGATGATCGACGGGCCGCCCGGGACATCCGCCAGCGTTGTGTGCCACAGCGCGCTCACGTTGAGCGGGGCGAGGGTCTTTTCCTGCTGCGCCTGGAGCACCGGACTGGTTTCGACGAGGTGCAGCACCGCCGCGGCAAGAAATTCCGGCACGACCTTCGCCGCCCGCAGCGCATCCGCCATCAAGGTGCCACGGCCGGGCCCCAGCTCGACCAGCCGCACATTCTCGGGCGCGCCCATCTGCTTCCACACTGTCGCCATCCACAACCCGATCAGCTCGCCGAACATCTGGCTCACTTCCGGCGCCGTGGTGAAATCGCCGTGCGCGCCGAGCGGATCGCGGGTCGTGTAATAGCCGTGCTGCGGGTCGCCGAGACACAGCGCCATGTATTGCGCGACCGGCATCGGCCCGGCGGCGGCGATGCGCTTTCTCACGTCGCGCTCGAGCGGTGTCATCGTGGCGGCTTCGGCGACGCTCATGCGCGCCGCCGCGATGCGTAGGTCATGAGGAAGAGGCCGAAAAGGAACAGCGGGATCGACAGGAGCTGCCCCATCGTCGCGCCGCCCCACAGGAAACCGAGCTGCGCGTCCGGCTCGCGGAAGAATTCGCAGACGATGCGCGCCACGGCATAGATCGCGGCGAAAGCGCCGATGATGAAGCCCGGCTTTCGCAGCGCGCCGCGCCGCACCAGCACGGCAAGGGCGATGAGCAACACCAGTCCTTCCAGCACCGCTTCGTAAAGCTGGCTCGGGTGCCGCGGCACCGAACCCGCCCCGGGAAAAACGATCGCCCACGGCACGTCGGCGGCGCGGCCCCACAATTCGCCGTTGATGAAATTGGCGAGGCGGCCGAGGAAAATCCCGATCGGTCCGACCGCGCAGGTGATGTCGCCGAGCGACAGCGTCGGGATCTTGTGCTTGCGCGCGAAAGCCATCACGGCGATCACGCAGCCGGTGAAGCCGCCGTGAAACGACATTCCGCCGTGCCAGAGCTGCAACGCTTCCAGCGGATGCGCGGCGAAATGCGCCGGGTTGTAGAACAGCACGTAGCCTATGCGGCCGCCGAGGATAATGCCGAGCGTGACCCACAGTACGAAGTCGTCGAACTGCGCGACCGTCAGCGGCGCTTTTCCGCCCCACAGCCTCTCGTTGCGGATGATGGCGCGCGCATAGACCCAGCCCAGCAGGATGCCCGCGATATAGGCGAGCGCATACCAGCGGATCGCGAACGGCCCGATGCTGAGGAGCACCGGATCGATGGCGGGGAAAGGGAGGACGAAAAGCGGCATCGTATGGATGTTACCACGTGCTCTTGCGGTGGGCCGCGACGATAGCCATTCTTATAAGCGGTGGAGAGGAATCATGACGCAGACTACGGGACGTTTCTATGACGAGCTGGCGCGGCTGATGAATGACGCGGCCGGCGTCGCGCAGGGCGTGCGGCGCGAATTCGACACCCTGTTCCGGACCCAGGCCGAGCGCTGGCTGCGCGATCTGGACGTGGTAAAGCGCGAGGAGTTCGAGGCGGTGAAGGAGATGGCGCGCATCGCCCGCGAGGAAAACGAGGCGCTCAAGGCGCGCATCGCGGCATTGGAAGCCAAACAAGGCAAATAAAGCGAGGCAATCCGCGGGTTTGCGCGCGGCCTCCATTTCTTGCCCTTTGCGGCCTCGTCCCCTATAAACCGCGCGTTCGCGGCCCCCGGCACCCCTGGAGGCTTGCCGCGACCAAAGGCGGCGGACAGCGCCGCTTTTTCAACTTTAACGGAGTGAGTCATGGCGACCGTCAAGGAAATGAAGGCGACGGCTCGTCCGAAGAGCGGCAAGGGGGCCGCCCGGGCAGAGCGTCGCGCCGGCAAAGTGCCCGGAGTGATCTATGGTGATAATCAACCCCCGGTGACGGTGTCACTCGACTACAACGAATTGCGCCAGCGCATCTTTGCCGGGCGCTTCCTCACCACGCTCTACAGCATCGATGTCGACGGCAAGAAGCATCGCGTCATCCCGCGCGACTTCCAGCTCGACCCCGTGAAGGACATGCCGGTGCATGTCGACTTCATGCGCGTCGCGGAAGGCGCGACGATCCGCGTCAATGTTCCGATCCGCATCAAGGGCACCGAGGCTTCGCCGGGCGTGAAGCGCGGCGGCGCCGTCAACCTTGTCACGCACACGATCCCGTTGCGCGTGCCGGCCGATGCGATCCCGGAAGCGGTCGAAGTCGACATCTCCGACCTCGAGATCAATTATTCGCGCCATCTCAGCGACGTGTCGCTGCCGCCCAACGTCAAGTTCATGGGGCAGGGTGACATCACGCTGGTCACGGTGGTGCCGCCGTCGGGCTACGCCGAAGAGCTCAAGGCTGCCGCCGAAGCCGCCGCTGCTGCGGCCGCTGCCGCCGCCGCCGCGACCGCGGCTCCGGCTGCCGGCGCGGAAGGTGCCGCCCCTGCGGGTGGTGCTGCTCCGGCCGCTGGTGCAGCTCCCGCTGCGGGCGCTGCCCCGGCTGCAGGCGCTGCGCCGAAGAAATAAGACGATACGGGTGGGCGCTTTATTGGAGCGTGATCTTTTCCGAAAACCGGGTTCCACTTTTCGGGATCACGCTCGCGGCGCCCACCTCCTTTTCCTCTCCTGATCGGCGGCGCGCATGCTGCTCTTCGTCGGCCTCGGCAATCCGGGCGCGGGCTATGTCGGCCATCGCCACAATATCGGATTCATGGCGCTCGAAGCCATCGCCAAGCGTCACAACATTGCACCGTGGCGCCGCCGCTTTCAGGGCGTGGCGGTCGAGGGCGAGCTCGGCGGCGTCAAGACGCTGCTGCTCTTGCCGGGCACTTTCATGAATGAGTCCGGGCGCGCGGTGGCCGAAGCCGCGAATTTCTACAAGCTAGGGCTAAACGAGATCGTCGTCTTCCACGACGAGCTCGACCTGCCGCCCGCCAAGCTTCGGATTAAGGTCGGCGGCGGGAACGCCGGCCATAATGGCCTGCGCTCGATCTCGGCGCACATCGGCAACGATTATCGCCGCGTGCGCTTTGGCATCGGCCATCCCGGCGACAAGAGCCTGGTCGAACGCTATGTGCTGCAGGATTTCGCCAAGAGCGAACGTCCCTGGGTCGAGACGATGATCGATCTCGTCGCCGACAATGCGCCGCTGCTGGCGAAAGGCGAGGATTCGAGTTTTCAGAACAAGGTGCATCTCGGCATGGATGCCAAAGGTTTCGGCGCCGCCGATGAACGGAAAGAAGAAGACTGATGGGCTTCAAGTGCGGCATCGTCGGCCTGCCGAATGTCGGCAAATCGACGCTCTTCAATGCATTGACGCAGACGGCGGCGGCGCAGGCCGCGAATTATCCGTTCTGCACCATCGAACCGAATATCGGCGAGATCGCGGTGCCCGATCCGCGGCTCGACAAGCTCGCCGTGTTGGCGAAATCCGAACAGATCGTGCCGACGCGCATCTCCTTCGTCGACATCGCCGGGCTGGTGAAGGGCGCGTCGAAGGGCGAGGGGCTGGGCAACCAGTTTCTCGCCACCATCCGCGAGGTCGATGCCATCGTCCATGTCGTGCGCTGCTTCATCGACGACGACATCACCCATGTCGAGGGCCGTATCGATCCGATCGCCGATATCGAGACCATCGAGACCGAATTGATGCTCGCGGACCTCGACAGCCTCGAAAAGCGGCTTGGCAACCTCGAGAAAAAGGCCAAGGGGCAGGGCGAAGAGGCGAAAGAGGCCAAGGAACAGCTCGATCTGGTCAACCGCTCCCTGACGCTGCTCAAGGACGGCAAGCCGGCGCGGCTGGTCGAACGCAAGCCGGAGGAAGAAAAGCTGTTTCATTCGCTTGGCCTGCTGACTTCGGCGCCCGTTCTGTACGCCTGCAATGTCGAGGAGGCGTCCGCTGCCACCGGCAACGAGTATTCGAAGAAGGTCGAAGCCCGCGCCAAGGCGGAGGGCGCGGTCGCGGTCGTGATCTCCGCGAAGATCGAATCCGAGATCGCAACCTTGCCGCCGGAAGAGCGCAAGGACTATCTCGAAGCCGTCGGCCTTAAGGAGACCGGCCTCGATCGCCTGGTGCGCGCGGGCTACGAGCTGCTCGATCTCGTTACCTATTTCACCGCCGGCCCCAAGGAAGCGCGCGCCTGGACCATCACCAAGGGCACCAAAGCGCCGCAGGCGGCCGGCGTCATCCATTCCGATTTCGAGCGCGGCTTCATCCGCTCCGAGACCATCGGCTTTAGCGATTACGTGTCGCTCGGCGGCGAGGCTGGCGCGCGGGAGGCGGGGAAGTTGCGCCTCGAAGGCAAGGATTATGTCGTCGCCGATGGTGATGTTTTGCATTTCCGCTTTGCCACCTAGAATGCTGGGATGAGCACGGCCGAAAAGAAATCAGAAGAGCGGCGCGCCGCCGGTGTCGCTTTTGGCGCCCATGCGCTGCATGACGGCTACACCGACGTCGTTTATGTGATG
>JAFBAG010000308.1 GCA_019247925.1 Pseudolabrys sp.
GCGGCCCGTTGCCATGTTGGCGGCGGCGGCGTTTTACGTGCTGACCAGCGCGTTGCGGATGGCGGCCGGCGGACATTTCTTGAGCGATGTGATGATCGCGGGCCTCAGCAGCATTCTCATCCTGCTGGCGCTGCGGCCGCTCTTCTACCCGGACGGTTTGCCGGTCACTGCCTGACCGCGCCTCAGCGGGCGCGACGGCTGTTGACGATGCGCACCGCGGCGGCCAAGGCCGCCTCGATATCAAGGCAGGTCGTGTCGAGCAGCTGCGCATCGGGCGCCTGCATCAGCGGTCCCACGGCGCGTGATCGATCGCGCTCGTCGCGGCGCAGAATGTCGGCCAGCACCTCCGCCTCTTGAGCCGGCTCCCCGCGTTGTCGCAGCTCAAGCGTGCGGCGACGAGCGCGCTCTTCCGGCGCGGCGGTGACGAAAATCTTCACCTCGGCGCTTGGACAGATAACCGTTCCGATATCGCGGCCGTCGAGCACCGCGCCCGGCGGCTGGCGTGCAAAGTCACGCTGGAAGTTCAGGAGCGCCTCTCGCACTTCAGGGACCGCGGAGACGATCGAGGCCATGTTGCCGATGCCGTCCTTGCCAAGATCGGGATGCGACAGCCAGGCCGGATCGAATTTGCGCGCGCAGGCGATCGCCGCCTCGCGGTCCTCGGCTCTGCCGCCCGCATCGCTCACCGCTTTAGCGACGGCGCGATAAAGGAGCCCGGTGTCGAGGTGCCGGTAGCCGTAATGCGCGGCGAGCCGCCGGCCCAATGTGCCCTTGCCCGACGCCGCCGGCCCATCAATCGCGATGATCATGATCCCATGAACATCGCCCTGCCGCGGTTTTCAAGCCTGTGTGTGCGCTTGGGCATAGACGGCGCGAAGGAAACGGGCCTAGGGTCTTGAGCATGGACGCCGCCGGGAAACGGCTTTCCGCCTTCCGCGACCTGCTTGCTCATTTGCGCGAATTGCTCGCGCTCGAGTTCGGTTTCGTGTTGTGGGACGGTTCGTCAGTGCCGGCAGGGCATCCCCCGGGGGACCTGGCCGTCGTGATCGCCGACGAAGGCGTGGTCGCCGCTGTGATCCGCCGGCCCCGCCTCGAAACACTGCTCGATCTTTGGGTCGCTGGACGCATCGATCTGCGCGGCGGCACCGTGCCAGATCTCATCGACCGCCAGCCGCGCATGCGCTCGCGCATCCTGCGCCAGAAAATCGACAAAGGCCTGCTGCTGCGCGTCGCCGGGCGTTTCCTGCTTGTGCCGGATCGGGGTCCGCATCCGTTGCGCCAGATGGGAGAACCCGTGGCGGGCGACGAGGGCAACGAAGCGAACATCCAGTATCACTACGACGTCTCTAACGCGTTCTACGCCCTCTTTCTCGATCCCGAACTCGTCTACTCCTGCGCCTACTTCAAGGACTGGGGCAACGATCTCGCAACGGCGCAGCGCGACAAGCTCGACATGATATGCCGCAAACTGCGGCTGGCGCCGGGCGACACTCTGCTCGATGTCGGGTGCGGCTGGGGCGCATTGATCTGTCACGCGGCAAAAAATTATGGCGTCCGCGCGCACGGCATCACGCTCGCGCGCCAGCAATTCGAATACGCGAACGCGAAGATCGCGGCGCTGGGCTTGCAGGACCGCGTCACGGTCGCCCTGAATGACTACGCTTCAGTCCAGGGCGAGTATGACAAGATCGCCTCGATCGGCATGTTCGAGCACGTGGGCATCGACAACCACGACACTTATTTCAACGCCATTTACCGGCTGTTGAAGCCGCGCGGGCTTTATTTGCACCATGCGATCACGCGACGCGGACGCGACGCGCGCGCGTTCCGTCGCAAAAACCAGGCCTATGAGGCTTTCACGCGCTACATCTTTCCGGGCGGCGAGCTCGATCACATCGCGATGTCGGTCGGCAATCTCGAGCGCCTCGGTTTCGAGGTCCATGACGTCGAGAACTGGCGCGAGCATTACCGCCTCACTTGCCGTCACTGGCACGACCGTCTGGTGGCGGCGAAGTCCGAGGCTGTCGCGCAGGTCGGAGAACCCAAAACCCGCCTATGGATCCTTTATCTCGCGGCGTCGTCTTATTTATTTGCCAGCCATGCGACCAGTATTTTCCAGACGCTGGCGAGCCGGCGCGACCGCAAGCAAAGTGCGTCAGGCCTGCCGCCGACGCGCGCCGACCTCTACCGCTGATCGGGTCAGCTCAGATCGGCGCCGAGCGAGCGCATCAGTTCGGGAAAGCCCGGAAAGCTCGTCGCGACAAACGACACGTCATCGACCCCGACCGGCTGTTCGGTGGCAAGACCCATCACCAGCGCCGACATGGCGATGCGGTGATCCATATGGGTCGCGACCTGGCCGCCGCCGGCGGGAGGAACGCCCTTGCCGTTGACGATGAGGTCGTCGCCTTCGATCGCGATGTCGACGCCGTTCGCGCGCAGCATGGCCGCCGTCGCTTCGAGCCGGTCGGATTCCTTCACCCGCAGCTCGCTCAAGCCGCGCATGATGGTTTGGCCTTGCGCAAAGGACGCGGCGACGGCGAGCACCGGATATTCGTCGATCATCGAGGGCGCGCGCTCGGCCGGCACCTCGACGCCCTTCAGGTTAGAAAATTTGGCACGCAGATCGGCGATTTCCTCGCCGCCATCATCGCGCGTTTCCAACGTCTCGATCTGCGCGCCCATCTCCTTGAGCGTCTTGAACAGGCCGGTACGCAGCGCATTGGTCATCACCGCATCAAGAATGACTTCCGATTCCGGTACGATCAGCGCGCCAACAATGGCGAAGGCCGCCGACGAAGGATCGGCCGGCACAACCACCGAGGCTGCTTCAAGCTCGGGCTGACCCTGCAATACGATGCGCCGCCCGACGTCATTGCTGCCGGTTGGCCGCACTGAAATCTTGGCGCCGAAATGTTTGAGCATGCGTTCGGTATGGTCGCGGGTCGCTTCCGCCTCGATCACCGTCGTTTCGCCGGGCGCGGCGAGGCCCGCGAGCAGCACCGCGGACTTGAGCTGCGCAGACGCAACCGGCGGCTCGTAGACGACGGGAAACGGTTCCGCCGCACCTTGCAGCTTGAGCGGCAGCCGGCCGCCATCGGCGACTTCCAGGGCTTTGGCCCCCATTTCGAGAAGCGGATCGAGCACGCGTTTCATCGGGCGCGAGCGCAACGATGCGTCGCCGTCAAAAACCGCGGTCACCGGCGAGCCCGCGACCGCGCCGAGCGTTAGGCGGCAGCCCGTTCCCGAATTGCCGAAGTCGAGCGCTTCGTGCGGCTGCGCGAAGCCGCCGACCCCCACCCCGCGTACCTTCCAAATGCCATCGGCGCCGCGTTCGACCTGGGCGCCAAGGGCGCGCATGGCGGCCGCGGTGCGGTGGACATCCTCGCCTTCGAGAAGCCCGCTAATCGAAGTCTCGCCCACCGTCATCGCCCCCAGGATCAAGGCCCGGTGCGAAATCGATTTGTCGCCGGGCACGCGGATGCGGCCCCGCAGCGGCCCGTTGCGGCGGGCGGTGAGCGGTGTCCTGGAAACGTCGGTCAAGTGCGGTCCAGATTTGGAAAGTCGGCAATAGCGCCGTCCTACCATGCGCGAATGCACGCCGTCAGCCCGGGGATCGCCGCTTTGCGCGCCGCGCCGGCGATAACCGCTATTGACAGGACCGCCGCAGCTAGCCAAGTGAAGCACCGAATTTCCAACCCATTTGAGGAACTCTTCGTGGCTAAACCCGATCTTGGCACCAAGCGGCTGTGCGCTAATTGCGGCGCCAAGTTCTACGATCTCGATCGCGACCCGATCGTCTGCCCGAAATGCGAGACGGTCTTCGTCGTCCCGACCACGCCGGTGCGCGCCCGCGCGGAGCCCGTGAAGCCGGCGCCGGCGCCGGTAGCGGCTGCCGTGGAGCCGGAGACCGCCGACGCCGAATTTGTTTCGCTCGAGGATGCCGAGGCCGAGCAGCAGGGCAAGAAGAAGCCTGCCGCCGCGGCCGCCGCCGGCGAAGATCAGGGCGAAGAAGACACGATGGACGCCTTCATCGAAGAGGAAGAGGAAGGCAATGCCGACGTCAGCGATATCGTCGGCGAAGGCGAGAAGGAAGAGGAGACTTGATTTCGGCGGCGGACTAAACTGCCGCGCGGCGCGACCCCAGTCGCGCTCGAGCACTGGTTAGGGGCCATAGCTCAGCTGGGAGAGCGCTTGGATGGCATTCAAGAGGTCGCCGGTTCGATCCCGGCTGGCTCCACCAGCCTCAATCCTAAAAAAAAAGCCGCCTCTGGGGCGGCTTTTTTCTTGTGACGTTGCTGTTAGCGCGTCGACACCTTGGTCGTCGCTTTGGCCATCGCCTGCCCCCAAATCGGTTCGTCGGCGCCATTGCCCCAGGCGAGCGGACGATAAAACGAGTGCAGTCCGTACCGCGCGAAGCGCTTCATTTCACGAACCCAGTTCGGGTGGACGTAAGCCGCGTGGTAGTGCGTCGATTTGCCGACCTCGGGAAGATAGATCTCGCCATTGAGCGTCTCGCGCGCAATGCGGTTCGCCCGTGACCAATGACCGCGCTCGTTGATCGCCTTGCTCTTGCCGTCGCAGGCAAAAGTGAACTGGCACGCGAGGCGGCGATGCGCATTCTGGTAGACCACGGCGCAGACGTCGTTTGGATAAAATCCGGAGAACGCCCGGTTCAGCACGACTTGGGCGACGGCCATCTGGCCGCGCACCGGCTCGCTGCGCGCTTCGAAGTAGATTGCATTGGCGAGGCAGCGCTGCGCCTTGGCCAATTCCTTTTCATGACCTTCCTTGAGCAGGCCAAGCCGCTCGGCGGGCGACGGCGGCGGAGCGCCGGGCGCCTCGCGCGGCAGCGGCACGAGGTTCGCCGGAATGGCGGCTTCCATCGAGATCGACACGTCACCAAAAGGCACGCCGGAATAGGGCGCGCGGCCGGGCTCGACGGCCGTAATCGGATTAAAGGCGGCAAGCTGCGGAGCTTCACGCAGGCTGGAAGCGAAACTCGATTTGCCGGCGGGCTCCACCATGGCGAGACGCACCGCATCCTGGCTGGCGGCGGAAGCGAGCTTATCGACGCTCGATGGCTTGGCTTCGGCCCGCGCAGAAAGAGCCGCAGATTCACGCGGCCCGATTTTTTCGACAGGGCGCGCTGCGAGCTGTGCCGGCGCGGTCGGAATCTTCACCACCACCGCCGGATCACGCCAAATGGAAATGTCGTTGATACCGCCGCGCACCGCCTGGCCCAAGGCGGCCAGAGAATTGTGCGAATCCGACAGCATCGCGCTCGCGCTGCGGAGATTATGGATGCCGGCAAAATCGAGAATGCTCAACGCCAAAGCGACGCCGGCAATGCCGAGGCAGCCGCGCTTGGCAGCAAGGAAGACCTTTTGATCGAAGGTCGGACCTTCCTGATTGCGATAAAAATCCCGATAGATGTCGCGCGTGATCACGTTACGCTCCCAGTTGTCGACCCCGTCCCGTCGACTTGGTCGCGATACTAGATGCGTAACGAAAGGTTTCGGCGGTGCCTCGAATCTATTTCAAATATCAAGGCAAACGCGGATGCTTAATTTAACCACGCGGCGGCGCGGTTAACGCGCGCATCAATCGAAGCGCAGATGTTTTACAGCGTCGGTGTTCCACACCATGCCGTTGCCCGGCCGCTGCGGAATGATCGCGTGGCCATCTTTGATGACGAGAGGTTCCTCGAGAATGGCATCGGCCCAATCGACATATTCGAGGTAATGGCAGGTCGGCGTCGCCGCGAGCAGGTGCGCGCTCACTTCGGGAAAAAGATGCGACGACATCGGAAGCCGTTTAACAGCGGCGATTTGCGCGGCCTCGCGCCATCCGGTGACCCCGCCGATCCGCTCGAGGTCCGGCATCACATAGTCGCAGCAGCGGTGCGCCATGGCGCTGCTCATGCCTTCGGGCAGCGAAAAGTTCTCACCGAGCTGGATCGGAAGGGTCAGGCTGGCCGCCAGCGCTTTCGCCGCTGCGTAGTCGTCGTGACGCACCGGTTCTTCGAGCCAATAAAGTCCTTCCTTGTCGAGCGCGCGACCGCGCGTCATCGCCTCCGCTGCCGACAGGCCCTGGTTGTAGTCCACCATCAGCCGCACGCCCTCGCCAACGCGCGCCTTGACCGCATGGATGGCGTTCAGATCTTCTTCGAGTGACGCGTGGCCCAGCCTGAGCTTGACCGCGCGGAAGCCGCGCTCGAGCAGCTTTTCGGCCTCCGCGGCCAGCGCGCCCTTGTCGCGAGTTAGGCCGAGACCGCAACTGTTGTAAGCGAGGACCGGCCGCGGCGCGGCGCCGATCACGCTCGCAAGCGGCTGCTTCGCCGCAATGGCGAGGGCATCCCAGGCGGCGGTATCGAACGCGGCAATCGCCATGCGAACGATGCCCTGCACGCCGATCAGAGTGAACCGCCGCTTCAATTTGGCGAAGAGCTTTTCGGGCTCAAGGCGCTCGCCTTTGACCGCCGTCTCGACCGCGCCCAGCAAGCTGGCGATGGCCGGTGCTGCGGCGCGCAGATAGCAGAAGATGTATGTGCGGCCGGTAATGCCTTCTTCGGTTTCGACGTCGACGAGCAATAGCGGCACGCGGCGGATCGCCTCGGCGCTCGTGCCCAGCACGAAATTGAGAGGCACCTCGACCGGTGTCGCACGAATGGCGCGAATGGTGAGCAACGGCTGCGACATTAATTTCCCGTAGGGTTGGCCCCGCGGAATATAGCCGGATTGCGCGGCGCCGGTGGCGTTCTTGAATGCTTAACCGCTGCTGCCCATATTGAGGAAGCCGCTCCGGACGAGCCGGATCGGCGGAAGGGGTGCCAATCGAGGGCCCCGCCAAAGTCGCTTCAGTGTCGAGGACTTTGAGATCATGTCACGAGTGCCATCACTCTCCAGCCCGTTCCTCCTGGGCTTCGACGAGATCGAGCGTGTGCTCGACCGCGTCGCCAAAGGAGCGGACGGCTATCCTCCCTACAACATCGAGCGGCTCGCGCGCGATGGCAAAAGTCCGGAGCGCCTGCGCATCACGCTGGCGGTCGCGGGCTTCACGCGCGATCAACTCGAAGTGACGATCGAGGAAAGCCAGCTGGTGATCAGGGGGCGGCAACAAGACGACAAGAGCCGCACGTATCTTCATCGCGGTATCGCCGCGCGCCAGTTTCAACGCACGTTCGTGCTGGCGGAAGGCATGGAAGTGCTCGGGGCCGATCTCAAAAATGGTTTGCTATCGGTTGATTTGGTCCGTCCGGAGCCGGAACGGATCGTGAAATCGATTGCAATCAATGACCTGGGCGATGAAACCTAAATACGGACTCGGCAGTTAGTTAGAAAGGAGTCGAGGGCCATGAGACACGAAAAGACGATCGAAACGAACGCGGCGCTCCCTGTCACGCAGGACGCGCTTGCGCATATGGGCGACGGGCGTCTCGCTTACGTCAAGGCGATCCTGTCGGAAGATGTGCGCAAGCTGTTTCCGCAGGCCCCGACCATTGCGCCGGGCATGACTTTGTTCTCGCTGCACGCGGCGGATGGTACACCCATCATGCTGACCGACACGCGCGAGGCAGCCATTGCCAACGCCTGGAGCCAGGAGCTCGAGACCGTCAGCCTGCACTGACTTCGTCTGTCATCACCGGGCTTGTCCCGATGATCCCGATCAGCGACGCACTGCGTCCCCAAGCGAGATGGCCGGGCCAAGCCCGGCCATGACTTTTTTCTAAGGAGAACTGTTAAGCGGCGCTGGCCGGCTGCATCGCGAGCACAGCGTAGATCGCGTCTGTGTCACCCGACTCGCGCAGCTTGCGCGCCACTTCCGGGTCTCGCAGCAGGCGGGCGACACGCGCCAGCGCCTTGAGGTGGTCGGCTCCCGCGCCTTCCGGCGCGAGCAGCAGGAAGATCAGGTCGACCGGCTGGCCGTCCATCGCCTCGAAGTCGATCGGCTTGGCGAGCCGCGCAAACAATCCGAACACACGATTGAGCTTCGACAGCTTGCCATGCGGAATCGCGACGCCGCTGCCGACGGCTGTCGAGCCGAGCTTCTCGCGCTGCATCAGCACTTCCAGAATGGCGCGCTCGCTCTGCCCGGTCAGCTCGGCTGCACGTTCAGCGAGCGACTGGATGGCCTGCTTCTTGGTGTTGACCTTCAGCGCCGGAATAACGGCGTTCGACGCGACGAGATCGGTGAGCGGCATTACAGCGTCCGGTTGTTTGGAAAGCGGCGGACCAATAGGAGCGATATTCCAGCCTGTCAATGGCGCTTTTGACGCGCGGTGATTTGGACCCTTTACGACCCGGTTGCAGCTTGCTTTTCGCGCCGGCGCTGCACTGACGAGGGAATTCGCATCGCCTCGCGGTATTTGGCGACGGTGCGGCGCGCAATGTCAATTCCCGCCTCGCGCAGTTTTTCCACGATCGTATCGTCGGAGAGAATTTCCGAAGTGTTTTCGGCGTCGATCAAATTGCGGATGCGGTGACGCACCGCTTCCGCCGAATGCGCCTCGCCGCCATCCGCCGCCGCGATTGCCGACGTGAAGAAATATTTCAGCTCGAAAATCCCGCGATTGGTCGCCATATATTTGTTCGCGGTGACGCGCGACACCGTCGATTCATGCATGCCGATCGCCTCCGCGACGGTCTTGAGATTGAGCGGCCGCAAGTGCTGGACGCCGAGCGCGAAAAAGCCGTCCTGTTGGCGCACGATCTCGCTCGACACTTTAAGGATCGTCTTGGCGCGCTGGTCGAGCGCGCGAATGAGCCAGGTCGCGGTCTGCATGCAATCGGCGATGTAGGCCTTTTCGTCGGACTTCGTCGTCTTCGACACCTGCGTGTAGTAGCGCTGGTTGATGAGAACTTTCGGCAAAGTGTCGGAATTGAGCTCGACCTGCCAGGTGCCGTCGGCCGCCTCTTTCACGAAAACATCGGGCACGATGGGCTGCACAACCGACGAGCCGAATGTGAGGCCGGGCTTCGGATTAAGATTGCGGATCTCGGCGATCATCTCGGCCAGATCCTCGTCATTGACGCCGCAGATGCGCTTGAGCGCATTGCCTTCCCGGCGGGCCAGCAGGTCGAGATTGGCGACCAGCGCTTGCATCGCCGGGTCGAACCGGTCGCGCTCCTTGAGCTGGATGGCAAGGCATTCCGTGAGATTGCGCGCGCAAACGCCGGGCGGATCGAAGGTCTGGAGGGTCGCGAGCACGGCCTCGACCTTGGCCGGCGAAGCGCCAAGCTTTTCGGCGACCGTCATTGTGTCGCCGGCCAGATAGCCGGCTTCATCCACCATATCGATGAGGTATTGGCCGATCATGCGCTCTGCCGGATCGGAAATCGCTAGCGCCAGCTGCGAGGCCAGGTGATCGCCGAGCGTCGCCTCGGCCGAAACAAAGGATTCGAGGTTGTAGCTGCCGTCCTCGCCGCTTCGCGTTCCAGCGCCGCTCCCCGCGCCCGACCATTCCGACAGGCCAGGGCCGGCTGGCTCGGCGGCCGAGGGGCGCGATTCCCCGCTATCTTCGGGGAACACGTTCTCGAGTTCGGTGCCCAGCCCCTCTTCCATGGCGTTGCGGCTGGTTTCGAGGTCGCTTCGCTCCCATTCGCCGGCTGGCTCAGCGCTGTCTGCCGGTTCCGCCGGCGCATTGGCGACGGGGCCCTCGTCATCCGCCGCGCGCTCGAGCAACGGGTTACGCTCGAGCTCGGCATCCACATAGGCGGCGAGGTCGAGGCTCGACAGCTGCAACAGCTTGATGGCCTGCATCAGCTGCGGCGTCATCACCAGCGCTTGCGACTGGCGAAATTCCAGACGTTGAGACAGAGCCATTCGATTCCCGGCGAATTGGTCTGATTCTTGCTTCAGATATTACCAGATTCGTATACCGGCTCGGCACGGCTGCGGAAACGCTAATCCGTGGGCAATTGCCGCCTGCGAATTGTGCAGTTAATGGCCGGCTAAAGCCGGAAATCGTCGCCCAGATAAAGCCTGCGCACGTCGGGATTGTTGACGATCTCGTCGGCGCGGCCCTCCATCAGCACCTCACCCGAATAGATGATGTAGGAGCGATCGGTCAGGCCGAGGGTCTCGCGCACATTGTGGTCGGTGATGAGAACGCCGATGCCGCGATCGGTGAGATGACGCACCAGCGCCTGAATGTCGCCAACGGCAATCGGATCGATGCCGGCGAACGGCTCGTCGAGCAGCATGTAGCTCGGGCGCGTTGCCAAAGCGCGGGCGATCTCGACGCGGCGGCGCTCGCCGCCTGAGAGCGCGATCGACGGCGTCTTGCGAAGGCGCGCGATGTTGAACTCTTCGAGCAGGGCATTGAGATCGGCCTCACGCCGGCGCGCATTCGGTTCGACGGCTTCGAGCACGGCGCGGATGTTCTGCTCGACCGTGAGGCCGCGAAAGATCGAGGCTTCCTGCGGCAGATAGCCGATGCCGAGCCGGGCGCGCTGATACATCGGCAGGGCCGTGACATCGTAGCCGTCGAGCTCGATGCGGCCTTTGTCCGCGCTGATCAAGCCGGTGATCATGTAGAACACCGTCGTCTTGCCCGCCCCGTTGGGGCCGAGCAGACCCACGGCCTCGCCGCGGCGCACATAAAGCGTGACGCCCTTGACCACCATGCGGCCGCCGAAGCTTTTCTCGACACTATGCGCGGCGAGGTAGCCCTGCCGCGCCGCAGCGGCCTGCCGTTGATCGAGTTCCTGCTGCACGCGCGCCGCGCGTTGCTGCGCGACCTGTTGCGGCCCGGAAGGTCGGCTCGGAGCATACGTGCCGGGCCGCACCGTACGGCTCGGCGCGCCTTGCCGTTTGAAGAAGGTCAGGATGTTCACGCGGGTCGGCCTCGATCCTCTGGTGCGCGATGCGTGCCGGCTGAAGCTAGCCGATTCATGGACCGCGGTCCTCCATCGGACAAGAGCGGCCCCTGGAGTTCACGGCTTAATTAAGCGCCCCCTAGCGCCGCAGCGGGTTGAAGTTCTCCGGACGAGCACCGTCCGGCTTGCCTGGCAGGGACGGCCCACCGCCGCCCGGCACGAACAGGCCCTGAACGCGGCCTTCGGGTCCCTTGCCGGATTCGACCCGCGACAGACCGGTCGTGAGATCAACCACCAGCCGGTCCCCGCGCAGCACGTTCTGTCCCTGCGTGACGACGACATTGCCCATCATGGTCACCGTATTGGTAGCCATTTCGAACAGCGCGGAATCGCCGGTCGCGACCTGATCGTTTTGGGTGACGACCACGCCGCCTTTCGCCTCGAGCTTTCTGATTTTCTGGGCGCCATCCGGGCCGAGCGCATTCGTGGTCGCCGCCGATTTGGTGCTTTTCTCGTCTTCCTTCTCGTAGTGCACTGTCAGCGTCTTGCAGCGCAGCTCGGTGTCGCCCTGGATCACCTGAACGCTGTCATAGAACGTCGCGACCTTGTCCTTGTCGCGCACTTCGAGACGCCGTGCCTCGATCTGGATCGGCTTCTCGCGGTTTTTCGAAAAGCCCTGGACCGCATTCGGCGGGCCCTTGTTGCCGGAGGCAACAGGCGTCGCGGCGCGGTGCTGCTGCGCCTGCGCCTGCACAATTACTGTCGCGGCGGCCAAAGTCGCTAGCGCGATATGGAGGGCAATTTTTTTCATCGCCGCGGCGCCGCCGGAGCTGCGGCGGGCGCGGCTTGGCCGCCCGGCGCCGGGAGATCGAGGCTGTCCAAAGTGAGCTGCATCTTCACGCCGCCATCGAAGAGCAACAGCGCGCCCGCCTCCGCGACCTCGACGCGGCGGGCGTCGAGCGTGCCCTGCAACATTTCGACTCTGACGGGCTTTTCGGAAACGACGTGCGTCTTCCGAATATCGATCACCGCATCGGTGAGCCAGACCTTGTAGCCCGTGCTCGATGTCAGGACGACATTTTTGCCCAGCGTCAGGATCTCGTTCTTGCTGTCATAGGTCCCGTCGAGCGCCGTCATCTGCGCGGTTGCGTCTTGCGGCAACTGGATGCGCGCCTGCAATTCGTGCAGTTCGATGAGATCGGGCTTGGTGACGTCCTGCGACGCGAACTTTGCCGAGAGTTCATAAGGCCGCGCGTCATTCGAGAAGCCGGTCAGGCGGGGCGACTGCATGGTGATCTTCGAGCCGCTCACCATCACATTGCCGACCTGTAGCGGCAGTTTCGCGAGTGGATCGTACCACGCCCAGGCCACTACAGCCGCGAGCGTGACGACGGCGGTGCCCGGCACTGCGACGCGAAGCCGGCGCACGAGCCGGCTGTGGCGGCGCGCCGCACGAAACGCGCGATCACTCTCGCCCCGGCTCGTGATCCAGGCGCCGCGGTCAGCCGTCTGGTCCGCCCTCGCCGCCACCATCCGGTTCATCGCGTTTCAACCTGGTTCGCGCTGCGCTGCATACCGGTCCACTTCACCGCGAAAATATGGCCCGCAGGAGGCGGGTCAATGTCGCCAAAAGCCGCCGTTACGCCCTTTGTCTCACACCGAATGCGAGAAAATGTCCTGCTCGCCCCAGCCGGCGAGATCGAGCCGTGCGCGGTCGGGCAGGAATCGGAAACACGCCTGCGCCAGCTCAATCCGCTTTTCGCGCATCAGCATGGCGTCGAGTTTTTCCTTGAGCGCATGAAGATGCAGCACGTCGGACGCCGCATAGGCAACCTGCGCCTCGGTCAGTTCGCTCGCGCCCCAATCGGTGAGTTGCTGCTGCTTGGAAAGATCGACACCGAGAATTTCCTTCGCCAGATCTTTCAGCCCGTGCTTGTCGGTGTAGGTGCGCGCCAGCCGCGATGCGATCTTGGTGCAGTAGATCGGCTCGGCCATGACGCCGAATGCCTTGTAGAGCATGGCGATATCGAAACGCGCATAATGGAAAATCTTGAGCACCGACTTGTCGGCCAGCAGCTTCTTGATATTCGGCGCTTGGCTGCCAGCCGCGATCTGCACGACGTCGGCATTGCCGTCGCCCGGCGAAAGCTGAACAACGCAGAGCCGGTCGCGGGACGGATCGAGGCCCATCGCCTCGGTATCGATGGCGACCGCGCCCTTGTAGGCCGAAAGGTCGGGAAGGTCGCCGCGGTGCAGCCGGATGGTCATTCAGGGGTCCGTCTCAATCCGTATGATCTTATCCGAAAACCGGTCCCCACTTTTCGGGGGTCATGCGGGCGAGCACTTGGTGCCCAGGAGAGGACTCGAACCTCCACGGTGTTACCCGCTAGTACCTGAAACTAGTGCGTCTACCAATTCCGCCACCTGGGCAGGCCGGCGCGGACTACCTACGAATGCCCTCCCGCAATGTCAATTGAAACGGGGCACGCAGGCGCTATACAAAGCCTCATGAGCGTGAAAATCCCTTCCGACAGTCTGGTCACGGTTTACGGCGGCTCCGGCTTCCTCGGCCGCCACGTCGTCCGCGCGCTGGTGCGCCGCGGCTATCGCGTTCGCGTTGCGGTGCGCCGCCCCGACCTTGCAGGCCATCTGCAGCCGCTCGGCCGTGTCGGGCAGATCCACGCCGTGCAAGCCAATCTCCGTCACGCCGGCTCGGTCGAAGCCGCTGCGCAGGGCGCCGACGTGCTGATCAACGTCGTCGGTATTCTGTTCGAGCGCGGCGCGCAAAAATTCTCCGCCGTGCACACCGCCGGTGCCGCGCTGGTCGCGCGCGCTGCCGCCGCAAATGGCGCGCGCCTCGTCCACGTCTCGGCTATCGGCGCCGACCCGAATTCGTCGTCGCTTTATGCCCGCAGCAAGGCCGAAGGCGAACAGCGCGTCCTCGCCGCGGTTCCGCACGCCGTTATCATGCGGCCTTCGATCGTGTTCGGGCCGGAAGACGACTTCTTCAACCGCTTCGCCGCGCTGGCGCGTTTCGCGCCGGCTCTGCCCTTGATCGGCGGCGGAGCGACCCGGTTTCAACCGGTTTTCGCCGGCGACGTCGCAGCGGCAATTGTGGAAGCCGCCGACGGCAAGGCCAAGAGCGGCGCCACTTATGAGCTCGGCGGTCCGGAAGTTTTCAGCTTCAAGGAGCTGATGCAGTTCACCCTCGACACGATCGAGCGCAATCGCGCGCTGGTGCCGCTGCCCTTCCCGCTCGCAAAAATGAAAGCGGCGTTCTTGCAATTCATGCCGACGCCGCTGCTGACACCGGATCAGGTCGAGTTGCTGCGCACGGACAACGTTGTCTCCGAACAAGCGGCGCGTGACATGCGCACGCTGAAGGGTCTGGGTATCGCGCCGCAGTCTATTGCCGCGATCGTGCCCTCTTATCTCTGGCGCTTCCGCAAGACCGGCCAGTTCAACCGCCGCGCCGCCTGAGCGCTGATGCCGGTCATCACCAATATCGACGACTTTCGCGAGATCGCGCGCCGCAAGATTCCCAAGGCGGTGTTCGAATATGTCGATCATGGCTCCTACGATCAGCTGACTCTCGCCGCCAACCGCCGGGAATTGCAGGCCCTGCAATTCCGCCAGCGGGTGATGATCAATGCCGACGATCGTCGACTCGCCACCACGATGCTCGGCGAAAATGTCGCAATGCCGGTGGCCTTGGCGCCGATCGGAATGTGCGGCCTCACGCGCGGCGACGGCGAGGTTCTTGCGGCGCGCGCCGCCGAAGCCGCCGGCATCCGCATGTGCCTGTCGACCATGTCGATCTGCTCGATCGAGGACGTGCGCGAGGCGATCAGCGGGCCGTTCTGGTTTCAGCTCTATGTGTTCCGCGACCGCGGCTTTTCCGAATCCGTGATCGAGCGCGTGAAAGCCGCCGGCTGCACGGCCTTGTTCGTGACGGTCGACCTGCCGATGCGCGGCCAGCGCCACTGCGATCTCAAGAACGGCGTCTATGTCCCGCCGCGACTGACCCTGCGCAATGCCTACGACCTTCTCACCAAAGTCGGCTGGTCGTGGAGCGTGCTGAAGGCAAAACGGCGCGGCTTCACCAACATCCAGGCCTATATCGACAAGACTACCGGCGGCGGGATGATGGACACGGCGCGCTGGGCCGACACCAATTTCGACGGCTCGTTATCGTGGAATGACATTGCCTGGATCCGGAAGAATTGGCGCGGCAAGCTCGTCATCAAGGGCGTGCTCGATCCGGCCGATGCGAAGATCGCGCTCGACAACGGCGCTGATGCCATTGTCGTCTCCAACCATGGCGGCCGTCAGCTCGACGGCGCGCCGGCGACGATTTCCGCCCTGCCGTACATCGCCGACGCGGTCGGCAACGATATCGAAGTGCTGTTCGACGGCGGCATCCGCTCCGGCCAGGACGTGCTTAAAGCGCTGTCGCTCGGCGCCCGCGGCTGCCTGATCGGCCGCGCCTTTGTTTACGGCCTCATGGCGCAAGGCGGCCCGGGCGTCGCCAAGGCGGTCGATCTGATCAAAGAAGAGCTCAAAGTGAGCATGTCGCTTACCGGCGTGAAAGACGTTCACGACGTGACGCGGGATGTTCTTTTCAATCCGCCGCCGGGCGGAAAAAAGGGCCGTGCGTCTAGCGGCCGAAATAAATCGCGAACATCCCGGCGCTCCCGACGATGATCCGCCACCAGGCGAACAGCGCAAAACTGTGGCGCTGCACGTAGCGCAGAAACGTCTTCACCACGATCCAGCCGAAGATGAATGAGGTCGCGAACCCCACCGCGATCAGCATCTTGCTGTTGCCGCCCGCGAGCAGGTCGGCGCGGCTTTTGTAGCTTTCATAGGCGAAGGCTCCGACCATGGTTGGCATCGCCAGCCAGAACGAGAACTCCGCCGCCGAGCGGCGATCCGCGCCGAACAGCATGGCGCCGACAATGGTCGCGCCCGAGCGGGACACGCCGGGGATCATGGCAATGCACTGCACGACACCGATGCCGAAATACATCCAAAGCGGAAACTCGGTGGCATCGTGGCGTTTGGCGTGAAGATTCATCCGGTCGACCCACAGCAGCACGAAGCCGCCAAGGATGAACATGATGCAAACGACGCGGACGTCGAACAGCTTCTCTTTGATGAAACCATGCGCGACGAAACCGACCGCCGCGGCCGGAAGAAACGCCAGCAGCACGCCGAGCACGAAGCGAGCCGCCGGCCAGCTCGTGAACATGTTGCGCGCGAGCGCGAGCAACCGGCCAAAATAGATCGTCAGCAGCGCCAGGATCGCGCCGAGCTGGATGAGAATGGCGAATGATTTGCCGAAGCTGTCGTCGCCCCAGCCGAGAAAATGTTCCATCAGCAGCAGATGGCCCGTCGACGACACCGGCAGGAATTCGGTGAGCCCCTCGACGACGCCGAGGATCGCCGCCTTGACCACGTCGATTTTCAGATAGGCGAGCAACGTCGCCAGCCAGGCGCTCATTATCATCTCCGCAAGATACCGTTGCGAGCTTTGGCGCATCGCCGCTGCGGCGGCAACGGGTATGCCGGTGTGGTCAACAGGTTGCTCGCAATTCGCCGCTTTCTATAGTGGGTTAACTGATTCCCCCGCCGGGCGCCGCATGCTCACACTGCTGCACCATCCGCTGTGCCCGCATTCGCGATACGTGCGGCTGATCCTCAACGAGTACGGCACCGAAGTGCGGCTGGTGGAAGAGCGGTTCTGGGAACGCCGCCGCGAGTTCATGGAGCTCAATCCCGCTTCGACTGTGCCGGTTCTCATGAAGGATGGAGAGCCGCCGATCGTCGGCGCGGTGCCGATCGCCGAATATCTCGATGAGACGCGCAGCGGCGGCGACGGCCTGTTTCCGGAAGGCGCCGGACGGCGCGCCGAAGTGCGCCGCCTCGTTGCTTGGTTCAACGACAAGTTTCATCTCGAAGTGAGCGGCCCCCTCACCACCGAGCGCATCTTCAAGCGCTATATGACGGCCGAGCAGGGCGGCGGGCCACCCGAAACGGACGCGATCCGGGCCGCACGCCACAATATTCGCTATCATATCGCCTATATCGGCTGGCTGGTGCAGACGCGAGACTGGCTTGCCGGCGAGCGATTGACCTTTGCCGACCTGGCCGCGGCGGCGCATTTGTCCGCGGTCGATTATCTTGGCGATGTTCCGTGGAACGACGACGAGGCAGCGAAGAACTGGTACGCGCGGGTGAAGTCGCGCCCCTCGTTCCGTCCGCTGTTGACGGACGTGCTCAGCGGCGTTCCGGCGGCCAAGACGTACGCCAATCTGGATTTCTGAACGATCCGGCAGCGCTCAAGGCGGCGCTGGTCGAGCAAGCTCGTGAATTGGGCTTCGGCATTGTCGGGGTGACAAGGCCGGATTCGATTCCCCACGCCAAAGCCCATCTGGAAAACTTTCTCGCCGAGGGCGCCCACGGCGAGATGGATTGGCTCGCGCGGAATGCCGACCGCCGTGGCGACCCACGCGTGCTCTGGAGCGATGTCCGCTCCGTTATCATGCTCGGTCTCAACTACGGCCCCGACGAGGAAGACCCGCTTGCAATCCTGAAGAGGCGCGACCGGGGCGCGATCTCCGTCTATGCGCGCAGCGACGACTATCACGAGATCATCAAGCCGCGGCTGAAGACCATCGCGCGCTGGCTCGTGCAAAACGGCGGCGGCGACGTCAAAGTGTTCATCGATACGGCCGCGGTGATGGAAAAGCCGCTTGCGCAACAGGCCGGCGTGGGCTGGCAAGGCAAGCATACCAATCTGGTTTCGCGAGAATTTGGCTCGTGGTTGTTTCTCGGCGCCATCTTCACCACGCTCGAACTGCCTTACGATGAAGCGAAGGCCGACACCTGCGGCTCATGCCAGGCCTGCGTCGATGTCTGCCCGACCAACGCTTTTCCCGCGCCGTATCATCTCGATGCGCGGCGCTGCATTTCGTATCTGACGATCGAGCATAAAGGCCCGATCCCGCATGAATTCCGCGAAGCGATCGGCAACCGTGTCTATGGTTGCGACGACTGCCTCGCCGTGTGCCCCTGGAACAAGTTTGCGCAGACGGCGCGCGACGCCAAGTTCGCGGCGCGCGATGCGCTGCGCGAACCGAGATTGAACGAGCTCGTGCGCCTCGACGATGCGGCGTTTCGCGCGCTCTTTGCCAAAACCGCGGTCAAGCGCGCCGGCCGCGAGCGCTTCATCCGCAACGTGCTGATCGCCATCGGCAATTCAGGCGACATCGCTCTCGCGCCGGAAGCGCAGCGGCTGCTCGACGACCCTTCGCCGCTCGTTCGCGGCGCGGCGGTGTGGGCGCTGTCGCGATTGCTGCCGCAAGAAAGGTTTGCGGCCCTGAAGCGCAACGACGCCGACGCCAGCGTTAGTGAAGAATGGCGAGCCGCGTTGGCCGCGCCCTAACATTACTTTGCGGCGCGCTGGTGCTTTCAGGAGACCCCATGGCTGACCTCCAGGTTGTCGAGATCAAAGCATTTGTACCAGCGAAGGATTTCGCGCTGGCTAAGAAATTCTATGCTGACCTCGGGTTCACCATCTCGTGGTCGGATTCCGACCTCGCTTACATTCGCTGTGGCGAATGCAGTTTTCTGCTGCAGAATTTCTACCATCCGGATCTCGCGGGCAACTTCATGATGCACCTGCTTGTCCCAGACGTGGAAGCATGGTGGCGGCATGTGGAGAGCGCCGATTTGAAAGGGAAGTACGCCGTGCGCACCGAACCGCCTGCGGATCGCCCTTGGGGTCTGCGGGACTTTACGATTGTCGACCCGAGCGGCGTGTTGTGGCGCATCGGGCAGAACATAAAGTGAGCGGGCAATTGCGATGAACGCAAAGGCCAGTGATTGGCGCGCCAAAATATTGATGCGGATCGGAAAGCTGATCGCGAAGGCCGATCCTCAGGCCGTGCGGGTCGTGAAATGGCGCAAGCCATCCCGTCCGGCGGGCGTGCCGGTGTGGGAGCACGACGGCATCATCTGCACCGGCGAGACCTACAAGGATTATGTGAAGCTGACTTTCGCGAAGGGCGCATCGCTCAAGGATCCCGCAAAGCTCTTCAATGCCAGCCTCGAAGGCAATGCGCGGCGCGCGATCGATATTCGCGAGGGCGACAAGATCGATGAAAAGGCGCTGGCCGCCTTGATCAAGGCGGCGGTCATTCTGAACACCGCGAAAAAACCTAGAACTCGGCAACCGCGGCGGTGAGCCGTTCGAGGTCTTCCGGCCGCGACAGGCGGTGATCGCCGTCCTTGATCAGCGTGAACACGACGTCGTCGCTGACGAACCGCGCGACGAGCTCCGCGGCGTGCTGCCACGGCACGTCGGGATCGTTGACGCCTTGCAGGATGCGCACCGGGCAGCCCGTCTCGATCAACCCGTCGAGCAGCAGATGCTTGCGGCCTTCCTCGATCAGCTTGCGGGTGATGACGTAGGGCTCAGCCGAATATTCCGAAGGCCGCGACCACTGTCCCTTGAGCTTGATCTCGCGCTTCACCTCGGCGTCGAATTTTTTCCACATCAGTTCCTCGGTGAAATCGACCGCCGGCGCGATCAGCACCATGCCAGCCAGCGGGGCGGCATCTTTCAACTCGCGCAATCGCGCGGCGAGCAGCAGTGCGATCCACCCGCCCATCGACGAGCCGACCACGACCTGCGGCTCGCGGCAAAAACTCCGGTAAACCGCGAGCGCTTCCTCGAGCCACAGCCCGATCGTGCCGTCGGTGAACTTGCCGCCGGATTCGCCATGTCCGGAATAGTCGAAGCGCGTCACGGCCCGGCCCTGCGCCGCGCCCCATTGATCCAGCGCCTGCGCCTTCGTGCCGCGCATGTCGGATTTGAAGCCGCCGAGCCAGAAAATGCCCGGACCTTTCTTGCCGTCCTGGGCCTCCCGGCGCCGCACCGCGATCTCGCGCGCCGCCGCGCCCCCTTCGACGAGGAGGGTTTTGGGCGGAGAATCGTCTATGGAAGGGCTCATGCAGGCGGCTCACAGCAACGCAGGGCCATCATGAGCACCGCTGCGGCACGTCCGCAATCCCGCGCTCCCGTCCGCACGCAAGTTCGGACTCTTGCTGGCGCCACGATCCTTCAGATCGTGCCTTCGCTGCGCGACGATCCGGCCGGCCACGCCGCGCTCGATATCGCAATGACCCTTCTGCAAGCCGGGGCGCGCGCGATTGTCGCCGGTGATGGCGGCGCGCTGGTCGGCAGCCTGCGCTCGTTCGGCGGCGAATGGGTGCCGATGGTGGCGGATTCGCGAAACCCGCTCCGCTTGCGCGCCAACGCCCGCACGCTGCGCCAGATGATCCAGACCGAGCGCATCGACATTGTCCACGCGCAGTGCGCCGGCGGCGCCTGGAGCGCACTCGCTGCGGCCGACCGCATGCCGGTGTGGCTCGTCACGTCGTTTCACGACCGGCTGTGGAAGCCATCCTGGTTCGCGCTTCGCTTCATGAGCGCGCTCACGCGCGGCGACCGCATCATCGCGCCTTCGAGCTTCGTCGCGCGCGCGATGATGGAGCGCTTCGAGCTGCCGGCGGACAAGATCACGGTCATTCCGCGCGCGGTCGATCTCAACATGTTTTCGCCGGCGATGGCGCGGGCCGAGAACGTCGCTGCGGCGCGGCGCGCCTGGGGCGTATTGCCCAATATGCGCGTCGTGCTGGCGCCGGGCCGCGTCGCGCCGTGGAACGGGCAACTCGCTCTGGTCGACGCCGCCCGGCTCCTCATCGGCAACGGCAACCGGAATATCGCCTTCGTGCTCGCCGGCGACGACCGCGCCGACCCGCGCTATCGCAACGCCATCCTCAAGCAGGCGCGCCTGCACGGGATCGACACGCTGTTTCGCATGCCCGGACATATCCGCGATATGCCAACGGCGCTCGCGGCCGCCGACGTCGTCGTGCTGACCGCGACCGAGCCGCCTTTGTCCGGGCGCGCGGCGGTCGAGGCGCAGGCGATGGGCCGCCCGGTCGTCGTCAGCGCCGTCGGCATGTTGCCGGAAAATGTCGTGACCCCGCCGCGCATGCCTGACCATTTGCGCACCGGATGGCTGGTGCGGCCGCATCATCCGGGAGAACTGGCGCGCGCTATCACCGCGGCGCTCTCTCTCGATGACGCGCAATATGACGCTATGGGCGCGCGGGCCCGGCAGTTTGCCGAATTCATGTTCTCGCCGCAGAGCGTCGCGGAGGCCATTCGCGGCGTTTACACCTCGCTGCTGCAGCGCGACCGGTAGGTTTGGGCCGGGAATCAGGGGCGATTTGAGTGCGATGCGCAACGCTTAGCGCAAATCTCACCCTGTGCCGCGGAACCGCGTTGACTTATTGCCGGTTTCTAACAATCTACCCCTTATCGGCGCGTCAGAAGGCGCGCCGACCGTGCAACAGCAGAGGAGAGCCATCCCATTCGTCGTCCGATGAGGTCAACGCAGCCCGTCCAGAAGGACGGCCCGCGTGTCAACGAAGACATCCGCGTTCCTTCGGTCCAGCTGATCGATGCCACGGGCCACAACCACGGCCCCACACCCATTCAAGCCGCGCTTGAAGCAGCCAATGCGGCAGGGCTCGACCTGGTCGAAATCGCCCCCAATTCGGTGCCGCCCGTCTGCAAGCTTCTGGATTACGGCAAATACCGTTTTCAGGCGCAGAAGAAAGCGGCTGAAGCGCGCAAGAAGCAGAAAGTCGTCGAGGTCAAGGAGATCAAGCTCCGGCCGATGATCGACGACCACGACTATCAGGTGAAGATGCGCTCGATGCAGCGCTTCTTCGAGGAAGGCGACAAGGTGAAAATCACTTTGCGCTTTCGGGGCCGCGAAATGGCGCACCAGGAGCTCGGCTACAAGCTCCTCAATCGCGTCAAGGAAGACGTCGGCAAAATTGCAAAAATCGAGTCCGAGCCGCGCTTCGAAGGCCGCCAGATGGTGATGATGCTGGCGCCGCGATAGATATTACCGCAGCTTTGAAGTCGTCATGGCCGGCCATAGCTCGTCTCAGACGAACTTATGTGCCGGCCATCTCGCTTAGGGAAGCACTGCGTCCCTGGTCGGGATGACCGGAAAAAGCCCGGTCATGACAGGAGGGCTTACCGCCGCTCTGCTTCCCAGCGGCCGCCGCAGTCACCGCTGTTCGACTTGCCGGACCATGTGCCGCCGCCGCCTTGCGCCGTGAGCTTGCCCGACCCTTCGGCAACACGGCTGCCGCCGCCGGCGACGGCAACCTTCACGGCGCCACTCGGCGTGACGGTACCGTTCATCTTCACGGCTTCCTGGCCGCGGAAGCTCACTTTGCCGTCCGCGATCGCGACCTCGTAGCGATAGCCGCGGTCGCAGCTGCCGTGTTCGGTGATGACAAGAACGCTCCAGTTGCCGTCGAAAGCCGCCGCGTGGGCTGAACCCGTAAAAGCCAGCGCAGCGAAACCGAAAGCGACGAGGGGGGCGGCGAACTTCATAATGTCTCCTTGGGGCGTTAATCCCGAAAATGCTCGCTATTCAGGCCTAAATAGTGACGCCCTTGTAACGGCCAAGGGGCGGTCCGGGTTGCGGTTGAAAAGGCCGGTTTCCTCTGCAATAACGCCGCCCTCGCCGCCCGGCTGAAAGGGCTGCCGTGGCGGCGATACCGCTCAATTCCGAGCACGTGCTTGCCGGTTTCGGCAAGCCATCAGGGCCGCGCCCGTTTTCGCGGGGCCAATAAGAATGGAGAGCAAAATGCCCAAAGGCTACAAGCTCAAGACCAAATCGGGTGCTAAAAAGCGCTTCAAGATCACCGGCACTGGGAAGGTGAAGTACCAGCAGACCGGCAAGCGCCACGGAATGATCAAGCGGACGACAAAGACGATCCGCGAGCATCGCGGCACCGCCGTGCTGTTCAAGACCGACGGCGACAACGTCAAGAAATACTGGATGCCGAACGGCTGACCGGTATCCGTTTTTCCGTAACAGAATTTTTCAGAGTTAGAGGAGATCAGCCATGGCTCGCGTCAAGCGCGGCGTCACGGGACACGCCAAGCACAAGAAAGTCTTCAAGGCCGCGAAAGGCTATTACGGCCGCCGCAAGAATACGATCCGCATCGCCAAGCAGGCGGTCGAGAAGGCGAACCAGTACGCCTTCCGTGACCGCAAGCGCCGCAAGCGCTCGTTCCGCGCGCTGTGGATCCAGCGCATCAACGCCGCGGTGCGTCCCTTCGGCCTCAACTACTCGAAGTTCATCGACGGGCTCGCCAAGGCCGGCATCACCGTGGACCGCAAGGTGCTTTCGGATCTTGCCATCCATGAGCCGGCGGCCTTCGGTGCGTTCGTCGAAAAAGCCAAGGCTGCCGCTAAGCCGGCCTGAGGTCGGTGAATGAGCGACACTGCGAAACTCGAAAGCGAACTGCTCGGCGCCGTCTTGCAAGCAAAAGACGAGGCGGCGCTCGAGGCTGTTCGCGTGTCGGCGCTCGGTAAGAGCGGCTCCGTTTCGGCGCTCCTGAAAACTCTGGGCGCGATGTCGCCGGATGAGCGCAAGACCAAGGGCGCGGCGATCAACAAGCTCAAGGACGCGGTCACCGAAGCCATCAATGCGCAACGCGAAAAGCTCAAGGACGCCGCGCTCGACGCCCGGCTTGCGAGCGAAAGCATCGACGTCACGCTGCCGGTGCGCGAGACGCAGGGCGAGACCGGCCGGGTCCATCCCATCTCGCAGGTGATCGACGAGCTGACGGCGATCTTCGCCGACATGGGCTTCGCCGTGGCGGAAGGCCCGGACATCGAGACTGACGACTACAACTTCACGAAGCTGAACTTCCCCGAGGGCCATCCGGCCCGCGACATGCACGACACGTTCTATTTCCCGCCCGACGCCAGTGGGAAAAGGAAGCTGCTGCGCACACATACGTCGCCGGTGCAGGTGCGCACCATGCTGGCGAAGCAGCCGCCGATCCGCGTGATCTGTCCTGGCCGCACCTATCGCTCCGACAGCGACCAGACGCACACGCCGATGTTCCATCAGGTCGAGGGGCTGGTCATCGACAAGTCCTCGCATCTCGGCCACCTCAAGTGGATTCTCGAGGAATTCTGCAAGGCATTCTTCGAAGTGAACCAGGTGAAGATGCGGTTTCGGCCGTCATTCTTCCCCTTCACCGAGCCGTCGCTCGAAGTCGATATCCAGTGCAAGCGCTCAAAGAACGAAGTGCGCTTCGGCGAAGGCGACGACTGGATGGAGATTCTCGGCTGCGGCATGGTGCACCCGAACGTGCTGCGCAATTGCGGCCTCGATCCTGACAGCGTGCAAGGCTTCGCCTGGGGCTTGGGCATCGACCGCATCGCGATGTTGAAATACGGCATGCCCGACCTGCGGCCCTTCTTCGAGGCCGACGTGCGCTGGCTGCAGCACTATGGCTTCCGCCCGCTCGACTTCCCGACGCTCGCCGGAGGGCTGAGCGCGTGATGGCACCTCGTGCACCTCGCGCTTCTTCACCTCCCCCGCTTGCGGGGGAGGTCGGACCGCGTCGCGGTCCGGGAGGGGGCTCCATCAGTTGGAAGATCGGCACGACGCTGCGCGCAAATGCTCGCCAGCTCCGGCGCAATTCGACAGAAGCCGAAAAAGCTATTTGGCAGGCTTTGCGCGCTCATCGATTGGCGGGTCTGAGTTTCCGGCGACAAACCCCTATTGGGGGATATGTCGCAGATTTTGTCTGCCACGCAGCGAAAGTCGTCATCGAATTGGACGGGGGCCAACATTACGAGACTGCACAATTGAAGAGCGATGCGCGGCGAACGATCTTTTTCAAAAGCAAGGGTTTCCGCGTCCTGCGGTTCAGCAATGCAGAAGTAATGCACAATCGCGAAGGTGTTCTTGAGACAATCGCAGCCTGGTGCGCCCCCTCCCCAGCCCTCCCCCGCAAGCGGGGGAGGGAGAAAAGAG
>JAFBAG010000167.1 GCA_019247925.1 Pseudolabrys sp.
GCGTAGGTTTTCGACAGGTTGGTGATGGAAATGATCGGCGACATGAGAATCAGTTCAACACAAGATCGGGCAGCGCGGCGAGATCGGGAATTGTCGTGCAGTTAGCGCCGTATTCGGGCGGTAATTTGGCGCGGTTCACCCAGGCGCAACGGAAGCCGAATGTTGTGGCGCCCATGATGTCCCAGCGGTTCGACGACACGAAGACGACCTCAGCCCGCCTGCATTTAAAGGCATCGGTGACGAGCCGGTAAACCTCCATGCGCGGCTTGAACATCTTCACCGCATCGACCGATAACACTTCGTCCAGTTCACCGCCCAATTTGGCGGCGTCGACCGCGCCCTTGAGCATTGCCGGCGAGCCATTCGAGAGAATGCCGGTCCTGGCGCCGCGCGCTTTCAGCGCTTTCAGTGTCGTCCTGGCATCGGGAAAGGCGTCTAGAGAATAATAAGCATTCATCAATTTCGGTTTGAGGGTCTTGTCGACCACCGGCACCCGTTCCAGCGCATAATCCAGCGCGCGCTCGGTCAACGTCCAGAATTCCTCGTAGCGGCCGGCGAGCGTCAGCGTCCACGAATATTCGAGCTGCTTGCCCCGCCAGATCTCCGACATGCGTTCGGCATCGGGACCGCTGGCGAAGCGGCGGATCGCGGCATGCACATCAAACAACGTGCCATAGGCATCAAAGACGTAAATGGGTGAGGGCATGGCGCGGCTTGGCAAGGAAGGCTAGGAAGGACTATGGCTGCGGGCTGGTCGAAGACCTGGACGTTCTACAACGGCGATTGGCACGAGGGAAATCTGCCGATCATGGGGGTGCGCAGCCATTCGGCATGGCTGTGTTCATCGGTTTTCGACGGCGCGCGCACCTTCGAGGGCGTGTCGCCAGACCTCGACCTGCATTGCGTCAGGGTGAATGCATCCGCGCACACCATGAACCTCAAGCCGCTGGTCTCGGAAGACCAATGGATGTCGCTCACCGCCGACGGCGTCAAGAAATTCGACAAGGATGCGGCGCTCTACATCCGCCCGATGTATTGGGCCGAGCAGGGCGGCCAGCTTTTGATCGCACCGGACCCGGAATCGACGAATTGGTGCCTCTCCATCTATGAGGCGCCGATGCGCGCGCCCGACGGCTTTTCGCTAACCCTGTCGCCTTACCGCAAACCCACCCCGGAGAGCGCTCCGACCGATTCCAAAGCCGGCTGTCTGTATCCCAACAATGCGCGCGCGCTGCTCGAGGCGCGTTCGCGCGGTTTCGATAACTGCATCGTGCGCGACCAGAATGGCAATGTCGCAGAGCTCGCCACCGCCAATGTGTTTTTGGCGAAAGACGGCGCCGTTTTCACCCCGGTAGTGAATGGGACTTTTCTGAACGGCATCACGCGCCAGCGCGTCATCAAGTTGCTGCGCGGCGCGGGCGTCGAGGTCATCGAGACGACGTTGAGCTACAAGGATTTCGAAAACGCCGACGAGATCTTTCAAAGCGGCAATTACATCAAGGTGATGCCGTGCAAGCGGATCGGCGAGCGCTCGCTGCAGCCGGGCCCGCTCTATCGCAAGGCGCGCGAGCTTTACTGGGACTTCGCGCACGCCTGATTATTGCGGCGGCGGCTCCGTGAGGAGATTCGGCGCGCGCATGCCCCGAATGTCATAGACGCGGGCATAGAGCACGCCCTCACGCCAGATTTCCACCAGGATCGGCGCCCGGATATCGTCGCGGCAGTAATAGGTGCCGAGCATCATCGCGAAATCGGCGGTGGTGCGGTCCCACACCGTCTCGAAGTCCGGGCCGAGCGCCAGTTCGGCCCCCCGTTGCGGACCGCAGATTTCGATGATCCATCGCCGTCCCGCGCGGGGCTTGAGGTTGCGGCGGTCGAGCTCCTCGCGCAGCGCTTCGCCGGCCTGTTTGAAGGCGAGGCCCCAGTAGTCGAGCATGTAGCGATCCTTGGCGGCATAGATGCCGCCCGACAGCCGGTTGAACGAGCTGTACTGGAACGGATGCAGCCGGACGATGTCGCTCGCCGGCAACGCGAGCGCGACCAGAAAAGCTGCGCTCACGGGAAGGGCGGCTTCACGGCCGCGCGCACGCGCCCAATCGAATATTGCCGCTCCGGCGAGCCCGCCGAGCACGGCGAAGGGCGGGATCACGAACAGGAAATGGCGGATGCCGTTATAAAGTGCTGGACGCGCCACCATTGCCAACACGACTGGAAACAGTGCGGCCATGACCACCGCGAACAGACCGGCGCTTTTGCGGATCGGGATGACGCCGCGCAGCGCCGCGCCGGCAGTCAGAACCGTGCCGGTGAGGCCGAGCGCGATCATGATTTCCGGCAACTTGAGCGAGAACATGTGCGGCAAATAGCTCGCCGGCATTTCCGTCACTTCGATGCGGCGGCCCTGATACATTTCCCGCCAGGGCTTTTCGAAAAAATGCGAGAAGTAGTCGCTCGCCCGCAGCGGATTGAGCGGCTGCAGGACGGCCCAGGGCCAGAGCAAGCCCATGATGAGGTATCCGATCAGAATGGCGGGAAGCATCAGCCAGATGAAGCGCGCGAGGCGCGCGCCCACGTCGTGGCGGCCGTGGCCATATTCCTCGATGGCGATCGTCAGCATGGCGACGAAGGCGGCAAACAGCGACAATGCGGCGAGAACGCGAGAGCCGAAAGCAAGGCCGATGGCGATACCGACAAAGGCGACCGTGCGCGGCGCCGGTCGTGGATATTCGTCAAAGGCGCGCACGATCGCCAGCAGCAGAATGATCATCGCCACGGCGAATGGACTGTCCTTGGCGTTGACATACATGTGGCCGTCATAGACCGGGCAGAATGCCAGGAGAGCCAGCGCGATAAGACCTGCGATCGGGCCGCCAAGCCTGCGGCCAAGCCGCCATGTTGCGGCCAAGCCAGCAATACCGACCAGCGCGCCGATCAAGCGGCGGGATTCGAATAGCGCATAGGGCAAAATTTTAGCGGCGAGCGCTGCGGCCATGTCGAAGCCGCCGCCGTAATAGAACAGGTTGACGAAGGAAAACGCGCGCTGATCGGCAAAGCCGGAGCGATAAAGGTCAAGCAGGAGTTGGCCGTATTCGGCGTGCGTGTAGTCGTCCCAGCCGAGCCCGTAATGGCGGAAGGTCAGCGCCGCGATGACGACTTCAGCGGCGAGAATAAAAAACGCGATGCGGTCGGCGACGTCACCGACCGCACCGCGCGTGTCGTTGCGGCTTAGTGGATGCAGTTATTTGCTCGCCGCTTCGTACATCTCGGCGACGTGATCCCAATTCACCAGGTGATCAAGAAACGCCTTGAGGTAATCGGGGCGGCGGTTGCGATAGTCGATGTAATAGGAGTGCTCCCAGACGTCGCACCCGAGGATCGGGCTCGCACCGTTCACCAGCGGGCTTTCACCGTTCGGCGTTTTTGAGATCGCGAGCTTGCCGCCCTTCACCTCGATCCAGCACCAGCCGGAGCCGAACTGGCCGACGCCGGCCGCCGCGAAATCGGCTTTCATCTTTTCGACGCCGCCGAGATCCTTGTCGATTGCGGCCTTGAGCTTGCCCGGGATCTTGTCGCCGCCGCCGCCCGGCTTCATCCACTTCCAGAAATGAATGTGGTTGTAATGCTGGCCGGCATTGTTGAAGAGGCCGGGGTTCTTGCCGTGCGCCGCCTTGACGATCTCCTCGAGCGGCTTGCCGTCCAATCCGCTCTCGGCGAGCAGCTTGTTGCCATTGTCGACATAAGCCTTGTGATGCTTGTCGTGATGGTATTCGAGCGTTTCGCGCGACATGTAGGGCGCGAGCGCATCATGGGCATAGGGCAGATCGGGCAGGGTGAAAGGCATTCCGTCCTCCTTGACGCAGCGATTTGTGGGCTGATGCCGGAACAATCCGGCGGCCGCCGAAACGGTTTCCTACTCCTTAAGGCGACCGGAACCGGGCCGCAACGGTACTCGCGTAATCACAGCTGTGGCATCGTGAAACTGCCGATGCCTCAAGCGCTTATCGGTCGCCTCCGCATTAATCAGTTTGCAGGCCTTGCCATGGTAATTTAAGCCTTAAGCAGCGGCTTCGGCCGCGGGGGCTGTTGTTTGTTGCGTTCGGCCGCGAGCGGCCGCCAAGGGGCGTGTGTGGAATGTCAGTGGTGATGTACGCGGCCGGCGCCGCGCTTAGTTTCGTTGGTGTGATCCTTGTCGCGGTCGGGCTGCCGGACAAGGAATTTAGCTTCGGCAATACGCTGATTATCGCCGGCACCTTTTGTTTCACCGGCGGCTTGATTATCGCGGCGCTCGGCGCCGTCGTCGCCCAGCTCCAGCGCCTCACCGAAAATCGCCCGTCGCTGCCGATGCCGCAGCCCGCCAGCGCGCGCGAAGCGGACGTACCCCAACTCCCGGCATCGGATAAGCCGCGCATCCCGTTCCCGTCGCGGCCCAAGGCCCGTGCCGCGGAGACGCGGATCGAGCAGGCGCCCGAGCCGCTTGAGCTCGCGGAGCCGGATCAAGCAGAGCCGCCCGCGCGCAATGAATTCAGCGGCGGCCCGTTCGCGCCGCTCGATGCGCCGATGATGTCTAATCCGGTCGAGCCGCCACAGATAAACGACAGCGAGACCAGCGAAGTGCCGCTGTCGCCGCGGCAACCCGCGAGTGGCAGCGCGCGTCCGTCCTTCGAGCCGCCGTTGCCTCGTTTCGGCCAGGGGCCACAGGCTCCGTTCACTCCCGCAGAGCCATCGCGGCCGCGGCAGGAAAACTGGAAGGCTTCGGATACTGGGCGTCCTGCCGCACCGGTCGGCGATTCGCGTTTCTTCGAGGCAATGTGGCCGTCGAAACCGCGCCATGCGCCGCCGCCGGCACCGGAATCGCCACCGCGCTTTGCGCCGCCTTCGCGTGCGCTCGAGCCGATGCCTGAGCCGCCGCGCGCGGAAAGCGTAAGCCGCGCGCCGTCACCGCCGCCGCTGTCCGAGCCCGAGGAGATCGAGCCCACGCCCGCGCCCGTGAGCGCGGTGCCGGTGCTGCGCACCGGTGTCGTGGAGGGTATGGCCTATACGCTTTATGTGGACGGTTCGATCGAAGCAGAACTGCCGAGCGGCAAATTGCATTTCGCATCGATCAACGAATTGCGCTCGCACCTCGCCAGCAACACCGCCTGACGCGGCGATTTTTCCAAAGGTCTAAACGGCGCCGTCAGTCGAGGCCGCGCCGTTTGCGTTCGGCCTTGTCCCAAGAGCCGAGCGCCTGAAATTCAGCGACAGTGCCGAGACCTTTCTTGGAATCCGAAGAGAGCACGGTCTGCGACGTCACGACGTCGATGAGAGCCGGCGCATTTTGCAGCGCCCGCTTGAGCGCCGCCGGAAAATCTTCCGGCTTTTCGACCCGCTCGCCGTGCAGTCCGAACGCCCGGGCCATGGCCGCGTAATCGGAATGCCGCAGCAGCGTGCCGACCACCCGGCCTTCGTAGTTCATTTCCTGATCGAGCCGCTCGATATTCCACGCGGCATTGTTGGAGATGATGAAGACCGGCTTGGCGCCGTGGCGCACGGCAGTGTCGATCTCCATCGCATTGATGCCGAAGGCGCCGTCGCCATTGATCGAGATGACCTGGCGGCCGGGAAAGGCGAGCGAAGCGGCGACCGCATAGGGCACGCCGACGCCGAGGCAGCCGAAAGCGCCGGCGTCCATGTAGGTTTTTGCCTTCAACCCGACACGGGCGAAGCTGAGAAGATCGCCGCCATCCGCGATGGCGATGTAATCGGGATCGGCCTGTTCGGCGACGGCGTCGAAAATCACGCCCGGGTGGATTTTGCCGTCGCTGCCCGTCGCCGGCTCGGTCTTCCGGGGCGCGCTGCGCTCTTTCTGCTTTTTGCGCAGGCCGTCCGCCCAGGTCTTGTCGGTATTCGGCGCGCGGTTCGCGGCAGCGGTCACCATCGCTTCCAAGGCGAGGGCAGGGGTCGCGAGAATCTCGACCTCACCGCGGCGGTTGTCGATGAGTTCGCCGGCATTGTCGGCAATACGGATGAACCGCGCATGCGGGTAAATCGCCGGCGAGCCGTAGGCGGTCTGGTAGTCGAGCTTGCGGCCGATGACCACGACGAGATCGGCTTCGCCCATCACGGTGCCGCGCATCGCGTTCATCACCGCAGGGTGATCCGCGGGAACGAGGCCGCGACTCTCCTGGGTGTCGAGATAGAGCGCGCCCGAGGCGTCGAGCAGCCGCACCAGCTCCCTGGCAGCGTCTTTTGCACCGCGCCCTGTCAGCACGAGCGGACGCTTGGCTGACCACAGCGCATCGACCGCCGCCTTCACTGCCGCCGGATCGGGCGGCAGAACGCGCTTCGGCTTTGCCGCCATCCATTCAGGCAATACCAGAGTGTCGGGGATCGTGCGGCCGAACAGCTCTGGCGGGATCTCGATATAAACCGGCCCCGGTTCGCCAGCGTCTCCCATCGCGCGCGCCACCGCTTCGTCGAGTTCGCGGATCAGCTGGTCCGCGACCCGCAAGGTTCGCGCCGACCGCGTGATCGGCCGCATGATGTCGACGTGGGGAATGTCCTGGAGCGGGCCCATATTGATCTGGGCGAGCGGCGGGCAGCCGCCGATCAACAGGACGCTGGCGCGTGCCAGCGAGGCATTGGCGACGGCAGTCACTGTATTGGTGACACCGGGCCCCGCCGTCACCATGGCGACGCCGAGCGCACCGGTCAGTTCGTTATGGGCATGCGCCATATGGACGGCCGCGCCTTCATCGCGCACGTCGATGATGCGGATGCCGTGCCGGGCGACCGCATCCCAGAGCGGCTGAATGTGACCGCCCTGCAGACCGAAAATGCGATCGACGCCGCGGGCTTTCAGAAATGCGGCGATGCGCTCGGTCGCGGCCTGCTTGTTGATGGTCATGGCTGACGCGGCTCCTGATATTGCGCCTTGAGAACGCGGTGAAGGATTTTTCCGGTGCCGGTGCGCGGCATTTCCGCGTCCTTGATGAAGGACACCGAGCGCGGCCGCTTGTAGCCCGCGAGCTTGTCGCGGCACCATTCCATGATCTCGGTCTCGGTCGCCTGCGCGCCCTCATGAAGCACGACGACAGCGTGAACCCGTTCGCCCCATTTCGCGTCAGGCACACCGATCACCGCGACTTCCTTCACTTTTTCGGAGGCGCCAAGCGCGTTCTCGACCTCGGACGGATACACGTTCTCGCCGCCCGAGATGATCATGTTGCTCTTGCGGTCGACCAGATAATAGAAGCCGTCCTCGTCGCGGCGTCCCATGTCGCCGACCGAGCAGCTCCCGTTGTTGAAAGCCTCGGCGGTTTTCTCCGGCAGCTTCCAGTAACCGGTGAACGTGTAAGGCGTGGCCGAGAACAGTTCGCCGGCTTGACCGTCGGGAACATCATTGCCCTTGTCATCGAGCAGGCGGATCGGGCGCGATCCGATGCATTCGCGGCCGACCGAGCCGAGCTTGGTCAGTTGTTCTGCCGGATGCAGCATCGTCACCCAACCGGCTTCGGTCGAGCCGTAGAGCTCGAATAGGCCCGCATTCTTGAAGTAGTCCATGATGGCGAGCTTGGTATCGCGCCGCGCGGGGGCGGAAGACACCAGGAGTTTGCGCATGCGCGCCACGTCGTATTGCGCGCGAGTCTTTTCCGGCAGGCCGAGCATCATGATGTAATGGGTCGGCACCAGCGAGGTGAAAGTGGCGCCGGCCTGCGCCATGGTGCGCAGCAGATGCTCGGGGTCGAAGCTCTTCATGTTGTAAACGAAGCAGCTCGCCCCGGTGTAAGTGAAGGCCGTGCCAAAATAGAGCGAATTGGCGTGGCACATGGGCATGACCAGCAGGGCGCTGTCGCCGCGGCCAAATCCCATTTCGAGATCGGTGAAGACGGATAAAAGCGCGCTCGCGGCATGGGTGCGGATCGCGCCTTTCGGCTTGCCGGTTGTGCCGGATGTATACATCAGCGCCCAGATGTCGTCGGCGCGCACGTCCGTGTCCGGCTCGCTGTCGCGGGCGCGGCTCAGTAGATCCTCGTAAGCGACATAGCCCGGGTGTGCCTTACCGAGTCCGATGGAGTTCCGCGGCGGGATGTCCAGGACGGCGCGAACAGGCTCGGCGCGGTCGATCAGTTCATCCTGGACGATCAGCGCGCGTGCGTCGCAGTTCTCGATGATGTACTGGATTTCCGGAGCGAGCAGGCGGAAGTTCACGGGCACTGCGACCAGTCCGGCCTTGGCCAAGGCGGCATAGATCTCCAGCCACTCGATGCAGTTGTAGGCGAGGATCGCGACCCGGTCGCCCTTCGTGAGGCCGAGCCCCAGAAGCGC
>JAFBAG010000170.1 GCA_019247925.1 Pseudolabrys sp.
GTCTTGCCGGTGCCGGCATAGCCGAACAGCCGGAAGATCGGCGGATTGTCATTCCTGCTGGGCTTCGATTTCAGCCAAGCCGAGACCAGCTTCAGCGCGTTGTCCTGTTGCGGCGAGAATTCGGTCATCCACCTAGTGATAACGCAACGATTGCGCCATCGCGATAAACAAAGAGCTCTGCGTGGGAAAACTTATCCCGCCATCGTAGCGGCGCAATTAGTATGGGCGCCGCAAACAGGCGCGCGCTGACGTCAGCGCGTCGCAGTGGAGCGCCGGGACGGCGCGGCACCCCGATCGCAAGGGGTGTGCGCGCCGATCGCAAGGCGCGCGGTGGCCGATCGCAAGGCCACCGAGGGGTCTCGCAAACCCCTGCGCCGTCCCGGCGCTCCATTACTTTTCGGAGGATGGAAAATTGGGCAGGCGCACCCCGCGCCTTTCAACAACAGGGCCGCGGCCGCGCGCCCGCATGGCAAAGATCATCATAGATGCCAGTTGGATTGCTCTTTGCGGCACCCCATGTTTAAGGTCGCGACCTTTTTTTCACCGGTTTTCCCACCTGCATGGCGCGTGACCAGATCGATATGACGCCGCTCGAAACGCGCGACGAACTCGTCGCGTGGATCGAGGCCGGCAACAAGCCGAAGCCGCAGTGGCGCGCCGGCACGGAGCACGAGAAGTTCGTGTTTTTCTCCAATACGCGCCGCCCGGTGCCCTATGATGGGGCGCGCTCGATCCGCGCGCTGCTCGAGGGCATGCACCACCTGCTCGGCTGGGAGCCGATCATGGAGGGCAACAACATCATCGGGATGTTCGACGTCACCGGGGGCGGCGCGATTTCGCTCGAGCCGGGCGGCCAGTTCGAACTGTCCGGCGCGCCGGTCGAGGACGTCCACCAGACCGCCGCAGAGCTGATGGCGCATCTCGCGCAGCTGCGCGAAGTGGCGACGCCGCTCGGCATCGAATTCCTCGGCCTCGGCATGACGCCCGACTGGACGCGCGCCGACATGCCGGTGATGCCGAAGGGCCGCTACAAGATCATGACCAATTACATGCCGAAGGTCGGCAAATACGGCCTCGACATGATGTACCGGACCTGCACGGTACAGACCAACCTCGACTTCGCGTCTGAAGCCGACATGGTCAAGAAGCTTCGGGTGTCGCTGGCCTTGCAGCCGGTCGCGACCGCGCTGTTCGCCAATTCGCCGTTCACCGAAGGCAAGCCAAACGGCTTCGTCTCCATGCGCTCGGAGATTTGGCGCGACACCGACAACCAGCGCGCGGGCATGATGCCCTTCGCCTTCGAGGAGGGCATGGGCTTCGAGCGCTATGTCGATTACGCGCTCGATGTGCCGATGTATTTCATCAAGCGCGGCGACAAATACATCGACGTGTCCGGCAAATCCTTCCGCGATTTTTTCGCCGGCAAGCTCGCCGATCTGCCCGGCGAACGGCCGACGATTTCCGATTGGGCCAACCACATGAGCACGATCTTCCCGGAGGTGCGGCTCAAGCGTTATCTCGAAATGCGCGGTGCGGATGGCGGTCCGTGGAATCGGCTGCCGTCGCTAACGGCGTTCTGGGTGGGCCTGCTCTATGACGATGCGTCGCTCGACGCGGCCTGGCAGATGGTGAAGGACTGGACCGCGGCAGAACGCCAGAAATTGCGCGATGAAGTGCCCAGGCTCGGCTTCATGGCCGAAATTCGGGGCACCAATATTTTCAATCTGGCGCGCCAGGCGGTGGCGCTGTCGCGCAAGGGCCTCGCCAACCGCAAGCGGCTCGACCGCAATGGTCGCGACGAGACCCGCTATTTGCGCCCGCTCGAGGAATCCATCGCCCGCGGCATCACTCCGGCGCAAGAGCTGCTCGAAAAGTACAATGGGCCGTGGCAGGGCTCGGTCGCGCCGATTTACAAAGAGTATGCGTATTAATGGCTGAGACGCCAGCCACGCTCGCCCTGAAGAAAGCCGGCGCCGCCTTCAAGCTGCACGAATACGAGTACGATCCGAATGCGGCCAAGGTCGGCATGCAGGCCGCCGAGGCGCTCGGCATCGAACCGGCGCGGCTTTTGAAGACATTGATGTGCCGCGCGGGCGACACCGTCGTCTGCGTGCTGGCGCCGTCCGACAAGGAAGTGAACCTCAAGAAGCTCGCGGCGGCGGCGGGCGAGAAGCGGGCAGGGATGTTCGGCGCCGAAGAGGCCGAGCGCATCACCGGCTACAAGGTCGGCGGCATCTCGCCCTTCGGGCAGAAAAAGCGCGTTCCGGTCTATATCGAGAAAAGCACGCTCGGCTTTGAGACGATCGTGTTCAACGGCGGCCGCCGCGGCTTGCAGATCGAATTGCCGCCCGCGGAGTTCGTGCGGCTCACTGGTGCGACGGCGGCGGAAATCTGCTGACGTTATTCCGCGGCCTGTGCGGCTTCCGACAAGTTATCGAGCGACGAGATGATATGCTCCGCGAGCGCGTCGGCCAGCGCCGAGCTTTCATGCGCATTGCGCACCAGGCCGATGCGGCATGCCGGCAGTTCGGGAAAGCCTTCCGCCGCGGTGAGGACGCGCATGCCGGGCCGCAGCGCGGATTCCGGAAATACGGAGACCGCGAGGCCGGAGAGGACGGCGGCAGCCACCGCGCCGGCATTCGAGGAGGTGTAGAGGACGCGGAAATTGCGGTTGACGGATTCGAGCCGCTCGATCGCCGTCCGCCGCCAGGCGCAGCTCGGACGCCCGAGCGCGAGCGGGACGCGCTCTTCCATGTGGGTCGGATGCCGGTTCGACGTCACCCAGAGCAGGCGCTCCTGCCGAAATGTCTCCGAGGCGCGTCGGGTTTCACAGTTGGTGATGATCGCAAGGTCGATTTCGTTGGCGTCGATGCATTCCAAAAGATCGACGGAGGGCAGGCAGAGCACCGAGAGTTCGACGCCTGGATAGGCGCGCGAGAACCGCGCCATGATTTCCGGAAGGTAACGATCGGCATAATCGTCCGGCACGCCGAGCCGCACGCGCCCCGACAGATGCTCATCTGAAAACGCGGCGATCGTTTCCATATTGAGCTTCACCATGCGCCGCGCATAGTCGAGCAGCCGCGCGCCGTCCTCGGTGAGCTTCGAGGCGCGGCCATCGCGCGCGAAGATCGCGCGGTCAATGCGTTCTTCGAGCCGCTTCATCTGCATAGACACGGCCGACTGCGTCTTGTTCACGACCTCAGCCGCCTTGGTGAAGCTGCCGGTCTCGGCAATGGCGATGAAGGTGCGCAGCTGATCGATGTCGATGAGGGCGGTCATGGGACGCTCCATTGCGGCGAAGGCGAGAACACGCTGGGCCGACGCTGTATCATTGTTTCTGATTGGTCAGATTAAAAACATTCGTTTCACTTATCAATAGCGGCGGCGCATAGTGGAACCGTCACCAGGAAACGGGTGGGTGTTTCGGGTGTCGGAAACTGCGGTTGCGGCCGATTTTGCAGGCTCAACCGAATGAAATGGAGAAGAGCGATGCAAGCCACATTCCCGATTTTGCCGCTGGCGGCCTCCGCGACCCTGCGAGGCCTGACCGCGATCCTCGCGCCCCTGGGCGCATGGCTCAAAGCCGTGGCGCGCGCCCGCCAAAACCGCGCGCAGGCCCGCGCACTCGCTTCCATCGACGGTCGCATGCTCGCGGACATGGGCATCACCCGCGCCGATGTTCAGGACGCCTTTTCCGAGCCGTTCTGGGAAGACCCGACCGCGCTGTTGCGCGAACGGGCGCTGGAGCGCCGTCTTGGCCGCCGGCTCACCCGTGCCAATCAGAACCCGCAACTTGCGGAATTTAATCGCGGCTTGCGCCTCATCCCGGCGGACAATTGCCGCAAGGGCTGACGACAAGGGCCGACGAAATAGCGGCCGGTCCCTCTCACCGGCTGTCTGATCCGATCCGCGATCATCCCCTCTCGCGGCCGGGTCCCGCGCCCGCCGGTCCCCCGGCGGGCGCAAAATTTTTACGCCATGGCTATCTTGCCCACGCGCGATTGGGCCGCGAGGAAATCGGTCGCAGCCCGGCGCGGCTATTCGCATCGCGAAATTGCTGTAAGGTGACCACTCTCCTGATCGGGGGCGATGAGGAGCGAGTGGATGATGCGCGGATTTCGTCTCCTGGTCGGAGCGCTGCTGTTCCTCGCGGCGGCGCCCGCGATGGCGCAGACCGGCTTCGATCGCCGGGGCGGCGACTATACGAATTTCCAGATCCGCAACGCCGATCCCGAAGTCTGCTCGGCGCGATGTGATCGCGACTCTCGCTGCCGCGCCTGGAGCTTCGTCTATCCAGCCAACGAACGCACGGTCGGCGTGTGCTGGCTCAAGAGCCAGGTGCCGCCGCGCACGGAAGACAAATGCTGCGTGTCGGGGGTGCGCGGCGCGGGCGTCATCGAGCCGAGACTCGGCGCGATGGAATTCTCCATTGACCGCACCGGCGGCGACTATCGGAATTTCGACATCAAGACCAATCCGGCGCCGGAGGCCTGCAAGACCGAGTGCGAGAACGACAATCGCTGCCGCGCCTGGACTTTCGCGCGGCCGGGTTACACCGGGCCCTCGGCGCGCTGCTTTCTCAAAAGCGAAATCAAACGGCCGCGCGCCAAACCGTGCTGCATCTCGGGCGTCGTGAGATAGCGGCGAAAAAGCTAGCCGGTGCCGCCGACGGTGATGCGCTCCATCTTGAGCGAGGGCTGACCGACGCCGACCGGCACGCCTTGACCGTTCTTGCCGCAGGTGCCGATGCCGGGATCGAGCGCGAAATCGTTGCCGATCATCGTGATGCGGTGCAGGTCGGTCGGACCGTTGCCGATCAACATCGCGCCTTTGACGGGCGCTGTAACTTTGCCGTTCTCGATCTTATAGGCCTCGGTGCACTGGAACACGTATTTGCCTGACGTGATGTCGACCTGGCCGCCGCCGAAATTGACCGCGTAGAGGCCGTTCTTCACCGAGGCGATCAGTTCGCCGGGCTCGCGGTCGCCAGCCAGCATGTAAGTGTTGGTCATGCGTGGCATCGGGACGTGGGCATGGCTTTCACGCCGGCCATTGCCGGTCGGCTGCATGTTCATAAGCCGCGCGTTCTGACGATCCTGCATGTAGCCGACCAGGATGCCGTCCTCGATCAATACGGTGCGGTTGGTAGGCGTGCCCTCGTCGTCGATCGACAGCGAGCCGCGCCGCGCCGCCACCGTGCCGTCATCGATCACGGTGACGCCTTTGGCCGCCACGCGCTGACCCATCAGCCCGGCAAAGGCTGACGTTTTCTTGCGATTGAAGTCGCCTTCGAGGCCGTGGCCGACCGCCTCGTGCAGCATAACGCCGGGCCATCCGGAGCCGAGCACAACATCCATTTCGCCTGCCGGTGCGGGCACCGCTGCGAGATTGACGAGCGCCTGGCGCACGGCTTCATCGACCGCGCCGCGCCAGGCGCTGGCGTCGATAAAGCGTTGATAGCCCTCGCGCCCGCCATAGCCGTGGCTTCCCGCTTCCTGGCGGTCGCCTTCGCCGGCCACGACCGAGACGTTGAGCCGCACCAGCGGGCGAATATCGCGAAAGGTTTCGCCGTCGGCACGCAGGATTTCGACCACCTGCCACGACGCGCCAAGACTCGCCGACACCTGACGCACGCGCAGGTCTTTGGCGCGCGCATAGGCGTTGATTTCCTCGAGCAGCTTCACCTTCTGCTCGAAGGCCGGGGTGCCGAGCGGGTTGTCATCGGCGTAAAGTTTGCGATTGGTTCGGGCCGGAGGCGCGGCATAGTGCCCGCTGTGGCCGCTCTTGACGGCGCGCACGGCGTCGGCCGCGCGGGCAAGCGCCGCCTCGGAAATATCCGACGCATGAGCATAGCCCACGGCTTCTTCTTTCACGGCGCGCAGCCCGAAACCTTGCGCAGTGTCATAGGTCGCCTGCTTCAGGCGGCCGTTATCGAACAGCAGCGCCTCGGCCTGGCGATATTCGAGAAACAGTTCCCCATCGTCGGCGCCTTCGAGCCCGTGCCGCAGGGTCGCGGCGACCTTGCCGCGGTCAAGCCCGCTGCGGTCGATCAGCGAGGCCGTGATCTTGTCGGTTGAAGCTTCGGAAATTTTGTTCATGGCGACTGCTCCGTCGCCATCAAGATAGGAACAATCGGGCGATTGTGCGAGCCGTCAGAACGGTATGCGCAGCGCGGCGCGCACGCTCTGGGCCTTGTAGGAATCGTTGCCGGTGGCGAAGCCGTATTCGATGTCGACACAGAGCCCACCGAAGCTGCGGGCGCGCAGGCCGAGGGTTGTGGTGATGGTGCGGCGGACATTCACCGGAATGCCGAAAGAGGAACTCACGGACGGTCCGAGATCGGCATAATACAGCGACTGGTTGTACTCGTTCTGAGTGATCTCCTTGTATTCGACCTTGGCATTGGGGGTCAGCGTGCCGAAGCTCACCGGCACGTCGATCGAGCCGCGCAGGCCCAGGCCGACGGCGCTGAACTCGGCTTTCATCTTGTTATAGGTGAGGAGCTGGGCCGTTGCGCCGCTCTCGGTATAGGCGTCGAGCGTGGCCGAGATGAATTCGCCCTTCACAAACGGCGCGAACTTGAAGCGCTCCCAGCCCAGTTCGAGGCTCGCTATGCCCATCCCGAACCAGTAGGAGCCCTTGCGGGTGCCGCTGACGGTCAGCGCTTCGCCAGTCACGAAGCGGCGGCTGTCGAAGCTCAAGCCGCCATAACCGACCGCGAAATCGAAGAACAACGGATCGAACGGCCGCAGGCTCGCGTAGAACGTGCCGCTGAAGCTCGTCGCATCGCTGCGGCTTCCATTGCCGCCGATGTCGCTGCGATCGGCGCCGTAACCCAGCGCGGCGCCAATGATAATGCCTTGGCTCAGCCGGTAGTCCACACCGGCGGTGACGCCGGCGGTGTTGAATTTATTGTTCGTGCCGGTGCCGGCGGCGTTGGCCGAGCCGAACTGGAATGAGCCGGCGCTCCAGAACGCGAAGGATTGCAACGGGCAGGTCGTATCGGGCTTTGGCGGCGGCGGCGTATAGGGGAAACCTTGCGGCGGCGGCGCCCACGGATCCTTGCTGACCGGACCGCCGGCATAGCTGAGCGCGCCGTAGTTGCCATAAGGCTGCGATCCATAGGGCTGCGCACCGTAGGGCTGCGGGGTGTAAATCTGATTGCCGTATTGCGGGCGCTCGATCGGCGGAGCGACGCCGAAATTGAAACTGCAAGGATTGAACTCGCGGTGCAGATTGGCGAGGTGCTGGCCGACATTTTCGGTTTGCGCGGCGGCGAAGCGCTGCGTGGCGGCGACCTGCGCCGAGACAATGCCGCGGACTTCGGCGTCGAGCGCGGGGTCGGCGCGGCTCGTCATTGTATAGGCACGCGAGCCGATATTGCCGTTGGCATCGGTGGCCTGCACCGTGAATGACGCGGTGGTGAGCGCCGTCGTCGTGCCGCTGATGACGCCGGTGGTGGCGTTCAGAGTGAGGCCCGCCGGAAGCGCACCCGCGGAGATCGTGAATGTGTAGGGACCCGTGCCGCCTGTCGCAGTGACGGTCTGGCTATACGGGCGGCCATTGATGGGCGCGGGCAGGGTCGCCGGGTTGACCGTCAGCGAAACCGTCCCGATGTTCACCGCATAAGCGCGGCTGCCGATATTGGCGAGCGAGTCCGTCGCAGTGATGGTGAAAGCGGACGCTCCGGTCCCGGTGGGCGTTCCGGTGATCGCGCCGGTGCTGGCATTGAGGGAAAGCCCGGCCGGCAGCGCACCCGAAGTTACCGCATAGGTGTAGGGCCCGGTGCCGCCGCTTGCCGTCACGGTCTGGCTGTAGGGGACGTTGCGCGTACCGTTCGGCAGCGTCGTCGGCGCGATCGTGAGGATGTTGGCGCCGATCTGCACCGTGTAGCTGCGCTGGCCGGTATTCGGCTGCGCGTCGGTGGCTTGGACGGTGAAGGTGAACGAGCCCGTGACAGTCGGCGTTCCGGTAATCGCGCCGGTGCCTGCGTTGAGCGTCAGGCCGGTCGGCAGGCTGCCCGAGATCACGGCGTAGCTATAGGGCGCGCTGCCGCCGCTCGCGGTCACGGTCTGGCTATAGGCCGTGCCGGTGGTGCCATTCGGAAGCGAAGTGGGAGCTATCGTCAGCGGCGCCGGAACGATCTGGACCGAGTAAGACCGCGTGCCGGTATTGGCGAGCGAGTCCGTTGCTTGAATGTCGAAATTGAAAGTCCCGGCGGCCGAAGGCGTGCCTGACAGCGTGCCGTTCGAGGCGAGCGACAGGCCGGTCGGCAGCGAGCCCGACGTGACCGCGAAAGTGTAGGGGCCGGTGCCGCCGCTCGCCGTGATGGTTTGGTTGTAGGCCACGGTGCGCGTGCCGTTGGGCAGCGTCGTCGGGTTCACCGTCAGGATATTCGCGCCGACATTGACGGTGTAGGTCCGGGTGCCCGTGTTGTTGACGCTATCGATTGCGCGCACGGTGAAGGTGTAAGCGCCGGCGGCACTCGGCGTGCCGGTGATGTTGCCGTTCGACGCGAGCGAAAGGCCGGTCGGCAACGCGCCGCTGCTGATCGAGAATGTATAGGGACCCGTGCCGCCGCTCGCGGTCACGGTCTGATTGTAAGGCGTCGACAGTGTCGCGTTCGGCAATGTCGCGGGGTTCACCGTGAGAATGGCGGCGCCGATGTTGAGCGTGTAGGCCCGGCTGCCGGTGTTGCCGCCGTCGTCGATGACGCTGACCGTGAAGCTGAAGGCACCGTTGCCGGTCGGCGTGCCGCTGATGACACCGGCGCTCGACATGGTCAGTCCCGCGGGCAAGGAGCCCGAAGAAATTGAAAAGACGCGTCCCGATCCCGTTCCGCCGGTTGTGCCCAGCGCCTGGCTGTACGCCACGCCCTGCGAGCCGTTCGGCAGTGAAGCGGGCGTGATGGTGACGCCACCCGCGCTGCCAACACTGAAGGTGTAAGTGCGGAAACCGGTATTGCCGCCATTGTCGGTCGCTTCGATCTGGAACGTCGTCGAGCCGGGCGTGGTTGGCGTGCCGTGCAGGGTGCCGTCGCTGTCGAGGATCAATCCGGTCGGCAGCGGGTTCGAGCCGGCGCGAAGGTCGAATGTATAGGGCGCGGTGCCGCCAACCGCGGTGACGACCTGGTTGTAGGCCGCGCCGTTCGTCCCCGCTGGCAACGTATTGGGCTGCAGCGTGATCGTGAACTGTGCGAAGGCGCTGCCGGCGAATACAAATGTGAAGACGAGAATGGCGGCGGCGTGCAGAAGCATCGGCGCGCTACGGCGCGCCATACAGGCCCACAAAATTGGGAAGACCATCCAGCCCGCCGCCTATCGTAATGCCTGATAAGCCTTGGCCTTTTATGGTTAAGCGCCGGTAAAGGCGGAGGGGCGGCGAAAATCACGCGCCGCGCTTGATCATTGGCGCATCGTCGCGAACGTCAAAGTGGGGACCATGCGGCGAAAGCACGCGAACGAATCGCCGTTAGGATTCGGGTAACCAATTCAGCTCCAGTCGAATTTCACGCCGACCGCGCCGATCGGGTCGAGCACATGCGCGAGTTCGGTCTCGTCTTTTTCGAGCATGATCGGCGGCGTGATCGAGCCGGTGATGATGACATCGCCGGCCGAAAGTTTCTCTCCGTAAGCCGCGAGCGTATTCGCGACGTGAGCGACGATAGCGTCGAGCTTGCCGGTCAGCGCTTCGGGGTCCTGCGTGCTCGCGGCCTCGGCGCCGCGGCGGATCAGCCGCGAGGTCAGACCTTCGACGCTGGCGCCGGGCCGCGTGATGCCGGCGAGCACGACGTGGCGGGCATAGATGTTGTTCGCTAGAACGTGATCGAGATTATCGGCTGTCGGCGGCGGATCGAAATCGGCAACTTCGATCGCCGGCAAGATTTCCTTCACCGCGGCGCGCGCATCGGCGGCAGTGGCGCCGCCCGGCAGATCGCGCGCCATGCGCACGGCGATCTCGCATTCCGCGACCGGCTTGGTCCAGCCCGCAAAGGCGATGGTCGCGCCGGTGAGCAGCAGACCGCGTTGCATGAGGTAACCGACGCCGGGCCCCTTGGTGCCCAGTCGCTCCATCGCCGCCGGTGCGCCGAGACCGACTTTCCAGCCGAGTGGTTTTTCGCCCGCGGCGATGCGTTCGCGGCGCTTGGCGAGCTGCGCCGCCATGCCTTTAGCGATGCGCGGGTCGTCCCAGGGGTTCATCGTACTACTTGTGGCTCTCGGGATGCACTTGGTAGCCGGACGCTTCGATTCCACCTGCGCCCATCCAACCCCAGACCAGGACGACATCTTCGTTCGATGTGTTGTTGAAGCCGTGCCAGCAGCCGCGTGGCGAGTAGACCACGTCGCCTTCGCCGGACGGCTCCTGGCCGTGCTCGGTGATGATGTGGCCCTTGCCCTTGAGCACGATGAAGAACTCATCGCAATTGTGATGCCGGTGATTTTCGTGCGACGCGCCGGGCTTCAGCACGGTCCAGCCGACGACGTGGTCGGCGCCGGCGGACTTCTTGTCGATCAGGAATTGCACCTGCATGTCGATCCAGCCGTCTTCGCGCTTGAGGCCTTCGACCTTGGGCACGTCGCGCATATTGGTGCGATACATTTTCGCGTCGGGCTTTTCGTCGTTCCAGGTTTTGGCGGTCTCCTTCACCGCCTTGCCGAGCGCGGCGCCAAATTTTTCCAGATTCGACGTCATTTCTGTCCTCCAGAATCTTGGCCACCAAGCAGCCGGTAGGCGCGATGCGCCACGACGAAGTCGTTGTGATCGATGCCGAGCCCGCGGCAGGCGTTCATCATTTCATTGGCGGCGGCGGCGAGGGGCGTCGGCGAGCCAAGTTTGCGGCCTTCGCCAAGCGCCAGCAGCATGTCTTTCTGCTGCAAGGTTACGTCGGCGAGCGGTGTTTCCGGCATGTTGCCCTCGATGATGAAGGGGCCGCGATAACCGAGCACCGGTGACGCGGCGACGCTCTTGAGAACGGCGTCCACTGCCGCCGCGCGGTCGACGCCGCCTTTCTCGGCGAGCGCGACGGCCTCGCCGAAAGCGATCACCTCGACCATCAGCAGCAGGTTTACGGAAATCTTCATCTGGCAGGCGAGGCCGTTGCCGCCGATGCGCGTCACCTTTGGCCCGATCGCGAGCAGGACGTCCTTGACGCGCTCGAAAGCGGCGGCATCGCCGCCGACCATCACCGAGGCATTTCCAGCTTTGACCGTGACCGGCGAGCCGGAGATCGGCGCGTCGAGCATGGCCGCGCCCGCTTGAGCGAACTGCGCGGCGATCTCGCGGCTGGCATCAGGCTCGATCGTGCTCATGTCAATGAACACGCAGCCCTTGTTAAGTCCGGCAATGACGCCATCCGGCCCCAGCGCGACGGCGCGCACGGCTTTGGAGTCGGTCACGATGGCGAAGACGATGTCGGCGCCGCGTGCGACGTCGCGCGGCGTCTCCGCCCATTTCATGCCGGCCTTGATGAGGTCTTCGGCCTTCGCCTTGGTGCGATTCCAGCCGGTGACGGAGTGGCCAGCCGCCATCAGCCGCGGCACGATCAAAGAGCCCATGTCGCCAAGGCCGACGAAGCCTAACTGCACGCACCGTCCTCCAAAATCGAAGGGCAGGCTAGCACGAGCCGAATTTTACGGAAGCTTGTCGTAGCCTTCGCCGAAGCCCTTGAGGCTCATCGGGAAGCCGATGCCTTCTTCCGGCGTCTGGAAGATGATGAAAGTCGCCGTCTGCCCACCGCGCAGCTTCTTGAGCAACTCATCATCCATCACCACTTCGGCGATGCAGCCATTGGGCAGACAGCGCACGAATCCGGCGCGGCCAATATCGGCATTGTCGATCTTGAGCCCGAGACCCGAAGGCAGCAGCACGCCAAGCGGCGCGACGACGCGCATCAGCCGGCTCTTGGCGTCCGCCGTCTTCAGCACAATGATTGTGAGCCCGACATTGGCGCGATCCTCCGCGGTGACGCTTTGGATAAGCGCGCACTGTTCGGTTCGCGCGCCCGGCGGTGTGTCGCAGCGGATTTGCCAGTCCTGATGGACGGACCGCACCGCGCCCTGGGCGAAGGCGAAGGCCGGCGCGATCAGCAAGGCCGCGGCGGCAATCGCCGCGCGGGCCATTGGCCCGCGGCAGCAGCTTGAGCTCCGTTCATTGGCCGACACGAATCGCGATCCTGGCATGCGTTATTGTGCACCGAGGGTTGTCCACGCGCCGGCCATCCTGTCAAGCAAAGCGCGGGACGGCTGCGTCAAAAGCTGCCGGCAAATCATGGCGAAATGTACATTGGAGAGACGATAAGGTGCATTGCGGCAGGCCCGGAATTGTGGTTTTACGGACGGGGATTTTCCCCGTCCCGCAGCGCGTTTCTGCGTTTTTGCCACGCCCGTGGCGAACCAATGTGCTCCGCGGGATCGAGCCGATATCATTCCTGCGATCCGCGCCAGTCGGACCAATCGCAGCCGATCTCGCGAAGGAGCAAAGAACGCAATGCGGGTGTTCAAGCGGATAGCGGTTATCGCGGCCGGGCTCATTGCCACGGCGGCGACCCTGGGGGGTGCTTTCGCCGGAACGGGCCAGCCCTCGCCGTGGCAGTTTGGACTTCAGGGCGCCGCGAGCCCGGTGATGGAAGACATCACCTGGTTTCATGACTTCCTGCTGATCCTGATCACGGCCATTGCGATCTTCGTGCTGGCGCTGCTGGTCTATGTCGCGGTCCGCTTCAATGCGAAGGCCAATCCGGTGCCGTCGCGCACCACGCACAACACTCTGATCGAGGTCTTGTGGACGGTGGTGCCCGTCCTCATTCTCGTCGCCATCGCGGTTCCGTCCTTCCGGCTGCTGTTCTTGCAGCTGCACGTCCCGCAGGCCGACCTCACCATCAAGGCGACAGGCAAGCAGTGGTTCTGGACCTATTCGTACCCGGACGCGAAGATCGAATTCGACTCTCTGATGGTCCAGCAGAAGGATCTCAAGGGCGACCAGCCGCGCCTGCTCGCGGTCGACAACGAAGTGGTCGTGCCGGTCAACAAAGTCGTGCACGTGCTCACCACCGGCGCCGACGTCATTCACGCCTTCGCGGTTCCGTCCTTCGGCATCAAGATTGACGCCATTCCCGGCCGCATCAACGAGACCTGGTTCAAGGCGACGCGCGAAGGCGTTTATTACGGCCAGTGTTCGGAGCTTTGCGGCAAGGATCACGCCTTCATGCCGATCGCAGTGCGCGTTCTCAATGACCGCGACTACGCCGCATGGCTCGAACAGGCGAAAAAGAAATTCGCGGTGGATGGCAGCCGTCCGGCCAACGTGGCCGCGGCCGAAACCCTCACCGCTAAGTAAACAAGCAATCGCGGGCGACGCGACAGATCGAGGAACAGAAGATGGCAACTCCCACGGCACACGCACACGGCGCCCACGACGACCATGCGCACCACACCCCGACCGGGTGGCGGCGCTTCGTCTATTCGACCAATCACAAGGACATCGGCACGATGTACCTCGTGTTTGCGTTGATGGCCGGCGTGATTGGCGCCTCGCTTTCGATCGCGATGCGCGCCGAGCTCGCGCATCCTGGCGTGCAGATCTTCCCCGAGGCGCACACGTTCAACGTGTTCACCACCGCGCACGGGCTGATCATGATCTTCTTCATGGTGATGCCGGCGATGATCGGCGGCTTCGGTAACTGGTTCGTGCCGCTGATGATCGGCGCGCCCGACATGGCGTTCCCGCGCATGAACAACGTGTCTTTCTGGCTGCTGCCGGCGTCATTCGCGCTCCTTATTTTGTCCGCCTTCGTCGAGGGCGAGCCGGGCTCGCCGGGCGTCGGCGCGGGCTGGACGATTTATGCCCCGCTTTCGACTTCGGGCCACCCCGGTCCCGCCGTCGATTTCGCGATCCTGTCGCTGCACCTTGCCGGCGCATCGTCGATCCTCGGCGCGATCAATTTCATCACCACGATCTTCAACATGCGCGCACCGGGCATGACCATGCACAAGATGCCGCTGTTCGTATGGTCGATCCTGGTGACAGTGTTCCTGCTTCTGTTGTCGCTGCCGGTGCTCGCGGGCGCGATCACGATGCTGCTGACCGATCGCAACTTCGGCACGACGTTTTTCGCCCATGACGGCGGCGGCGACCCGATCTTGTTCCAGCACCTGTTCTGGTTCTTCGGTCACCCGGAAGTCTACATTCTCATTCTGCCGGGCTTCGGCATGATTTCGCAGATCGTCGCCACGTTCAGCCGCAAGCCGGTGTTCGGCTATCTCGGAATGGCCTACGCGATGGTGGCGATCGGCGGCATCGGCTTCGTCGTTTGGGCGCATCATATGTACACGGTCGGCATGTCGACCGGCGCGCAGGCTTACTTCGTCGCCGCCACGATGGTGATCGCGGTGCCGACCGGGGTGAAGATTTTCTCCTGGATCGCGACGATGTGGGGCGGGTCGCTTGAATTCCGCACCCCGATGCTATGGGCGTTCGGTTTCATCTTCCTGTTCACGGTCGGCGGCGTCACCGGTGTCGTTCTCGCGAATGCCGGCGTCGATCGCGTTCTGCAGGACACTTATTACGTCGTCGCGCACTTCCACTACGTGCTGTCGCTCGGCGCCGTCTTCGCGATTTTCGGTGGCTGGTACTACTGGTTCCCCAAGATGTCGGGCTATATGTACAATGAGACGATCGGCAAGCTGCACTTCTGGGTCACCTTCATCGGCGTGAACCTGGTGTTCTTCCCGCAGCACTTCCTCGGTCTCGCCGGCATGCCGCGCCGCTATGTGGACTATCCGGATGCGTTCGCCGGCTGGAATCTGGTGTCGTCCTATGGCTCCTACATTTCGGGCTTCGGCGTCCTGATCTTCTTCTTCGGCATGGCCGAGGCCTTCTCGAAGAAGCGTCTTGCCGGGGCCAATCCTTGGGGCGCCGGCGCGACCACGCTCGAATGGACGCTGCCTTCGCCGCCGCCGTTCCACCAGTTCGAAACCCTGCCGCTGATCAAGTAAAGGCGTAACGCACCATGTCGCTCATCAGCGATAGCGCTCCGATCCGCGCTCCGCTGCACGCCGAAGCCGCTCTTCTCGAGCCGAGCCTCGCCGGGGTGGGCGATTACGTCGCGCTGCTCAAGCCGCGCGTGATGTCGCTGGTGGTATTCACCGCGCTTGTCGGCCTGGCTGTGGCGCCGGGCACAATTCATCCGGTCATCGGCTTCACCGCGCTGCTCTGCATCGCGGTCGGCGCCGGCGCCGCGGGCGCGCTCAATATGTGGTACGACGCGGACATCGACGCCCGCATGACGCGCACGGCCCGCCGGCCGGTGCCGATGGGGCGCGTGCAGTTGGGTGAGGCGCTGGCCTTCGGCCTGACTTTGTCGGTCTTTTCGGTAACGACTTTGGGTCTGCTGGTGGGCTGCCTCGCTTCGGCGCTGCTCGCCTTCACCATCTTCTTCTACGTCGTCATCTACACGATGTGGCTCA
>JAFBAG010000266.1 GCA_019247925.1 Pseudolabrys sp.
AAGTCAGCCCCCAGGCGATGTTCGGCAGCACCGCGCCGGCATGCAGGGCGGCGGCACTGGCAATGCTCGACTCTCCCGTCTTGCAGGCGAGATTGACGCTCATGCTCAGCTCGTCGCACAGCGTTCCAGCAGCAACAACGCCACGCAGTCCGCCAAGCTTGATGGATTTCAGACTTGCGCCCCGCGCCGCCTTCTTTTCGTGGTGACGGTGGATATCGTCGAGCGAATGAATGCCTTCGTCGGTGCCAATGGCGATGCTCGTTGCGGCCGCGACCGCGGCCATGCCTTCGAGATCGTCCGCCGCAACGGGCTGTTCGAAAAAGTCGAGGCCCGCGCCGTCCATGGCGCGGACGTATTCGATCGCCTGCGCGCGCTGGAAGCCCTGATTGGCGTCCGCTGAAATGAGCATGTCGCCGCCTAGCGCCGCGCATATGTCCCGGGAACGCTGCGCGTCCCGCGCGGCCGTATCGACGCCGACCTTGATCTTGAAGATCGTGAAGCCCTCGACCTTTTTCTTGCGCGCGTCCTCGACGTCGCCAGCCGGATCGCCGCTGCCGATCATCCCAAGGAGCGGCATGCGCGCACGCTTTTTGTCGCCAAGCAGGGCATAAACAGGCTTGCCTGTGGCCTTGCCGACAAGATCGTGCAGCGCGATTTCGATCGCGGCCTTCGCGCCGGAATTGCCATACAGGACGCTATCCATGGCGTCGCAGGCCCCGTCTATGTCAGAAGGATCGCGGCCGAGTAGCGCCGGCGTCATGATGCGGATCGCTTCGGCCATGCTGGCGAGCGTTTCGCCGGTCATGACCGGCGCGGACGCCGCCTCGCCCCAGCCGGTCATCCCGCCGGCTTCGATGCGCACCAGCATGTTGTCGGCGGCGCGCACCTGCTCGCCCGCCATGATGACGGGCTTGCGCATCGGCAGGCGCACCGGAATCGGCTCGATGGATTTGATTTTCACGCCGATTGCTCGTTCGCGGGGCCTGATTTACTGCTTCGGGATGCCCGCCTTGTCGATGATATCGCGGAACATCGCAACTTCTTTCGACACGCGCGCCCATGCCGCCATGCCGCCTTGCGCGCGTACCTGGAAACCAGCTTTGAAAAGCTTGTCCTTCATGTCGGGAGTTCCGAGCACCTTGAGCGTCTCGGCCTCGAGCCAGGCGACAGCTTCCGGCGGCGTCTTTGCGGGCGCGAGCAAGGTCGTGTCGGTCGCGAAGACGAAGTCCTTATAGCCTTCCTCGACCATGGTCGGCACATCCGGCAAATCCGGCCAGCGCTGATCTCCGGTCACCGCGAGACAGCGGAACGTGCCCGCTTTGATATGCGGCGCGGCCGGCGGCAAAGACCCCGAGCTCAACTGCACCGTGCCATTGAGAAGGGCGCCTATCGCGTCACCGCCGCCCTTGAACACCACCGTTTCCATCTTCGGCAGCCCCGCGAGCAGCTTGAAAAGCTCGGCTTGCAGTTGTGGCGTCGTTCCGATCGGTGGCGTCGCGACATTGTACTTGTCGCTGTTTTTGGCGAGCGCAATGAACTCCTTGACCGACTTGGCGGGCAGGCTCGATTGCACCACCAAGGTGTTCGGCGAAGTCGCGACTTCACTGACGCCGACGAAGTCTTTGGCCGGGTCATAGGGGATTTTGTTGTAGAGCGAAGCGTTGACTGAATACGCATTCGTCGCCAGCAAGATCGTGTAGCCATCGGGCGTGCTGTTCGCGACGTTGCCCATGCCGATGTTGCTGCCGGCCCCACCGATGTTTTCGATGATGAAGGTCTTTCCGGTGGACTGTTGCAGGGCGCCTGCCGTGATGCGCGCGACAATGTCGGAAGGGCCGCCCGGCGTATTGGCCACGACGATCTTCACCGGGCGTTCTGGATAGGCGGCCAGGGCCGGCGTGATCCGAAGCACCGCGGGCGCGGCGATGAAGGCTGCGCCGGCCTGGATGATGCGACGGCGCGTAGCCGTCAAATTCGGATCGCGCTGCGTTGTCATGTGCTCCTCCCGGGCGGCGCCAGTTTTGCGGCGTTCTAAAGATGCCAAACGTAGCACTTGGCCTTGGCCGGGCAATGCAGGCTGCCACCGCATGTTCCGATGCCGGGTTTTCGCCCGCCGAAAGAGTGTGGAGTCGCCTGCGCTTTGCGCTGCACAACCGAAATCGGTGGTCAGGTTTTTGAAACTGGCTCATCCTCTTTCCGGGGTAACAACAAGACACTCGGGGGAGAACACTGTGGCCCAAACCATTGAAGCCTATGTCGGCAAAGCGCTCGACGAAGCGAAGATCTCGCCGCTGCACAAGCGGGTGATCGCGCTGATCGCAGCTGGCTACTTTTTCGACGTCATCGACTTCACGATCTTCGGCGCGCTGGTGCCCTACATCATCGGCTCCAAATTCGCGACCGGCGCGGAGCTCGCGGCGATCGGCAGCGCGACGATCTTCGGCATGTTCATCGGGACCGCGGGGCAGGGGCAGTTCTCGGACCGGTTCGGCCGCCGCTTCATCTACCAGTTCAATCTGCTGCTGTTCGGCGTGTTCACGATCCTGGGCGCCTTCGCGCCGTCGGTGACGTTGCTGATCGTTTGCCGCTTCATTGCCGGCATTGGCATCGGCGCCGAGCAGCCGCTGGCATTCGCCTATGCCGGTGAATACGCACCCAAGGACATTCGCGGGCGCATTCTCGCGATCGTGCACTTTGTCGGCGGCGCCTGCGTCTGGCCGATTGGAACGGCGCTCGCACTGCTTCTTGGCACGGTCATTTTCCCGAGCGATCCGGAATATGTCTGGCGCGGGGCGTGGCTCCTGATCGGCGCCGGCGCACTGATCGTCTGGGTCTTCCGCTTCTCGCTGCCGGAGTCGCCGCGTTATCTGTCGACCCACGGGCGTGGCCAGGAAGCGCTCGACGTCCTCAAGAAGCTGCAAATCCAGAACGTGCCGGCCGCAAGCTCGCTCACCACCGATGCGGCCTCGAACACCAAGAGCGATCCATTCGGCGTCGTGTTCCGGCAATTTCCGAAGCGCGTCATCGCCGGCATGATCTGCTTCACGGCGTTCTTCGGGGTTGCCATCGGTCTCGGCGCGTGGCTGCCGAACATCATGAACGCCAAAGGCTTCACCGTCACGAAGTCCATCGAATACACGCTCTGGATGAACTTCGCCGTGCCGTGCGCGAGCCTCTGGATGATGTATGCGCTCGACAAGCTCGGCCGCAAGCCGACGTCGATCGTGGCCTTCATCGGCGCCGCGATCATGGCCATTGTTTTTGCCAATGCCACGACGCCGACCCAGCTGATCGTCGCAGGGTTCATCATGACCTTCTTCGTGCAGGTCGCAGGCAATGCCATGCAGATCTTCACGTCGGAAGTCTTCCCGACCAATGCGCGTGCGTCCGGCTTCGGCTGGGCGGCAGGCGTGGGGCGCTTGGCGACCGCGTTCATCATGCCGACGATCCTGTGGGTGCAGGCCGGGTACGGCCTCATCACCGTGTTTGTCTGCCTTGCGATCCTGCTCGTCATTGCGGCGGGTGCGGTGACGCAACTCGGTCCGGAGGCGCGGCAGAAGGGTCTCGACGACATCGCCAAGCCGACCGGCTGACGCTCTCGTTTTGACGTGTTACGAGGCCCGGTCAGCCCGCTGGCCGGGCCTCGGCAATTCTGAGGCTTTTGTGAGTGCAATGACCGTTGCCGGCGCGACCGCACAGAATGTCCGCTATCTCGGCCACACCGATCAGGGCAGCCGCCCGGACGGCGTCCAGGTCATCGTGCACAAGGGCTACGCCTATGTTGGCCACATGTTCGCCGACGGCTTTTCTGTCGTCGACGTGCGCGATCCGCGGCAGCCCAAGACCGTCGCGTTCGTAGCGGCGCCGAAAAATACCCGCTCGCATCATCTGCAAATCCACGGCGATGTGCTTTTGGCCGTGAACGGCCCGAACATCTGGGCGATGTCGCAATATGCGAGCCAGGTCGATTACTATTCCCGCTCGCTCGCGGATTCGATCCAGACCGATCAGCCTTTCGCCGCGGGCATCCGCGCCTTCGACATTTCGACACCGGACCGACCGCGCGAGATCGGCTTCCTCGATACCGGCGGGCTCGGCGCACATCGCATCTGGTGGGTCGGCGGTCGTTACGCCTATGTCTCGGTGCACTTCGCCGGCTTTATCGACCACATTCTGGCGATCATCGATGTCTCTGATCCTGCGAAGATGAAGCTGGCGGGACAGTGGTGGCTGCCAGGCATGAACCGCGGCGCTGGCGAGACGCCGCCGGCCTCGTTCGGCAAGCGTGCCGCGCTGCACCACCTCATCAGCGCTGGCAACATCGGCTATGCGGCTTGGCGCGATGGTGGCTATACGATTCACGATCTCAGCGATCCCGCCAAGCCGAAGCTGCTGGCCCACCGCAACCATGCGCCGCCTTTCGGCGGCGGCGCGCACACCCCCGTTCCGCTGCCGGGCAAGAAGCTGCTGGTGCTTGCCGACGAAGCGACGACGGTAAATTGCGCCAATGGGCTTGCCTATACATGGGTCATCGACGTGCGCGAGAGCACAAATCCCGTGCCGATCGCCACGCTGCCGACCCCGAACGAAGAGGATTTTTGCAAGAAGGGCGCGAAATTCGGGCCGCACAATCTGCACGAAAGCCGGCCCGGCTCATTCGTCAGCGAGGACTTGATTTTCGCCACCTATCACAATGCCGGACTGCGGATTTACGATTTGCGCGATCCATTCGCGCCGAAGCAGGTCGGCTATTTCGTGCCGCCGCCGCCGGAACGCATTGTCGATCAGCGCCCCAATCCGGTGAAGGTCATCCAGTCCTGTGATGTTTTTGTTGATGGGAACGGCGTGATGTATCTGACGGATACCAATGCGGGGCTTTACGTTCTCCAATACGAGGGCAAATAGCGCATGACCCCAAAAAGTGGGAGCCGGTTTTCGGACAACGTCATGCGCGAGGAATATAAATGACTGACAAATTCGGGCGCCTCGCCCTGCATATGTGGACCATCGATACGACGCCGCTGCCGCAGGCGCTCGATGCGGCCAAGCGCGCCGGTTACGACGCCGTGGAACTGCGCCGCACCGACTTCAAGCGCTGTTTCGACGCCGGCATGACCAATGCGCAGGTACTCGACCTTATCAAGAAGTCCGGCATCAAGTGCGGCGTCCTGGGCGTCGAATATGGCTGGCTGTTCGCGATCGGCGAGGAGAGCGAGCGGCTGTTCAAGGTGTTCCGCGAGAGCTGCGAGAACGCGGTGGCGCTCGGCTGCGACACTTTGATGAGCGCGCCAGGCCAGGTCGAAGGACCTATCTCGGAATCGATCAAATTCCTCAAGCGCGCTGGCGACATCGCCAAGGAATACAAGTTAAAGCTCGCGATCGAATACAATTCGCAGCATCCGGTGCTGAACAAGCTCACGGTGCTGCATGAGCTGATCCGCGGGGCCAATCATCCCAATTGCGGTTATCTCATCGACGCCTATCACTTCGCCCGCAGCGGCTCGGGCGGACGCGGCTTTGCCGACGTGCCTGGCGAGCAGATCTTCTGTTTCCAGTATTCTGATCTATCAGCCACGCCTGTGACGGGCGTTCGCCGCCCGACCGATCGGCTGCCGCCCGGCAAGGGCGTCATTCAGTGGAAGGACGTTCTAGGCTTGCTGTACGAGAAGGGTTATCGCGGGTATCTGAGCTACGAGGCGCCCAATCCAGAGCAGTGGGAGCGCCCCGCCTATGATGTCGCGCGCGAGGGCGTCGAGCTGACGCAAAAGCTGCTACGCGAATCCGTCCCAAATTACGCTTGAGTGAGGTCAACCATGGCAGAGCAGCTCCCCGTTTTTCTCGGTCTCAACGACAAGACCGTTACCGACATTCCAAAGACCGTCGAGAAGCAGCGCTACATCACCAGCGTGGCTCCCAAGGCGGCCAACCAAGGCAAATGGGTCGAGATGCCGCGCCTGCCGATCCCGACCGGCGAGCATGCCGTGATCGAATGCAATGGCAACATCCATGTCATCGCCGGCTACGCGAAGCATCGGGTCGATGGCAATTTCCATCAGGTCTATGACGGCAAAGCGAAAACCTGGTCGCTGAAGGCGGAATTTCCGCTGCCTTGCAATCACGTCGCCGGCGTCTCGCTGAACGGCAAGATTTATACGTTCGGCGGCTTCGTCGAGCAGAACCGCTGCCCGCATTCGAAATGCTTTATGTACGATCCGGGGAGCGACAAATGGTCGAACATCGCCGGCCTCGCGCGTCCGCGCGGCGCGATTTCGGCGATCGTGCTCGATGGCAAGATCCATCTGCTCGGCGGCCGCGACGTGCGCTCGGTCGAATG
>JAFBAG010000321.1 GCA_019247925.1 Pseudolabrys sp.
CCTGAAACTTGACCATCCGTTCGCCGGTATAGGACTCGACGCCATCGAGACGCTCGAGGAAATCGATCTGCCAGAAGGCGCGGCGGAATTCGCCGTCAGTCACCGATTGGAGGCCAATCTCCTCCTGCTTCTTGATGACCGCCGCGATTTCGCGGTCCTCGATTTCCGCAAGCGCCGCCGCGTCGATTTCGCCGCGCTCGCGTTTTGCCCGCGCCGCTTTCAACGCGGCAGGACGCAGCAGGCTGCCGACATGGTCGGCGCCGAAGGGAGGCTTTAGCGGCCCCACACTTCTTCCGCGAGTTCGACGATCAGGCGCAGCTTCGCCCATTGCTCTTCCTCGGCCAGCACATTGCCTTCTTCGGTCGAGGCGAAGCCGCATTGCGGCGACAGGCACAACTGCTCGAGTGGCACGATCTTGGACGCCTCATCGATGCGCCGCTTGATGTCATCCTTTGGCTCCAGCCGGCCGCTCTTCGAGGTGACGAGGCCGAGCACGACCTGCTTGTTGCCCTTGAGCTTGCGCAGCGGCTCGAAGCCGCCGGCGCGATCGGTATCGAATTCGAGGAAGTAGCCGTCGAGATTCGTATTGCCGAACAATTGCTCGGCGACAAATTCGTAGCCGCCCGATGCGATGAAGGTGGAGCGGAAATTGCCGCGGCATGAATGCATCGTCACCGTCATGTCGGAAGGCTTGCCCTCCAGCGCCTTGTTGGTCATGCGCGCATAGATCTCCGGCAGCTTGTCGGGATCGTCGCCGCGCCCGCGCGATTCGTCGCGCTGCTTGGGATCGCACATCATCGACCAGGCGGTGTCGTCGAGCTGCAAATAGCGGCAGCCGGCATCGTAGAAGGCCTTGATCGCTTTCCTGTAGGCAGCCGCGACGTCGTCGAAGAACGCGTCGAGGTCCGGATAGATGTCCTTGCTGATCGACTTGCGGCCCTGGCGGAAATGCAGCGTCGACGGCGCGGGAATCGTCATCTTCGGCGTGACGCGGCAGTTCGCCTTGAGGAACTTGAAGTGCGCGACATGCGGATGGTTGGAGAAGCCGACCTTGCCGATGATGCGCACGCTTTCCGCCTTGGTGTCGACGCCGGCGAAATGGATGCCCTGGTCGGTCTGGTACATTTCGGCGCCGTCGAGATAGCGGTAAAAATCGAAATGCCACCAGGAGCGGCGGAACTCGCCGTCCGTGGCGAGCTTGAGCCCGATTTCTTCCTGCTTGCGGATCGCCTTGACGATCTCGTCATTTTCGGTGCGCTCCAGCGCGGCGGCGTCCACCTCACCTTTGGCGTGCTTGGCGCGGGCTTCGGCCAGCCGTTTTGGGCGCAGCAGGCTGCCCACATGATCGGCACGGAAAGGGGGTTTGGTGCGTTGGGCCACGGCGATGTCTCCTACGAACGCATAGCCGCCCATCTGTTGATAATTGCGGCCGGACGCGATATTTCGGGCACATTCACAACACCGTTTCGTTCGCGCGTCAATTTGCTGACCCGGCGCGACGAACGCCCGGGTCACATGGTGCGTCAGTCAAAGGAAGTTCGCGATGGCTTACAAAAATCTGGAAGAGCAGATCCAGGCATCCGGCAATGTCGTTTCGATGCTGCGCAATTCGCAGATCGGCGCCTATGTCTATCCGGTCGTGCCGTCGGAGTTCACGAACTGGCGCGACGAGCAGCGCGCCTGGCAGGAAAGCTGCGTGCTGTATGACCAATCGCACCACATGGTGAACATGTTCGTGCGCGGCAAGGATGCGGTGAAGCTCCTCTCCTATCTCGGCACCAACTCCTTCAATGGCTTCACCCCGGGCAAGGCCAAGCAATTCGCGCCGTGCAACTATGACGGCAAGGTGATCGGCGACGGCATCCTCTTTTATCTCGCCGAAAACGAACTGGTGTTCGTCGGCCGCAATCCGGTCGCCAACTGGATCCAGTTCCACGCCCAGACCGGCGGCTATGACGTCGAGACCGATTACGACGACCGTTCGCCGTCGCGGCCGATGGGCAAGGCGGTCACCCGCCGCGTCTATCGCTTCCAGATTCAGGGCCCGAACGCCGAGAAGGTGATCACCAAGCTCAACGGCGGCCCGATGCCGAACATCAAGTTCTTCAACATGGGCCACATCAATATCGGCAAGCGCAAGGTCGAGGCGCTGCGCCACGGTATGGCCGGCGCGCCGGGTCTCGAAGTCTGGGGCCCGTACGATCAGTACTACGAAGTGCGCGACGCCATCCTCGCGGCCGGCGAGGAATTCGGCATCGTGCCGGTCGGCTCGCGCGCCTATTCGAGCAACACTTTGGAGTCCGGCTGGATCCCATCGCCGCTTCCCGCCGTCTACACCGGCGACAAGATGAAGAAGTATCGCGAGTGGCTGCCGGGCACGAGCTATGAGGCGGTGTCTTCGCTCGCGGGCAGCTTCGTGTCCAAGAACATCGAAGACTACTACGTGACGCCGTACGAGCTCGGCTACGGCATCTTCGTCAAGTTCGACCACGACTTCATCGGCAAGGAAGCGCTGCAGAAGATGGACGGCGGCAAAGGCGGGCGCCAGAAGGTGACGTACGCCTGGAACAAGGACGACGTCGCCAAGATCTGGGCTTCGATGCTCGGGGACGGCGACATGTACAAGTATCTCGACATCCCGAACTCGAACTACGGTTCGAGCACGTTCGATTCCGTCATGAGCGGCGGCAAGGTGATCGGCGCCTCGATGTTCGGCGGCTACAGCTACAACGAACGCGAAGTGCTCTCGCTCGGCATTGTCGACGAGAAGTTCGCCAAGGTGGGCACCCAGCTCACGCTGGTCTGGGGCGAGGAAAACGGCGGCACCAAAAAGACCACGGTCGAGCGCCACAAGCAGCTTGAGGTCAAGGTCGAGGTCGGCCCGACGCCTTATTCATCGCAGGCGCGCGAGGGCTATCACCAGGGCTGGCGCAACAAGAAAGCCAGCTAAGCCTGAACGTTAAAAACAGCGGCGCGGGTCATGGGGCCCGCGCCGTTTGCTTTTGTGGCGTCGCTCAGTGAGCGCTATCGTAGGCTTTGATCCAGGCGACGGTCTTTTCCAATCCGCCGAACGGATAGAAATGCAGCCGCACCCGGCCATGCTCGGATGAAATCTGCTCGGCCAACGCTTCGACCATTTTGTCGGGACCGGCGCTGCCCATCAGCTGGGTGATCGAAAGGCCGTATTTCGCCATCACCGAAGCCGACGCCTCGACGCCACACCGCGCCGCGAAACGCAGCAAGGTCTTGATTCCTGCAGGCCCCGGGACGCCGAGACGCACCGGGATGCTGAGGCCCTGCTGGCGCAGCTCCTTCAGCCAGGCCAATAGCGATCCCGCGTCGAAGCCGAATTGCGTCACGATCAGCGGCGCCATGCCGCGTTGTTCGATCGCGGACGCCTTGGTTTTCAGGACCCCCCAGCACTGCGCGGGGGACATATTCGGATGACCGTCTGGATGGCCGGCGATCCCGATCGCCTTGATCCCCGCCTGCTCGAAACGGCCGGTCGCGATCAGGGCCGAACTGTCGGCGAAGGGCCCAGCCGGCGTTTCGCGGTCGCCCGCAATGACGAAGCATCGCCGCACCTGCGCGCGCTCGACGATGGCCTCGAGATACGTCTCGAACTCGGAATGCGATTCGATGCGCCGGGCCGAGAAGTGCGGCATCGGCTCGAAGCCCAGGCTCCGCACCGCGGTCGCGGCCGCAATTCGCGCGTCCAGCGTTTCGCCGGGCAAGAAGGTCACAGACACGGGCGTTTCGGGAGGCAGCGCGGGCGCGACCTGCTTGAGCGCGTCGACATCCTTCGCGGTGATCTCGATGGAGAAGCCGTCGGTGACGCGCGCCATCGGCAAATCCCAATTGGGATGAATGAGCGTCCCTGATTTGCTCATTGCCATCGCCGCCTCCTAACGCGGCCGCCGTCAATCGCGTCGGCGCGAAATGACGAAGCTTTCGTCATAGAACCACAGACCGCCATGCTTCTGCAGCACGTCGCGCGTGGCGTCGATATAACGGCGATCCGAATTGACGTCGGCAAGCCGGTCGTCCTCGACCTGCCCGACATAGATCGCGGCATTCCAAGCGGCGAGCAAGGTCGAAGTTCCGATCGAGGAAGAGATTTCGGTCGGCAGAGTGTGCATCTCGTAGCGGAACAGCGAGCGCTGGTCGGAATAGGCGTTGAAGTTGAGTTCGCGCCCGGATTGGCCGAGCTCGGCCTTCACCGCCTTGAGCAGATCGTGGCGGTTGTGCGCGAAGGGATTATCGTCCGGCCAGACCTTTTGAATGATCTCCATGCCGGGATCGTTGCCGTGCGAGTGAATCCCGATCATGCGGCCGCCCGGGCCGATGGATTTCGCCAGCGGCGCCAGCACACGCTTGGCCTTGAAGTCGACCGTGGCGCGTGCGCGATAGGGCTGCGAGGCGATGACCAGATCGTAATCCGCGACAGTGCCGCCCGGCTTCGGCACGATCGGATCGAGCAGGAAACGGTGGTCGTTGCGGTAAAGCACCAGCACGACCGGCCGCTCATAGGCCGGGTTGCCGCTCGTCGGCGAAACGCGCGCCTTCCAGTTTTCGCCGAGAAAAGGTTCGAGGTCGGTGATTTGCTGCTCGAAGGCATGCGCGGTATTGCCTTCGAGCGGAAGCTCTTTCCAGACCAGACTGGCGCCGGCACTCACCGACTTCACCGACAGCCAGGGCGCTTCGGCGTAAGCGAGATTGGTGAGGACGACCACGCTTGATGGATGCTCGACGAACCGGTCGGCGAGCTTCTGCAGCGTGAGCCGGATGTCTTCGAGACTGATCTCCTTGCCGACCACATAGAACGGCATGGTCGGATATTTATCGTGCATCGAACGCAGCACGCGCGACAGCACCGTGCCGTCGCCGACCCCGGCGTCGAACACGCGCACCGCGGGCGGCCGCGGATGGATGTTGTCGAGCTCGAGCGAAACGCGGTTGGCGATCTCCCACTTCTCCGAGCACGTATTGACGAAGAGAAGATATTTCTGCCGGTTGTCGAAGAAACGGAAATTGCGTTGCGGATCCTCGGTGCCGAGCGGCTGGGTCGGCACCATCGGCGCCACGGCTGACGGCAAGGGCGCCGCGTTGTCGAACAGGATACGGCGCTTGGCCGGGGCCGCCCCTGAGGATTTCGCCATGAAGCTGCGAATGCGGTCGAGCGTTTCGGTCGTAATCCGTCCGCCATTGCGCAGCCGGCTCGCCAGCTTGCCGTCATTGACGGCGCGGCGGCCGAATGTCGATTCCGCCAGGCCGCGCGAGCGGCAGAAGTCGGTGATCTCTTGCAGGATCTGCTCGTTCATCGGCGATCCCTCCAGGTTTGTTGAGCGTTTCCGGGCGCTAGCGAACTACCGCCCAAGCCACATCGTCAACCCGTGGGAAAGTTGGGCAAAAATGGTGGGCACGGAAAATGCCCATCTAGCCGCGCATTTCCGGCGAAAAATTTTTGAAGAAGGGCGTGTAGCTGCCTTTAGTGGGCGTTAGCCCACAAAGAGCTCCTGCCGCGTCAGACCTCGAAAAACACCGTTTCGTTTTCGCCTTGCACACGGATGTCGAAACGGTAGCTGCCGTTCGACTCCTTCTTGGCGATCAAGGTGCCGCGCCGGTCTGCGGGCACCAGACTGAGGACAGGGTCGCTCGCATTGGCGGCCTCGTCCGGAAAATACATGCGCGTATAAATCTGCCGCAGCATGCCGCGCGAGAAAATGCAGAACACGATATGCGGCGCCTGCGGCTTGCCCTTTGGCCCCGGAACCGCGCCCGGCTTTATAGTCTCGAAGCCGAACACGCCTTCCTTGTTCGTCGCCGAGCGTCCGAAGCCGCGGAATTTGGCATTCGAAGGCGCGCGCGGGTCGTGCTTGCTGGCGTAACGGCCCTGCGCATCGGCTTGCCAGATCTCGATCATGGCATCATTCACCGGAACGCCGTCGCCGTCGCGGATGCAGCCCTCGATGCGGATTTTCTCGCCGGCGGCATCCGGCGTCACCAGATTGTCGCCGACCGTTTCCTTCCAGCTGTAAGTGCCGTTCGGATCCCACTGGGCGCGGCCCTTCGGCGCGAGGCCATAGGCAAAGAACGGACCCACCGTCTGCGACGGGGTTATGCCCTTGTCGAGCTCTTGTTCGCGGTCCTTGCCGGCCATGGTCACGAAATCCTAGTGCTCGTCGTTGTCGAGCGGCGTCGCCTCGCGGCCGCGCAAAACGATGTCAAAACGGAAAGCGAGCGCCCAATCGGGCACGGTATTTTCCAGATCGAACTTGGCGACCATGCGGTTGCGCGCCCGCTCGTCCGTGACCGAATTAAAAATCGGATCGAACGGAAACAGGTAGTCGCCCGGAAAATACATCTGCGTCACGAGGCGCGACAGGAACGAATGCCCGAACACCGAGAAATGGATGTGGTTAGGCCGCCACGCATTGTGGTGATTGCCCCACGGATAGGCGCCGGGCTTCACGGTGATGAATTTGTAGTAGCCGTTCTTGTCGGTAATGGTGCGGCCCGCGCCGGTGAAATTCGGATCGAGCGGCGCCGGATGCTGGTCGACGATATGAACGTAACGGCCGCAGGCGTTCGCCTGCCACAACTCGACCAGCGCGCCCGGGATCGCGCGACGGTCCTCGTCGAGCACCTGCCCATGCACGATGATGCGCTCGCCCAGCGGCTCGCCTTTGCTCTGCTTGGTCAGATCGTTGTCGTGTTCCTGGATGGCGTCATGGCCGTAAACCGGACCGGTCAATTCCGACAAAGTGTGCGGCATCAGAATGAGCGGCTTCGACGGCGATCGCTTGACCGTGGAGCGATATCCGGGGGTCAGATGCTTCGGATAGGCCTCGAGGCTCTTCGGCGGAAATACCAGCGCCATTCTTTTGTCCCCTAGTTCACCCGCTCGATCGCGAGCGAGACGCCCTGTCCGACACCGACACACATCGTGGCAAGGCCGAGCTTGCCTTTGCGCTCTTCAAGACCGTGCGCCGCGGTCATCGCCAATCGCGCACCCGACATGCCGAGCGGGTGACCCAGCGCGATCGCGCCGCCATGCGGATTGACCTGCTCGGCATCGTCCGGAAGTCCAAGTTGCCGCACCACCGCCAGCGACTGTGACGCGAAGGCTTCGTTGAGCTCGATCACATCGTAATCGGAAATCTTGTGGCCGAGCCGCGCCATCAATTTCTGCGTCGACGGCACCGGACCGATGCCCATGATGCGCGGGGGCACGGCGGCCGAAGCCATGCCGAGGATGCGGGCGCGGGGCGTCAGCCCATGGGCCTTCGCCGCCTCCTCCGAGGCGATGATCATCGCCGCAGCTCCATCATTGACCCCCGACGCATTGCCGGCGGTCACCGTGCCCGGGTTGCGGAACGCGGCTTTGAGTTTTGTCAAAGCTTCCAGCGAAGTTTCGGGCCGGGGGTGCTCGTCGGCGTCGACAGTGACCGGCCCAGCCTTGCCACCCGGCACCACGACCGGGACGATCTCGGCCTTGAAATAGCCCTTGGCGATGGCGCGGCCCGCGCGTTGCTGGGAGCGCAACGCGAACTTGTCCTGATCGGCACGGGTCACCTGAAATTCCTCGGCGACGTTCTCCCCCGTCTCGGGCATGGAATCGACGCCATATTGCTGCTTCATCAGCGGATTGATGAAGCGCCAGCCGATCGTCGTGTCGTAGATGTCGGAGGTGCGCTGAAAGGCCTCATGAGCCTTGCCCATCACGAAGGGCGCGCGAGTCATCGATTCCACGCCGCCGGCGATGGCGAGGTCCATCTCACCGGCGCGGATCGCCCGCGCCGCGGTGCCGACCGCGTCCAGTCCGGAGGCGCAAAGCCGGTTGAGCGTCACGCCCGGCACGGTATCGGGCAGGCCCGCGAGCAGCGCCGCCATGCGGGCGACGTTGCGGTTGTCCTCGCCGGCCTGATTGGCGCAGCCGTAATAGACTTCCTCGAGCTTCGACCAATCGACTTTGCTGTTGCGCTGCATCAGCGCCTTGATCGGAATGGCGGCGAGGTCGTCGGTGCGCACTTTCGCGAGCGCGCCCGCATAGCGGCCGATCGGCGTGCGGACCGCGTCGCAGATGAAAACGTCACGCGCCATCGATGATTTTCCCGGTTCGTCCCGTATTTACGGCCCGCCACAGGCAGGGTCAAATAGCGGCAGCCGTTCCTGTCCGATAAGTTGGGCGTCAAACGACATATGTCCTAGCCCGCAACCATGCTCGGCGCGCAACCCATGTTTTCGATCCAAGCGGAGCTCGCGCCGATTCAGCGGCTCGGCGCGACGCCGTATGGCGAGCGCCGCGTCATCAACATCACTGGCGGAACTGTGAGCGGCGCCAAGCTCCAAGGCCGCATCCTGCCCGGCGGCGCGGACTGGCAGATCATCCGCAGCGACGGCGCCGCCGACATCCAGGCGCGCTACACGATCGAGGCCGATGGCGGCGCGCAGATCCTCGTTTCGAGCGAAGGCTTGCGCCACGGCCCGCCGGATGTGATGGAAAAGCTCGGCCGCGGAGAAAACGTCGATTCCTCACTCTATTATTTCCGCACCGTGATGCGCTTCGAAACGTCCGACCGGAAACTTGCCTGGCTTAACAAGATCCTCGCGATCGCCCATGGTGCCCGCGAGCCGAATGCGGTGAAACTCGACGTCTACGAGGTGCTTTGAAATGGCAAGCGTGAGCATGGCGATTGATCTGCCCGCTTCGCTGAAAGCCGAACGGGACGGCGCCGTCGCGATCCTGCGGCTGTCGCGCGCGGAAAAGCGCAACGCGCTCGATGACGAGACCGTGCTCGGCATCGAGACGTTCTTCACGTCGCTGCCCTCCGAAGTGAAGACTGTTCTGCTGCACAGCGAGGGCGATCACTTCTCCGCCGGGCTCGACCTCTCCGAGCTGAAGGAACGCAATGTTACCCAGGGCATCGCGCATTCGGGAATGTGGCATCGCGTGTTCCAGCACATCGAGTTCGGCAAGGTGCCGGTCGTCGCTGTGCTGCACGGCGCGGTGGTCGGTGGCGGCCTCGAACTTGCAGCAGCGTGCCACGTCCGCGTCGCCGAGCGCTCGGCCTACTACGCGCTGCCTGAAGGCAGCCGCGGCATCTATGTCGGCGGCGGCGGCTCGGTGCGCCTTCCGCGCCTGATCGGTGTCGCGCGCATGATGGACATGATGCTGACCGGCCGCACCTATTCCGCCGAGGAAGGCCAGAGCATGGGCCTTACAACCTATCTCGTCGAGCAAGGTCGCGGCTTCGCCAAGGGGCTTGAGCTGGCGCAGCGTATCGCGACCAATACCGCGCTCACCAATTTCGCCGTGACGCACGGCCTCCCGCGCATCGCGGAAAGCGAGCCAAGCGCCGGCTACGCGATGGAAGCGCTGGTCGCCTCGATCGCGCAAGCCGACAGCGAAGCGAAGCAGCGGCTCAAGGACTTCCTCGAAAAGCGCGGGCCCAAAGTCACCCGGTCTTGACGGTCAAGGCGCGAGGCCGGAATGTTGTCCAGGTCAACTAATTGGCGATAAGGCCAGCCGGGAATCGTCGTGTCGGTGACAGCGCGAAGTGCCTCAGGAAAGCCGCCGCTGCGCGCGGTCCGGCTCGGCCGGCTCGATCCCGTCATCGAGCGGCGCGCGGATGGCACCATCGTCATGCGATGCGCGCAGGCGCTCGCTCCTTATCCGACAGCATGGACGCATTCGCTGGACCGCTGGGCAAAGGAAGCGCCCGACCGCATATTTGTCGCGCAACGCGACGCCACCGGCGGCTGGCGCAAGCTCACGTATAAAGACGCGCGCAATCAGGCGCGCCGCATCGCTGCCGGATTGCTGGCGCGCAATTTGTCCGCCGAGCGGCCGATTGCGATCCTCTCAGGCAACGATATCGAGCATTTGTTGGTCGCGCTTGGCGCCATGTATGCCGGCATTCCTTACGCACCGGTCTCCGCCGCCTATTCGCTGATGTCCGCCGATTTCGGCAAGCTCAAATACATTATGGATCTGCTGACGCCGGGCCTCATTTACGTGACCGACGGCGCGTCCTTCGCCAAGGCGATCGACGCAGCCGTGCCCAAAGATGCCGAGTTGGTCGTGACCCGCAACGCGCCAGCGGGGCGGGAATCCACGGCCTTCGCCGACCTTGCGGCAGAAGACAGCGCGGCTGTCGACACCGCGCAAAGCAATGTGAAGCCGGATGATATCGCCAAATTTCTCTTCACCTCCGGTTCGACCGGCCAGCCCAAGGCGGTCATCAACACCCACCGCATGCTGACGTCGAACCAGGCGATGCTTTTGGAAAGCCTCACCTTCGTGAAGGACGAACCGCCGGTGATCGTCGATTGGCTGCCGTGGAGTCACACGTTCGGCTCGAACCACAACACAGGCCTCGTCATCACGAATGGTGGCTCGCTCTATATCGACGACGGCAATCCGACGCCGCCGGGCGTTCCGAAAACGGTGCGCAATCTCCGTGAGATCGCGCCGACGATTTATTTCAACGTGCCAAAAGGCTTCGAAGCCCTGGCCGCGGAGTTTCGCGCCGATCCAGCCTTGCGCGACAATTTCTTCTCGCGGCTGAAGGTCTTGTTCTACGCGGGCGCCGCGCTCAGCCAGCAAAGCTGGGACGCGCTCGAAGCTTTGGCGGTGGAGGCGACGGGGGAGCGCGTCATCTTTGTTTCAAGTCTCGGTTCGACCGAGACCGCGCCGGCCGCGCTCGCCTGCACCTGGGACGCAGGCCTGCCGGGCAATATCGGCGTGCCGATGCCGGGGGTCGAGCTCAAGCTCGTACCGAACGAAGGCAAACTGGAAGCGCGGCTGCGCGGCCCGCACATCACGCCGGGCTATTGGCGGCAACCGGAGCTGACGCAAACGGCCTTCGACGAAGAAGGATTTTACAAACTCGGCGACGCCCTGAAATTCGCCGATCCGATCGATCCGGCCAAAGGCCTGCTGTTCGATGGGCGCATCGCCGAAGACTACAAGCTTTCGACGGGAACGTGGGTCAGCGTCGGCCCGCTGCGTGCGCGCTGCATCGACCATTGCGCGCCACTGGTGCGCGACGTGGTGTTCGCGGGCGCCGACCGGGAAGACATCGCCGTACTGGTGTTTCCCGACATCGAGGCGTGCCGAAAGCTCGCCGGGCTGGGTGGCGAGGCGGCGCCCGCGGCAATCGTGGCCGACGCGAAGGTGCGCGCCGCTTTCGCGGCGCGGCTCCAATCGCTCGCCAAAGACAGCCCCGGATCTTCGACCCGTATCTGCCGCGCCATCATAATGGAAGCGCCGCCCTCGCTCGACGTGGGCGAAGCCACGGATAAAGGCTCCATCAATCAGCGCGTCGTGCTGCGCCATCGCGCGGCGCTGGTGGACGAGCTCTATGCGCGGCCGCTATCGTCGCGTGTGATCGGCCTCGACGATCCCAAGTGAAATGGACATGAGCGGCGCAGCGAGCAAGCATTCCGGTTCGCACTGGATGTCGGCGCCGGTCCGGCCGGTGCGGCTCGGTCCGCAGGACACGATCCTGGCTCGCGACGCGAATGGCATCATCCGCATGCGCTCGCCGCAGCCGCTCGGTCCATATCCAAAAAAAATGACCGAGCGGCTCGAACACTGGGCCAGGGTCGCGCCGGATCGCGTCTATATGGCGCAGCGTCAGGGCAATGGATGGCGCACAGTCACTTACGCGCAGGCGCTCGATTCCGCGCGCCGCATCGGCCAGGCGATCCTCACGCGCCGGCTGTCGGCCGAGCGCCCCATCGCGATCCTCTCCGGCAACGACATTGAGCACGCGCTGATCGCGCTCGGCGCGCTTTACGTCGGCGTGCCCCATGCGCCGATCTCTCCGGCCTATTCGCTCGTTTCGGAGGATTTCGGCCGGCTTCGCGCGATCTTCGACCTCATCACCCCGGGACTTGTCTTCGCGAGCGACGGACAGGCATTTGACCGGGCCTTCAAAGCCGTAGTGCCGCCGGATCTCGAAATCGTCGTGGCGCGCAATGCGCCCGATGGCCGCCGCACGACCGCGTTTGAAACCTTCCGCGGCGAGAACGTGACGAGAGACGTCGACGCGGCGCATGACGCCGTCGGTCCCGATACCATCACCAAATTCCTGTTCACGTCCGGCTCGACCGGCATACCGAAATGCGTGACCAATACGCAGCGCATGTGGTGCTCGAACCAGATGATGCTCGGCCAGGCGCTCGCCTACTTTTTCGACGAGCCACCGGTGATCGTCGATTGGGCGCCGTGGCACCACACCGCGGGTGGCAATCACGATGTCGGGCTCGTCCTCCACAATGGCGGTACCTTCTATATCGACGAAGGCAAGCCCATTCCCGGCGCGATCGAGGAGACGATCCGCAACCTGCGCGAGATCGAAACCACGTGGTACTTCACCGTGCCGAAGGGCTACGAGGCGATGCTGCCTTATCTGCGCAACGACGCGGCATTGCGAAAGACCTTCTTCAAACGGCTCAAGGTGCTCTGGTTCGCCGGCGCGGCGCTTGCCCAGCACATCTATGATGAGGTGCAGGAGCTCGCCGTCGAGGCGTGCGGCGAGCGCATCCCGTTCCTGACCGGTCTCGGCTCCACCGAAACGGCTCCGTGCGCGTTCGCTCGCACCTGGGAGGCGCCGGATTCAACCAATATGGGCCTGCCGGTCGCGGGCGTCGATCTCAAGCTCGTGCCATGCGAAGGCAAGCTCGAGGCCCGCGTGAAAGGCCCGAACATCACGCCGGGCTATTGGCGCCAGCCCGACTTCACCGCCAAGGCCTTCGACGATGAGGGCTTCTACAGGCTGGGCGACGCGCTGAAATTCGCCGACCCCAGCGATCCGAAGCACGGGCTCTTGTTCGACGGCCGCGTGGTCGAGGATTTCAAGCTGTCGACCGGGACGTGGGTGAGCGTCGGCCCGCTGCGCGCCAAATTCATCGATCATTGTGCCCCGTTCGCGCGCGAAGTTGTCATTGCCGGGAGCGACCGCAATGACATCGCGGTGCTGATCTTCCCAGCGGTCGACCCCTGCCGCGCGCTCGATGCGTCGCTCTCCGTCGGGGCGACCCAGCAGCAGATTGCGGCGAGTCCTGCCGTGCGGGCGAAATTCGACGCGCTGATTGCCTCGTTTGCGAAGAAAACGAGTGGCAGCTCGAACCATATTCGCCGCGGCATCCTGCTCGCGGATCCGCCATCTATGGACGTCGGGGAAATGACGGACAAAGGCTCGATCAACCAGCGTGCCGTGCTTGCGCATCGCTCGGCGGTGGTTGAAGAACTTTATGCAAAGCCTTATTCCGCGCGCGTGATCGGCACCGGAGAACGACCGTGAGCAAAGGACTAAGCTACACGTACGAAGATGCCTGGATGATCGACGGCGTGCGCACCCCGTTCGCCGATTACAATGGGCCGCTCGCGCTGGTGTCGCCGATCGACCTCGGCATCAAGGCCGCTCGGGAAGTGTTCAAGCGCTCCGGTGCTTCGCCGCAGGACGTCGGCAGCGTCATTACCGGCTCGATGGCGCAAGCCAGCTTCGATGCCTATGTGCTGCCGCGCCATATCGGTCTTTATTCCGGCGTGCCGGAGCAAGTCCCAGCGCATCTTGTCCAGCGTGTGTGCGGCACCGGCCTCGAAGTGCTCATGAATGCCGCTGACACGACCTCGCTGGGGCGCGCGGACCTGACGCTCTGCGTCGGCGCGGAATCGATGAGCCGCAATCCGGTCGCGAATTACACCGCGCGCGGCGGCTTCCGCATGGGTCATGTGGAGTTCAAGGATTTCCTTTGGGAGGCGCTGCACGATCCCGCGCCGAACGCCAATATGGGCGACACCGCGGAAACCTTGGCGCGGCAGTATCAGATCACGCGGCCGGAAGCGGATGGCTATGCGGCGCGCTCGTTCGAGCGCGCGCTCGCGGCGCAGAAGTCTGGATTCCTTGCGGGCGAACTTGCGCCGGTCACAACCGAAACCTTTGAGGCGGAAAATTTCAGCGACCGCGGCATCAAGATGAAGGGCGAGCTCACCGCCGACACCCATGTCCGCCCCTCGCCGCTTGAGGCGCTCGCGAAAATCAGGCCGGCCTTTGGCGGCGTGCAGACCGGCGGCAATTCCTCGGCAATCGTTGACGGCGCCGGGGCGATCCTGGTCGGCAGCGCCGAATATGTGAAGAAGCACGGCAAGGCCCCGCTGGCGCGTATCATCGCCGGCGCAGTCATCGGCGTGCCGCCGGGGATCATGGGGATCGGCCCCGTGCCGGCGATTAAGGCCGTCCTGGAGCGTGCCGGCCTGAAGCTTTCGGAGATCGACCGCTTCGAAATCAACGAGGCCTTCGCCGCGCAAGTCATGGCCTGCGCGCGTGAGCTCGGTCTCGACGAGGCAAAGCTCAACGTCAATGGCGGCGCCATCGCCATCGGTCACCCGCTCGCCGTGACCGGGATCCGCCTCGCTCTGACCCTTGCGCGAGAACTCAAACGCGAGAGACTGCGCTATGGCATCGCCTCCGCCTGCATCGGCGGCGGTCAGGGCATCGCACTTCTCATTGAAAATCCAGACGCCGGGCGGCAGGGAAAGCACTGATGGAGATCAAGGACCAAGCGGCCATCGTCACGGGCGGCGCATCCGGCCTC
>JAFBAG010000036.1 GCA_019247925.1 Pseudolabrys sp.
TCGCTTCGCGCAGATCAAGCTCGAGCGCGCGGCGGACATGCGCCGCCTCTTCCATTTCCGCCGCGAAGAATTGATAGCCGCCGCGGCCGTCGCGCTTGGCGGCATAGAGCGCCATGTCCGCTTTTTTTAGCAGTTGGTCCGCATCGGTGCCGTCGAGCGGCGCGGTGGCGATGCCGATCGAGGCACCGATATCCATGCGGTGGCCGTCGATTTCAAACGGGTCAGTCAGGGTCTTTAACAGGCGCTGCGCCAGCCATTCGGCGTCCTTGCGGCTGTTGGTGTCGTTCTGGAGCACAACGAACTCGTCGCCGCCGAACCGGGTCAGCATGTCTTTGGCGCCGAGCACCGAGCTCAGGCGCATCGCGACGTCCTTCAGCAGCTTGTCGCCGACCGGATGACCCAGCGTGTCATTGATCCCCTTGAAGCGGTCGAGGTCGATGAGATGCAACGCGACATTGTTCTCGTGCTTGCGAACGGCGGCAAGGATGCGGTCGATTTCTTCGCGGAATTGTGTGCGGTTGGCGAGCCCCGTGAGGTCGTCGAAGCGCGCCAAATAGGAAATGCGCTCCTGCGCGCGCTTGCGTTCGGTGATGTCCTCGAGAATGACGACCGAGCCGCCATCCGACATGACGCGGCGTGAAAGCGCAATCGTGCGCTGCCCGTCGAGCGAGGTCTGAACCGGCTCGAAGCGAGCCTCGGCGAAGCCCGCCGCGAACTCCTTGAAGACCTGCTTGGCCTTTTGCCCCTTGTGGTTTCCGGCGCGGATGCTGTGCCGCAGCAGCTGCGGCAGCCTCATGCCGACGCGCACCGGCGCGCCGCGCAGATGCAGCATTTCCAAAAAGCGCTCGTTCCACACCTGCAGCCGGTCTTTCTGATCGAGCATGCACAGGCCGTGCGACATGTTGTTGAGCGCAACGTCGAAACGCTTGGCCTGCTCCTCGAAGCGCGCCGCAAGGGCCGCCTCTTTGCGCGTCATCGTCAGCGCCTGAATGATGATGCCGCGGATGCTCAGCGTGATGTCGATCATGCCATAGATGAACAGCGCGACAACCACGCCTAGAATGTTGTGGATCCAGTCGTCATGTACCAGCAACGCCACCGAAAGCGGCAGCGTGCAGAATGTGAGCTGGCCGACGGCGATCAGCGGCCGCGCCGCATTGCGTCCCGAAATCGCCGCTGCATATCCCGCCGTCGTCACCGCGACCGCCATCTGAAGCGACGCATCGTCGGTGTAATTGATGGTCATCCAGCACAGCAGGCCGAGCAGGCCCGAGAACACCCAGGCGCCGTATTCGTAAACGCGCTCCCACAACTTGATCTTGCCAAGAGCGCCGCTCGTTTTGGCGCGTTTGTAAAAAATCGCCGACGCGACCCGCAACATGCCGACCGCGAAAATGCCGATCGCATTGGTCATGATCGCCGTGTCGGCGACACGAAACGCGACCGCCCAGCCGATCATCGAACAGGCGAGCGCGCCGACGACCAGGGAGATAATCGGAGCGAAAAGGGAATCGACGAGCGCGGCACGAATTTCCGGCGGGAGCCGTGCATCTGCCGAGCGGGTCTGAAGCAGTTTCTTGATCAGCATTTTGTCGCCATTCCCTCGGCGCCAAGCTAGCTGATGCCTCTGAAGACGAAGAAAACCGCGCCAGCTATCGAAACTCGTGCTGAATAAATTGCGAACGGCGCGGGCGCACTCCGCATGAAATTGGCGAGCAGCTGCGCCGCTTAACTATCGCTCATAAGCGATGACGTAAGGTCACCTGCTTAATTTCTGAACGCATCGTACCGAGTCCGCGATCGCACTGAACATTTTTGGTTAACGCACGCGAAATTTTTCTGCTCATCTCGTGCGCAACGCATGGCTGGTAACCACGTTTCCATCGAACGCTTCATTTCGCTCAGCACTTTGTTAGGGTGAATGAAGCGTTAAGAGGATCGTAGAAAGTCATGGGTATCGCGTTACAGTCGACCTCTGCACGATCGATCGCCTATCCGGCCTACGCGCCGGCACTCGCACCGGACCTCACCAGCCACAGCAACGCCGACGCCGACGCGCTGTTCAGCCTCGAACAGCTCGAAGTGTCGTTCGAAGAGTCGACCGGAACGTTGTGGAGCTTCATGCGCCCGCTCGGCCGGCCGAGCTACAACCCCAGCCTGCTCCAGGATTTTCACGCCTGGCAGCGTGGCATCCGGGCGATGTTTGCCGAGCATCCCAACGATTTGAATTATCTGGTGCTGGGCTCGCGTGTGCCGCGCGTCTTCAATCTTGGCGGCGACCTCGATCTCTTTGTCGAGAAGATTCATCAGCGCGATCGCAAGGGCCTCGTCGATTACAGCAATTCCTGCGTGCGCATCCTGCATCGGAACATGAATCTGGGCCTGCCCTGCATCACGATCGGGCTTGCCCAGGGCGATGCGCTCGGCGGCGGCTTCGAGTCCTTGCTGTCTTTCAACGTCATTGTCGCGGAACGCGGCGCGAAGTTCGGATTTCCGGAAAATATTTTCGGCCTGTTTCCCGGCATGGGCGCCTACAGCCTGGTTTCGCGCCGGCTCGGCGCGGCCAAGGCCGAGCAGATGATCCTTAGCGGCAAGATCTTCACCGCCGAGGAAATGCACGAAATGGGGCTCGTTCACATCCTGGCGGAGCCGGGTCAGGGCATCGCCGAGGTTTGCAATTACATCGAGCGCAATCACCGCCGCAAAAACGGTGCGCGGGCGGTGTATCAGGCCGGTCAAGCGGTCAATCCGCTCTCGCTGAAGGAGCTCGAAGATATCGTCGAGATCTGGGCCGATGCCTGTCTCGCGCTGGGCGAACGCGACGTGAAGGCAATGCAGCGCCTGGTCGCGGCGCAAAACCGGCTGCGCCAGCCGAAATTGCGCGCCGTCAGCTAATCCAACTCCACGACGCTGCCCGGCTCCGGCACGATGAACCTCTCGTGACGGATGCCGGCGGCGTCGCAGGCCGCGCGTAACGCCACAACCGGCGCGTCGATCGCTTCATCGGTCAGCTGAAAAACGCCGAAATGTTGCGCGAGCGCGCGCTCCGCCCCGCAATCCTGAAACAGCCGCACCGCCTCTTCCGGATTGACGTGCTGGCGCTGCATGAACCAGCGCGGCTCGTACGCGCCAATCGGAATAAGCGCGAGACGAAACGGGCCATAGCGCTCGCGCATCTCTTTGAAAAGCGTACCGTCATAGCCGGTGTCGGTCACGTGGAAGATCTTTCCCGCCGGCGTCTCGATGACAAAGCTGCCCCATAACGCCTTGTTGCGATCGTAAAGACCGCGGGCGGTCCAATGCTTCGCAGGCGTCAGCGCGATCGTGACACGATCGTTAAGCTCCACGCGCTGGTGCCAGTCGAGCGAAGTGGCCTTTGCCGACGGCACCGCTTGCAGAATCAGCCCAGACCGGATCGATCAGCAGACTGACGGCACCCGCCTGCACAAGATGCGAGGCATGACCAATGACCCTGACACGCGCGCCATTTTCCACACGCGCGGGTGGCTTGTCGGATAATTTGTTCGGGATGCGGTGAGGCCACTCGGCCATGTCACGCGTAAGCTGCCACCGCCAGAAAGCCAACGTGCCATTGCCTTCGACAGCGTAGGGCCCGACGAAATGCGTGCCGTCGAAATGGTCGCACACCGGGCCGCTATAGACACCCGATGACATGCGGCGCAAATAGGCGAAAATCTCACCTGCCGCGATCAGCGCCAGCAACCCGCCTAACATCGTCCTGCGCGAAAGTTTCATGCGTTGTTTCAGGCTTTTAGCACGCTCGGGAGTAAGCGCTTGCCTTGACTCGGCCCCAGGCGGCTCCTAGTTTCCGCCCGCTTCTCGCAAGAGATGTGAACTCTTAATCCCGCCGCCCGGTCCCTGTGAGGCCGGAGGCAACCGCCCGACAGCGCGATGCGCCCTCGGGCGCGAAATGCGTTTGAGGTCTCTTAGGTTCGATGTTCGACACGCTGTCCGAAAAGCTTGGCGGGATACTGAACGCCCTCACCCGGCGCGGCGCGCTCGGCGAAGCGGATGTCGAAGCCGCGCTGCGCGAGGTGCGCCGCGCGCTGCTCGAGGCGGACGTCGCGCTCGACGTCGCACGCGAATTCACCGAACGGGTGAAAAAGCAGGCGGTCGGCGTCGAAGTCCTCAAATCCGTCACGCCCGGCCAGATGGTCGTCAAGATCGTGCACGACGCGCTGGTCGCGACCTTCGGCGGGGCCGAGCCGATCGATCTCAACGCCTCGCCCCCGGTCGCCATCATGATGGTCGGCCTGCAAGGCTCCGGCAAAACCACGACCACCGGCAAGCTCGCGGTCCGCCTGCGCGACCGCTTCAAGAAGAAGACGCTTATGGCGTCGCTCGACGTGCGCCGTCCCGCCGCGATGGAGCAGCTCGCAGTGCTTGGCCGCGATGCCGGCATCGACACGCTGCCGATCGTGCAAGGCCAGCAGCCGCCGCAGATCGCGCGGCGCGCGCTCGAAGCCGGACGTCTCGGCGGCTACGATGTCGTGCTGCTCGACACCGCCGGCCGCACCACGCTCGACGACGAGATGATGAGCGAAGCCGCGGAGGTCCGCAAAACCGCCAGCCCGCACGAAGTCCTGCTGGTCGCGGACGCGCTGACCGGCCAGGACGCCGTCAATCTCGCGCGGTCCTTCAATGAAAAGGTCGGCCTCACCGGCATCGTTCTGACCCGCGTCGACGGCGATGGCCGCGGCGGCGCGGCCCTCTCGATGCGCGCGGTCACCGGCAAGCCGATCAAATTGCTGGGCACGGGTGAAAAGCTCGACGCGCTCGAGGAATTCGACCCTGGCCGCATCGCCGGCCGCATCCTCGGCATGGGCGACATCGTCGCGCTGGTCGAAAAGGCCGCCACGACGATCGACGCCGAGAAGGCGATGCGCGCCGCCGAGAAGATGCGTAAGGGTCAATTCGACCTCGCCGATATGCGCGAGCAGCTTTCTCAGATGCAGGCGATGGGTGGGCTCGGCGGCCTGATGGGCATGATGCCCGGCGTGGCGAAGATGAAAAATCAGCTCGCCAATGCCGGCATGGATGAAGGCGTGCTCAAGCGCCAGATCGCGATCATCGATTCGATGACGCCCCAGGAACGGCGCAATCCCGATCTTCTCAAGCACAGCCGCAAGAAGCGCATCGCGGCCGGCTCTGGTACCACCGCCGAGGCGATCAACAAGCTGCTGAAGATGCACCGCGGCATGGCCGACATGATGAAGGCCATGGGCGGCGCCAAGCGCGGACCGATGGCGAATATCGCCGCGGCGATGGGCTTTGGCGGCGGCATGCCTTCGGCGGAAGAGATGCAAAAGCTCGCCGAGCAGGCAAAAGGTCAAGGACTTGGCGGCGGGCTGCCGCCGACGATGCCGCAACTGCCACCGAATTTCCCCGGCCTGCCAGGCCTGGGCGGAAAGTTTCCAGGCTTGCCGGGTGGGCTTCCTCCCGGCCTCGGAAAAAAGAAATGACGTTCAACTCAACCGAAGTTCACTGAAAGGACAACTGCAATGGCTCTTGTAATCCGCATGGCCCGCGCCGGTACGAAAAAGCGGCCGGTCTATCACATCGTCGTCGCCGACAAGCGCGCGCCACGCGATGGCCGTTTCATCGAGCGGCTCGGTAACTTCAATCCGCTGCTGCCCAAGGACAAGAAAGAACGCCTCGTCTGGAATCTCGACAAGGTGAAGGACTGGCTCAAGAAGGGCGCGCAGCCGTCCGACCGCATCCTGCGTTTTCTCGACGCCGAAGGCATTATGAAGCGTCCGAAGCGCAACAATCCGGAAAAGGCGATTCCGCGCAAGGAACGCAAGGCCAAGGAAGAAGCCGACAAAGCGGCGGCCGGCGCCGCGCCTGCAGGCGGCGACAAGGGTGCCGGCAAGCCGGCGGAGAAGGCCGCCGAGAAGCCCGCCGAGGCCGCGGCGAGCTAAAGCTCGCCGCTCTTTGCCGTGGCAGAGAAGGTCTGCATCGCGCGTATCGGGGCCGCGCACGGCGTGCGCGGGGAAGTGAAGCTGTGGCCGTTCACGGAAGATCCCGCGGCGGTCACATCTTATGGGCCGCTGGAGACCGCCGACGGCAAGCGCACCTTTGACCTCGAAATCGTGCGCGCGGCGAAGGATCACCTGATCGCACGCATCAAAGGCATTGCCGATCGCGACGCCGCCGCCGCGCTGACCAATCTCGACCTTTATGTGCCGCGCGAGCGGCTTCCCGCGATCGCGGAGCCCGATACATTCTATCACTCGGATCTGATCGGGCTCGACGCCATTCGTGAGGACGGCAGCCAGGTCGGCACCGTGCACGCGATCCATAATTTCGGCGCCGGCGACGTGGTCGAGATCACCCCCACGGGCAGCGGTGAGCCGGTCATGCTGCCCTTCAACGAGGCCACGGTGCCGAGGGTGGATCTGGCCAAAAAGCAGATCGTCGTCATGCCGCCGGCCGGGATCGAGGCGCGTGAGGACGAATAGATGTGGCGCGCTTCGGTTCTCACCATTTTTCCTGAGATGTTTCCCGGTCCGTTGGGCGCGAGCCTGGCGGGCAAGGCACTCGGCACCAAGTGGGCGCTCGATACAATCGACATCCGCGATCACGCGACCGACAAGCACCGCACCGTGGATGACACGCCAGCCGGCGGCGGACCCGGCATGGTGATGAAGCCGGACGTGCTCGCGCGCGCGCTCGATTCCATTCCCAAGGACGACAGGCCGCGGTTGTTGATGTCGCCGCGCGGCGCATCGCTCACCCAGGCGCGCGTCGCCGCGCTGGCGCAGGGCGGCGGAGCGGTCATCGTCTGCGGCCGTTTCGAGGGCGTGGACGAGCGGGTGATCGCAGCACGCCAGCTCGAAGAAATTTCCATCGGCGATTTCGTATTGTCGGGCGGCGAAATCGCCGCCATGGCGCTGATCGATTCCTGCGTGCGCCTCATCCCCGGCGTGATGGGCAAGCCCGCGTCTGGCGTCGAAGAGAGTTTCGCGTCAGGCCTGCTCGAATATCCGCATTACACCCGGCCGCAGCTGTTTGAAGGGCTCGCCATCCCCGAGATTCTGACCTCGGGCGATCACGCGAAGGTCGCGCGCTGGCGCGCCGAACAGTCGGAAAAACTGACACGAGAAAGGCGCCCTGACCTCGCCGCGCAGCGGCCGAGGGGCGAAAATCCGGCAAAACCTCGCGATTCCAAAGGGTAGCGAGGGGTGACAACTTCTTTTCGATGGTCTAAAAGCCCGCCAACCCATTCAGCCAAATAGTGCCGCGCGCCGGTCCTTGGCGCCGCCGACGGAGATCGTCATGAACATCATTCAGCAACTCGAAAAAGAACAGGTGGCGAAGCTCACCGGCAATCGCGAGATTCCGGAATTCGCGCCGGGCGACACCGTGATCGTCAACGTCAAGGTGCGCGAAGGCGAGCGCATCCGAATCCAGGGCTATGAGGGCGTCTGCATCGGCCGCGCCGGCTCCGGGATCAACGAGAACTTCACGGTGCGCAAGATTTCCTACGGCGAAGGCGTCGAGCGCGTGTTCCCGCTCTACTCGCCGATGATCGACTCCATCACGGTCGTGCGGCATGGCAAGGTGCGCCGCGCCAAGCTCTATTACCTGCGCAACCTGCGCGGCAAGTCGGCACGCATCAGCGAGCGCGAGGGCTTTGCCGCCGAAGACGCGGCAGCCGCCGCGGCCGCGCACGAGACCAAGGCGAAGGTCGAAGGCGAGATGTCTCCGGTCGAGGCCAAGGCAGCCGCGAAGAAGAAAGAAGCGCCCGCCAAGAAGCCGGCCGCCGCGCCGGCCAAGAAGGAAGCCGCCAAGAAATAAGCGCCTGCGGCATACCGCAACGCATAGAGGGGCCGCATGTCGGCCCCTTTTTATTGCATGCGGCAGCGGCTACATAGTCGCCAGTTGGAGTGAGACATGGCTACGAACGGTTCAAAACCGCGCACCCTTTACGACAAGATCTGGGACGACCATCTGGTCGACGAGCAGCCGGACGGCACCTGCCTGCTCTATATCGATCGCCATCTCGTCCACGAGGTGACATCGCCGCAAGCCTTCGAGGGCCTGCGCACGTCGGGCCGCAAGGTGCACGCGCCGGAAAAGACCCTTGCCGTCGTCGATCACAACGTGCCGACCTCCAACCGCAAGCTACCCAACCCGGATCCGGAATCGGCGGAGCAAATCGCCGTCCTCGCGCAAAACGCCAAGGACTTCGGCATCGAATATTTCGACGAGTTCGATAAGCGCCAGGGCATCGTCCACATCATCGGCCCTGAGCAGGGCTTCACCCTGCCCGGCACCACGATCGTGTGCGGCGACAGCCACACCGCGACGCACGGCGCGTTTGGCGCGCTGGCCTATGGCATCGGCACATCGGAAGTCGAGCACGTCCTCGCCACGCAAACTTTGATCCAGAAGAAGTCGAAGAACATGCGCGCGGTGGTCGACGGCAAGTTGCCGCCGGGCGTGACGTCGAAAGACATCATCCTCGCCATCATTGGCGAGATCGGGACCGCGGGCGGCACCGGCTATGCGCTGGAATATGCCGGCGAGGCGATCCGCGACATCTCGATGGAAGGCCGCATGACCATCTGCAACATGTCGGTCGAAGGCGGCGCCAAGGCCGGCTTCATCGCGCCGGACGACAAGGCCTTCGCCTTCCTTAAGGACAAGCCGATGGCGCCCAAGGGCAAGGCTTGGGACGACGCGATGAAGTATTGGGAGACCTTGCGCAGCGATGACGGCGCGCATTTCGACCGCGAGATTCGTCTCGACGCCGCGAAGCTACCGCCGATCGTGAGCTGGGGCACCTCGCCCGAGCAGGTCATCTCGGTTTCCGGCAAGGTGCCGCTGCCGTCCGAAATCGCCGACGAGAACAAGCGCACCGCCGCCATGCGATCGCTGGAATATATGGGCCTCAAGGGGGGCGAGAAGATCACCGAAATCAAGCTCGACCGCGTCTTCATCGGCTCCTGCACCAATGGCCGCATCGAGGACCTGCGCGAGGTCGCCCGCATCGCCGACGGCAAACGGGTGAATGCCAACGTCTCGGCGATGATCGTGCCGGGCTCGGGACTGGTGAAAGAGCAAGCCGAAGCCGAAGGCCTCGACAAGATCTTCAAGGCGGCTGGCTTCGATTGGCGCGAGCCGGGTTGCTCGATGTGCCTCGCAATGAATCCCGACAAGCTCAAGCCGGGCGAGCGCTGTGCCTCGACCTCAAACCGCAACTTTGAAGGTCGTCAGGGTTACAAGGGCCGCACTCATCTCGTGTCGCCGGCCATGGCGGCTGCGGCGGCGATCGCTGGGCATTTCGTCGACGTGCGGGAATGGAAATAGTCTTTCCGAAAGCCCGGTAAGATAAAAAAGGCCCGCCGTACTGGCGGGCCTTTCGCGTTTGAAGAGCTCGTTGCGGCTTACCAGTAGCTCGGGAAGCCGAACAGGAACGGCGACGGGCGCGCATAGGGGCGCTCGTAGTAGACCGGGCCGTAATAGCCGTAAGGCGTCGGACCCGGATAAGTGTAACGCGGTCCGCTCCGGACCACGCGCACCACGCGGCGTTTGCGGCGCGCGCTCACATCCTCGGTCACGGCGAGTTTCACCGCAGTGTCGTTCTTCACGCCGCTTTCGATGGTCGCGGCAGTGGCCGGTGCCTGGACAAGCCAAAACGCGCCGGCGGCAACAGAAGCAATTGCAATCGCTTTCAACATGAGAACCCTCCGGTTGAGTAGCCCTAAACAACAAAGCGCCCCGACATAGGGTTCCGTGCCGGGGCGCCTTTTTGAGTTCGGCTCAGAAGAAGGGGAAGAAACCGAACGGATAGGGCCGGTAATACGGGTAAGGCCGGTAATAGTAGGGCGCGTAGGCGTAGCCGTAACCGTAATACGGACCGCCGTAGTAGCGCGGACCGCGGTAGCCGTAGCGATAATGACGCCGCCAATGACGCGTGCGCGCGCTCAGGTCAAAGGTCGCCACCTTGTCCTTTCCCGCAGCTGCGTTCGTCGCATCGACATGACGATCCGCCGCGACGGCGGAGCCTGAGAAAGCCGCAGCCGCCACAAACGCGGCGGCAGCTGAAGCCAGCAATATTTGTTTCATAGAAGCCTCCAGACGTCGTCCCGGCGATTCAACGCCTTGACGGGCTTGAGGTTTCGTCGCTGAAAGGCCGCGAAAAGTGGCCCGAACTACTGCCACCAGCAGGTGGTGCGGGGCACAATAACGGTTCCGCTCGGCCGAAACTCTCGCACGAGCTCAGTTTCGCACTGGCGGCGAGCATTGGCCGAAAGTCTTTGCCGCCCTGGAGTGATGACGACCTGCGGACGGCGTTTGGGCGCAATGATGCGGGTCTCTTGGACCTGATCTTGTGCTTGCGCTTGCTCTGTCATCGGAATCACGAACAGCAGCGCGCCGGCTGTCGTCAGCGAAAGAATAAACTTCATGCCCCTGCTCCCCGAAGCGAGCGCACTTTAACAGGGGCGGATTTTTTAGCGATAGGCCCGCGACGAATAGGATGAATAAGTCGGCCGCGAGGAGCGCGTCGCATAGCTCTGCGCAGACGCGCGCGCGCCGTAACCCTCACCCCAGCTCTGGCTGTAGGTGTAGGACACCCGCGGCTGATTCCACTCTTTCGGAATAGTGGTCTGGCACTTCGGCGCCGCAAGCGCTGCATCCGATGCGGCGAGCATCAGGCCCGCCACTACGCCAAAAACTGAAAGAGTACGCATCACCAGTCCGCCTTCATGATCCGTTAACCATATTTTCGCCAGTTCCGTTCCGGCGTCAACCACCCTAAAACGCCAAGAGCATGAGTTCGCCCGATAAACCGCTGCCTGTCTCGAAATGGGACGGCGCCTCCGCCCCGACGCTGGGCGAAATCTCGGGGCTGGCGGACGCCGCCTATGCGCGGCTGCCCGAGAAATTTCGTGCGCTCTGTGAAGGCCTGGTGATCCACGTCGAGGACTTCCCCAGCGAGGAAGTGTTGGACCACATGCGCGCGCAATCTGAATTCGACCTGCTCGGCCTCTTCCAGGGCGTCGGCCTGCCCTTTCAGTCCGACGCCATGTCCGGGCAGATGCCGAATATGGTCTGGCTCTATCGCCGTCCGATCCTGGATTACTGGGCCGAGCACGAGGAGACTTTGGGCCACATCGTCACCCACGTTTTAGTGCATGAAATCGGCCATCATTTCGGGCTCTCCGACGACGACATGGCTGCCATCGAAGCCGAAGCGGGCGAAGCCGATTGATCGGCGCGCGGGCTCTGGGCTACACCGCTGCGAAGAAGGACTTGGGTCATGGAAAAATTCACGACACTCGAAGGCGTCGCGGCGCCCATCAAGCAGATCAACGTCGACACCGACGCGATCATCCCCAAGCAATATCTCAAGACCATCAAGCGCACCGGGCTCGGCAAGGGCTTGTTCTCCGAGCAGCGCTACAAGGACGATGGCAGCGAGAACCCGGATTTCGTGCTCAACAAGTCCGCCTATCGCAAGGCCAAGATCCTCGTCGCCGGCGACAATTTCGGCTGCGGCTCTTCGCGCGAACACGCGCCCTGGGCGCTGAAGGATTTCGGGATCAAGTGCGTGATCTCGACCTCGTTCGGCGACATTTTTTACAACAACTGCTTCAAGAACGGCCTGCTGCCGATCCGCGTCTCGCCGGACGACCTCGATAAGCTGTTCGATGACGCCGACCGTGGCGCCAACGCCACGCTCACCGTCGATCTCGAAAAGCAGGAGATCCGCGGGCCTGACGGCGGCGCGGTGAAGTTCGAGATCGATCCGTTCCGGAAGAAGTGCCTGCTCGAAGGGCTCGACGATATCGGGCTGACGCAGCAGAAGCAGAAGAAGATCGACAATTACGAAGAAAAGGCCAAAGCCGCGCGGCCTTGGGTTTAATGCCTGGGCTTAATGCTTGGGCTTAAAGCGCGATCTTGCTGTAGATCGTGACGTTGAGGCCGAGCGTGTCGCTCGACAGCGCAATGGCAGCGTTGACGGATTCCTTGCCGTCCAGCTTGCCTTCATTGAACGCGGCCCGAACCGCCTTCTCGATCTCGTTGCGCGCGGTAAAGCTGACGTTGCGCAGGAAGGCATCGACCGCGGCTTTGACGGTGCTTTCGTTCATGCCGATTTCTTAACGGCGCGCAGCGGCGGGATAAAGCGCGCGCTGCCGCCGTAGTTAACGGCGGCATGTTCACGATAATCATGGTTTCCCCACCCGCGCGGCTGCGGCCCCACTATTCTCGGGCCGAACAGTTTCGAAATGGGAGGCCCGCGTGAGCTATTTTTCGCAATCCAAGGACCGTGACGCCAAATCGGACGAGCCGGCGCCGCGCGCCAGCGCGCCGCAGACGATGTCGACCATCGGAGCTGGTATGGTCATTACCGGCAATATCGTTTCGACCGACGCGGTGCAGATCAACGGCCGCGTCATCGGCGACCTGCATGTCGGGAGCCTGATCGTCAGCGCCGGCGCTTTCGTCGAAGGCAAGATCGTCGCGCAGGACGCTGTGATCGACGGCCACTTCAAGGGCAGCATTCACGGCAACACCGTGAAGCTGCGCGGCACCGCCAAGGTGGAAGGCGAAATTTTCAACAAGTCGCTCAGTATCGAGCCTAACGCGCAGTTCGAAGGTGTCGCGCGCCGACTCGACAAAGCGGTCGAGGCGCCGGCAAAGGCCGGAGCCGACGTGGTACCGCTGCGCGCCGCCGAGCAGCGGACCGCAGAGCGCGTCTAATACAAATTTTCGCGGACACGGCCCGGCCATAAGCCGGGCCGTTTTTATTGGCCAACCGCCTCGGCGATTGCGACGGTGCGCCGCGCCATCTCGGCATGCATGCGCTCGACCATGCGCCCGTCGATCGACACGACGCCCTTGTCCTTGTTCTCGGGCCGATCGAAGGCCGCGATCATCTTGCGCGCCTGCGCCACCTCGTCAGGCGATGGCGTGAACACCGTGTTGCAGGGCTCGATCTGGTTGGGATGGATCAAGGTCTTGCCGTCGAATCCCATGTCGCGGCCCTGGATGCATTCGGCTTCGAAGCCTTTCGCGTCGCTCAGGTCATTGTAGACGCCGTCGAGAATGTCGATCCCATGCGCGTGGGCGGCAAGCAGGCAGCGCGCCAACCATGACATCATCGGCGCGCGGCCGGGCACGAGCCGCGCCCGTGTTTCCTTGGCAAGATCATTGGTGCCCATGACGAAACCGGCAAGCCGAGTTTCGCTGTCATGCGCTTCGGCGGCGAGAGCATTGATGTTGAAGATGGCCTCGGGAGTCTCGATCATGGCCCAGATCCGGGTCTTGTGATCGATCTTCATGTCAAGCAGACGCTGACCGATCAGCTCCAATTGCTCGACCCGGCCGATCTTGGGCACCAGAATGGCATCCGGCGCCGCATGCGCCGCGGCGCTTAGATCGTCGGCGTGCCAGGGCGTGCCGACGCCGTTGATCCGGATAAAAATCTCGCGGGTGCCGAAGCCGCCGGCTTTGACCGCATCGACGACCTGCTGGCGTGCCGTTTCCTTCGCTTCCGGCGCAACCGCGTCCTCGAGATCGAGAATGATGCCGTCCGCGGGCAGGCTGCGCGCCTTTTCGAGCGCCCGGGCATTCGAGCCCGGCATATACAGTACGCTGCGCCGTGGTCGGAGCTTCATGAACGCATCTTCCTTACGCGCACGCGCATAAGCAAGAGCGGGATCGCTAGTGAGGCCTGAGTATTCTGTAGAGCTGGAAGCGATCCCCCTCGACGATCATCCGCAGGCGTTGCGGATCGGGATTGGGAGCGTCCTCGTCGGTGAAGAGGACATAGAGGTAATCGAACTTCGTCCAGTTGTTCCAATAGGCCGGGCCGTCGGCCAGCCCGCGATCGGCAGCGATGAGAAGCTGCGACACCGAGGGTGGCGTGCCGTCATGGGTGTCGACCATGTCGGCATAATCTGGCTTCACCTGCATCACCTGCTTGCCGACCACGGTGAAAACAGTCGTCACCAGGGCCGAGCGCTCGATCAAGGCGAGACACGCGGCATGGACGAGGCCTAGATCGCGCACGTCATCGCCGGTCGCGCGATCGGCATAAGCCACGAACACCTTGGAGCCCGGCTGAATGCGCCGCACGGACGAGCGGAACTGGCTGGTCGTGTCAGAAAGTTCGGTCCAGTTGAAATCGATTTCGATCAGCCGCACGCCGATCAGAAGGATCAGAACTAGCACAAAGGTCCGTCGGACCAGGCGGCGGCGCAACTCGAGCGCCCCGCAGGCGATCAACATGAAGGCGACACCAATCGGCACGCGCTGATCGGCCATATAGGTTTCGAACATCACGCGGGGCAGCGCGAGATAGATCGCCGTGCCGATAGCCAGCAACAGAACCGCGAGCGGATGGAAACGCAGGAGGCGATGCCGCACCGCCCATACCGCGGCGACGGCCGCCGAAGCCGCCAAGGCGAAGGTCGTCAGATCCGAGTAAACCGAGATCACATAAAACAGGCCGTCGATCTTGCCGCGTTGATCCCAATAGATCGCCGAGGCGAGATTCAGGGTCGGGCTGAAATAGAGCAGCGGCAGCGCGGCAAGAAACGGCAGACCACCGCTGACGAATATGGCGATGCGCTTAGGCCAGGGCTGTCTGCGCTGTTGCCAGAGCACCAGCGCCTCGTAGGACAGCACGCCGATGCCGTAGATGCCGAGCGCGGAGAGGTGGCAGAAGAACAACACCAGGACCGAGACGACCGAAAGCGCGAAGCGGTAAGGCCATATGCGGTCGCGCAACGCAATCCAGCCGGCCAGCGCCCAGAGCGACACCCCGACACCGAACAGGTAGTTCATCAGCCCGATGAGGAACACGTAGTTGTAGAGCAACGGGATGGCGAACAATGGCAGCACCGTCCAGCGGCCGATCAACACGCGGTTGAGCGCGAGCGCGCCGGAAATGATCAGCGCGAACATCCCGACCATGAAGATCTGCCCGGCGAGGTAGACGCTCATTCCCTGCGCCAGCACCGGCACGATCAGGTCCATCGTGAGGTTCGGAATGACCTGCCAATTGACCTCATAAAAAGCTGCAAGCTGGGGATTGCGGGCCAGAACGGCGATCGCATGCATGCGCGAGAGATGATTGACGTAGTCCGACAGCGGCGGGACGGGATGCGTCCAGATCGGTATCGAGATCAACAGCGTGAGCGCCACGAACAGAACGGCAATTTGCGGTCCGGAAAAGCCCGAGAGGCCGGCTCGCCAGAGCGAGGCGGCAGCCAGCCGCCCGGCGGCTTTCTTTGTTGGTCGGCGGCGTGATTTCGTGGGCGTGGGCATGTGACTGTTTCGGACTCGATTGCATCAATATGCAATAGATTCGAGATTAGCCTTTCTGTTTGGCGGAATAATTGCGAAATTGGCGGTCATGAACTTCCCGCAAAATCTCGTCGACGGCTACCGCGCCTTTCTTTTTGCCCGTCTGCGGCAGGAGCAGGAGCGATACCGCGATCTCGCGCAAAGCGGCCAATCGCCGGAAGTAATGGTGATCGGTTGCGCTGACAGCCGTGTGTCGCCGGAGGTTATTTTCGATGCACGGCCGGGTGAGCTCTTCGTTGCACGCAATGTCGCCAATCTGGTGCCACCTTATACGCCCGACGGCGCGGCGCGCGCGGTTTCGGCCGCGCTAGAATTCGCGGTTCAGGCGCTGCGGGTCAAGCACATCGTGGTGCTCGGTCATGCCCAATGCGGCGGCATTCGTGCCTATGCCGAAGACAGCGCGCCGCTTTCGCCAGGCGACTTCATCGGCAGCTGGATGGCCCTGATCGAGCCCGCCGCCAAGGCGATCGGGCCACGGGGCAAGGACGAGACCTTTGAGCAGTACCTCACGCGGCTCGAGCACGCCTCCATCCGGACAACACTCGATAACCTGCGGACATTTCCCTGCGTGAAGATCCTCGCAGAGCGAGGAAAGCTGCAGCTCCACGGCGCGTTTTTCGGGGTCGCGACCGGACAGCTATCCGTACTCGATCAGGCCACCGGCGAATTCAATCCGATCGCGGCCGACGACCACGCCCGCGTCTTTGCCAATCCGAGGTTCTAGGCTGCCTTCTTCTTCGCGGCGATCAGCTTGCGCTTGATCAGGCTCTCGGCGATCTGCACGGCATTGAGCGCGGCGCCCTTGCGCAGATTGTCGGACACGACCCAGATTTGCAGGCCGTTCTCGATCGTCGCGTCCTCACGGATACGGCTGATATAGGTCGCGTCCTCGCCGACGCACTCATATGGCGTGACGTAGCCGCCGTTTTCGCGCTTGTCGATGACGAGGCAACCCGGCGCACTGCGCAAAATCTCGCGCGCCTCATCAGCCGTGATCGGGTTCTCGAACTCGATATTCACCGCTTCCGAATGGCCGACGAAGACCGGCACGCGCACGCACGTCGCGGTGAGCTTGATCTTGGGGTCGAGGATCTTCTTGGTCTCGACCACCATCTTCCACTCTTCCTTGGTGTAGCCGTCGTCCATGAAGACGTCGATGTGCGGGATCACGTTGAACGCGATTCGCTTGGTGAACTTCTTGTTCTCGATCTCGTCGATGGTGAACACCGCCTTGGTCTGCGAGAACAATTCGTCCATCGCGTCCTTGCCGGCGCCCGATACCGATTGATAGGTCGCGACCACGACGCGCTTGATCGTCGCCTTGTCGTGCAGCGGCTTGAGCGCGACGACAAGCTGCGCCGTCGAGCAGTTCGGATTGGCGATGATGTTCTTCTTGGCGAAGCTGTCCAACGCGCCGGCGTTCACCTCCGGCACGACGAGCGGCACGTCCGGGTCCATGCGCCAAGCCGACGAGTTGTCGATCACCACCGCACCCTGCGCGGCGATCTTCGGCGACCATTCCTTCGACACAGTGCCGCCCGCCGACATCAGGCAGATGTCGACGTCGGAGAAATCGTAATGATCGAGCGCCTTAACTTTCAGGGTCTTGTCGCCGAACGAGCACTCCGTGCCCTGGCTGCGGCGAGAGGCCAGCGCCACGACTTCGTCGGCGGGAAAGTCCCGCTCGGCCAGGATGTTGAGCATTTCACGCCCAACATTGCCGGTCGCGCCGACCACGGCGACCTTGTAACCCATTGTTAAGGCTCCAGAGTTTTTACCGGCGGGCAACCACAATCCCCAACCGGACGGAGAGGGCTTCTAGGCGAGAACGGGCGGAAACACAACGCCGCAAGCCCGGGGACCTTCGTGCATCTGCTGGCGATACCATCGCGCAATGTCGTTTCCGCGGCGTTTAGCCGTGGCTTGGCGGTGTTTTGCGGTCTCGGCGCGCTATCACTTGTGTGTGCCTGGCTGGTGCAACCCATCCCGACCGGGGCGGTCGCAACGCCCGTCGCGGCTAGCGGATGGACCGCGATCGAGCGTCCCTATCCGGCTTTTGCGCTTACCATTCCGGAAGCCGCTGATGCCGCCGCGACCTATACAATCCAGCGCCACGCGCAGGGCGGCCGCAAGGACGTCATCACCCTTGGCGAACAGACCGGCCCTGCGCCCTATCTCCACGTCGAAGTTTACCGGCCCGGCGGCGAGTTCGCGCGCTTTTCCGAAGTGACAGAAATCGCAGCGCAGGCCGCGAGCGCCGCCACGACTGCGGCCGAAGCGCCGCTCGAAACCAAGTTCGGCCCGACACAAGTCGCGCGTTTCTCCATGGGCCAGGCCGCGGCGCGCAGCTGCCTCGCTTTCGCGCGCGCTTTCGACGAAACGCGTCTGCAAATCACGGGCTGGTTCTGCCAATCCGGCGAGTCGATCGAACGTTCCACGTTAGCTTGCGCGCTCGACCGCTTCACTCTCATCGCGGCCGGCAGCGAGCCGAAGGTGACCGCCCTGTTCGCGCAAGCCGAATTGCACCGCAGCTTCTGCGGCCAGCGCTCGCCGCTGCTGGCGCCGACGCCGAAACACCGCGCGCTGTGGAAGGCGCTCGCTAGCGGTTGAGGAACGGATTCTGCCAGCCGCCGCGCGGGGCGCGGGGCGGATAAGCGGTGCTGAGATAAGTGAGCACCGTCTCGCGGTCCTTGTCGTCCAGCTTGGGCATGCCATGCCGCTCGTTCATGAGCTGCAAGATGTCTTCCCACTGCCGGCGGCTCATTCCCTGCTGCGCGACCAGCTTGAAATTATGACACGCGGTGCAGGCATAGAATGTATCGTCGCGGCCTGGCGCGGCGGCGAAATCCTCAGGACTTTCGTCTTTTGGCGTGAATGTCTGAGGCTGCGCGACGGCGGACCCGCACGACATCAGGGCAGCGATTAAAATGATAATGCGCGTCATGTGTTTGCCATTGTCATGGCCCGGCTCGTCCCGGCCATCCCGCTTAGGCAGGACCACTGTGCCAACCTAAGCGGGGTCACCGGGACAAGCCCGGTGACGACAGAAGGGTTATCCCACCAGCACGGCAACCCGATGCATCGGATTGCCGCCATAGCCCGCCGGATTCCAGTAGGCCGCGACATGCGGCTGCATCACATTGTTGGAATCCGTCGCGCGCGACCAGACCTCGTAATAGCCGTCGGAGGGCAGTTTCACGGTCGCCGTCCAGCGCTGCCAGTCGTACTTGTTCTTGGTTTTCTCGAGCGTCGCCTTCTGCCAGGTGCGGCCGAAGTCGACAGAAATGTCGACTTGCTTGACGCTGAGATCGCCGGCCCAGGACGCGCCGCGCAACTTCAGGTCGCGCGTGCCTGCGGCGAGCTTTGCGCCATTGGCCGGGCTGGTAATGATGGCGCGCACCGGCATCGATTCCAGAATCTTGAAATTGGCCGGATCCGCCTTGTCGCCGGGCACCATCGGCTTGATGGTCACGCGATAGGACGTGCCGGTCATGCCGGGACCGTCATGCTCCTTGTTGATGAGCGTGATCTTGTTGAGCCATTTGTGCGACACCGAGCCCGGCCAGCCGGGGATGATGAGGCGCACCGGCCCGCCATGGATATTCGGCAGCGCTTCGCCGTTCATCGCCCAGACGATCATGCTGTTGGGGTCCATCGCCTTGGCGAGCCGCACGCCGCGCGACAAGGTTAGGCGCTTGGCGTCGCCCGAGAGATGCACGTCGGTGCCGTAGTTCGCCGTGTAGATCGCCGTCGCCTTCGGGTCGGCGGCCTTGAGCACATCGCCAAGCCGTACGCCGGTCCACTCCGCACAACCGGCACCGCCATTGGTCCATTGATTGCCGCTGGCCGGCGGCGAATAGAACGATCGCCCGTTGCCGCCGCATTCCAGCACCATGCGCTGGGTCTGCGCCTTGAAGCGCTTCTTGAGATCGCCGAGCGTGATCGTCAGCGGCTTATTGACCTCGCCGTCGATCGTCAGGCTCCAGCTGTCGGCATCTTTCGCCGCCTCGGGGGCGACGCCGTTGTTGCGGATGAAGAACTTGCTGATCGGCGTCGTTTCATCGTCGAGCAGATGCTCGGGCGTCTCCGCAACCAGCGGACGGTCGCCGATCACGACCAACTTGTCTTTGCCCGGAAACTCCAAATACTGCGGTCCCTTCGGCGCGGCCGGGGCAGGCGTTTGAACGGGTTGCGGGCCGGTCAATGTGCCCTGCGCCAAAGCTGCCGGAATGAGTCCGCCCGGCATGTTGTCGTGAAACGGAATGGTGGCGCCGACCGCCGCGCCCATCGCGGCGAGGCCCGCACCGTTCAAAAAGCCGCGCCGGCTCGGTCCAGTTTCGCGGCCGAAAACCGCCGCGTCGGCGCGTTGCGGGTCGTCCTGATAAAGCTCCTGGATCGATCGTTCGATTTTCTTTGCCATGTTTCGCTCCCCAGCGATGGCGGCTGTTTTGAATTGGCACGGCTTCGTCGGCCGGGCCGGGCCGCCTGCGGAAAGCCTAGCCGCCATGCCGCAAATCCTCAATTGCGGCGGCTCAAGATTTGTTCAGGAACAATGGGCATAGTCGGGCCGTTCACTTGTGGCCTGGGGCGCAGGCGGAATAGAGTGCGCGCGAACAAACGGGCGGGAAAAGAAGATGATTTTGCGGACTTTCATTGCGGCTTTGACGATGACGGCAACCATGGCGCTATTGGCGCCGCCCGCCGATGCGCAAACGCGCGAGCGCACGGTGCGGCGAACCGACGGCACTTATGTATCGATCCGTGACGAAGACGGCCGCCGCCGGACCCGCGTCATCATCCAACGCCGCTCGTTTCTGGATGCCGGCACGCAGGTGCAGCCCGGCGAGCGCAAGTTCACCGATTACGCGCTGCCGCCGACCGGCCGCTCCGCTGTGGCGCCGGCGATCGACAATACGGCGTTCACCGTGGACAAACAGATCATGCCCGGGCCGTTCGACCTGCCCAGCAAGAACAATCCGCGGCAGTGGTGACGTTCAGTCATTCGAAATAAAAAAACGCCGCCCCTTGAGGCGGCGTTTTCGTTGAGGTGCTCACCGCGCCTCAGGCCGCTTCGAGTTCGGCCAGGATCGCGTCACCCATCTCCCTCGTGCCGACCGTCTTCATGCCAGGCGAGGCGATGTCGCCGGTGCGGAAACCTTTGGCGAGCGCCGCCGCGATCGCGGCGTCGATCATGTCCGCTTGCTTGCCCATGTTGAAGGAATAGCGAAGCGCCATTCCGAAGGACGCGATCATCGCAATCGGATTGGCTACCCCCTTCCCGGCGATATCCGGCGCCGAGCCGTGGACCGGTTCGTAAAGCGCCTTGCGCTGCTTGGTCTTGGGATCGATGTCGCCGAGCGAGGCGGACGGCAACATGCCGAGCGAGCCCGTCAGCATCGCCGCGACGTCGGAGAGCATGTCGCCGAACAGATTGTCGCAAACGATGACGTCGAACTGCTTGGGGTTGCGCACGAGCTGCATGCCGCCGGCATCCGCCAGCATGTGCTCGAGCTGGACGTCCTTGAACTCGCGCGCATGGGTCGCGGTCGCGACCTCGTTCCAAAGCACGCCGGA
>JAFBAG010000230.1 GCA_019247925.1 Pseudolabrys sp.
TCTGGCCGCCGCCAGTATCGCCGGGATGGCAGAATCCAGACGAGGGGCTCGACCGGTCATACGCGGTGAGCTGGCTTCGGCCCCAGCCGGCGCGCCGCATCAGCAAGCCGCCGCCGACACTGAGCAAGGCGACTACAGGAAGCGCAAACCAGAACCAGGTATCCATGGCCGTCGTCCGGCGTATCGCCGCTAGATCAGCTTCCCCATCGCCACGGCGGTGTCCGCCATGCGGTTCGAGAAGCCCCATTCATTGTCGTACCACGACATGACGCGCACCAGAGTGCCGTCCATCACCTTGGTCTGGTCCATGTGGAAGACCGAGGAATGCGGGTCGTGGTTGAAGTCGATCGAGACGTTCGGCGCATTGGTGTAGCCGAGGATGCCTTTGAGCTGCTGCTCTGCCGCGCGCTTGATGGCGCCGTTGATCTCGTCCTTGTCGGTTTTCTTCTTCGCGACGAACTTGAAGTCGATCACCGACACGTTCGGCGTCGGCACGCGGATCGAAACGCCGTCGAGCTTGCCGTTGAGCTCCGGCAGAACGAGGCCAACCGCCTTCGCGGCGCCGGTCGAGGTCGGGATCATCGACAGCGCCGCAGCGCGGCCGCGGTAGAGGTCCTTATGCATCGTATCCAACGTGGGCTGGTCGCCGGTATAGGCGTGGATCGTCGTCATGAAGCCTTTTTCGATACCGACGCTGTCGTTGAGCACCTTGGCGACGGGCGCGAGGCAGTTGGTCGTGCACGACGCGTTCGAGACGACCTTGTGATCTTTCGTCAGTTTGTCGTGGTTCACGCCATAGACGACGGTGAGATCGGAGTTCTCGCCCGGCGCAGAGATCAGCACGCGCTTCGCGCCGGCGGTGAGGTGCATCGAGGCCTTGTCCTTTGCCGTGAAGATGCCGGTGCATTCCATCGCGATGTCCACGCCAAGATCTTTCCACGGCAGCTTGGTCGGGTCTTTCTCGGCCGTCACCTTGATGGCGCCATTCCCGAGCGAAATGCTGTCGCCTTTCACGGTGACTTCGCCGGGAAAGCGGCCGTGCACGCTGTCGAAGCGGAGCAGATGCGCATTGGTCTCGACCGGGCCGAGGTCGTTGATGCCGACCACCTCGATGTCCTTGCGGCCGGCTTCGACCATAGCGCGCAACACATTGCGCCCGATGCGCCCAAACCCGTTAATCGCAACACGCACAGTCATAGTCCCGGCTCCTATTTTCCGAGTTTCTTCGCGGCGGCTTCGGCCACGGCCTCGGCGGTAATTCCAAAATGCTTGTACAGGTCCTTATATGGGGCGCTTGCGCCGAAAGACGACATGCCTACGAATGCGCCGTCGCTGCCGATGATCGCGTCCCAGCCCATCCGCACGGCGGCCTCGACGCCGACTTTCACCTTGGCGTCCCCGATGATCGCCTTGCGTTCGCTGTCCGACTTTTCCGCGAGTAGTTCGAAGGAGGGAACGGACACGACGCGGGTCGCGATGCCCCTCGCGTCGAGCAATTTCTTCGCAGCGACCGCGATCTCGACTTCCGAGCCGGTGGCGAAGATCGAAACTTCGGCTTTCCCCGTCGCGGCAGCGATCTCATAAGCGCCGGCAGCGCAGCGATTTTTGCCGAGGAAGTCCTGAGAAAGCTGCGGCAGGTTCTGGCGCGTCAGCGCCAGCACGCTCGGACGATCTTTGTTCTCCAGCGCCAGTTGCCAGCACTCCAGAGTCTCGACCGCATCGCAGGGCCGAAACACCAGGAGGTTGGGGATCGCGCGTAGCGCCGCGAGGTGCTCGACCGGCTGATGCGTCGGGCCATCTTCACCAAGGCCGATCGAGTCATGTGTCATCACGTGGATGACACGCTCGCCCATCAGCGCGGCAAGCCGGATCGATGGCCGGCAGTAATCGGTAAAAACAAGGAACGTCCCTGAGTAAGGGATGATGCCGCCGTGCAGCGCCATGCCGTTCATCGCCGCGGCCATGCCGTGCTCGCGCACGCCATAATTGATGAAGCGCCCGCCGTAGTCCGCGGCACTGAGCTGCTTCATTGATTTGGTGCGAGTATTGTTCGATCCGGTGAGGTCGGCAGAACCGCCGATCATCTCCGGCACCGCGGGAATGAGCGCTTCCAGCGCCAATTCGGACGCCGAGCGCGTCGCGATCGCCTTCGGTTCCGCGGCGAGCTTATCCTTCGCCGCTTTCACCGCATCGGCCAGCGCCTGCTTCGGCAGCTCGCCTTTCAGGCGGCGTTCGAATTCGGCGCGCTTGCCGCCATCGAGCGCGTTCATACGCTTATTCCAGTCGGCATGCGCGCCTTGCGAGCGGCGGCCGGCGGCTCGCCATTCGTTCAGAATATCGGCGGGCACTTCGAACGGCGCGCCCTCCCAGCCCAGATTCTTTCTCGCGCCCGCGATTTCCTCGGCGCCGAGCGGCGAGCCGTGCGATGACGACTTGCCTTCCTTGGTCGGCGCGCCGAAACCGATCTTGGTCTTGCACGCGATCATCACCGGCCGGTCGGCGGTCTGCGCCTTGCTCAGCGCGGCGGCGATGGCGTTCGCATCGTGGCCATCGATACGCCAGGCGGACCAGCCCGCCGATTCAAACCGCTTCACCTGATCGACGCTGTCGGCGAGCGACAAAGGACCGTCGATCGAAATGCCGTTGTCGTCGAACAGCACGATCAGCTTGTTCAATTTCAGATGGCCGGCGAGCGCGATGGCTTCCTGCGAGATGCCTTCCATCAGATCGCCATCGGAGGCGAGCACATAAGTTTTGTGATCGACCGCCTCCTTGCCGAACACCGCGGCGAGGTGCCGCTCCGCGATGGCGAAGCCAACCGCATTGGCGATGCCCTGACCGAGCGGGCCGGTGGTGGTTTCGATACCCTCGGTGACGAAATTCTCCGGATGGCCGGGCGTCTTGTGGTTGAGCTTGCGGAAATTCTTGATGTCGTCGAGCGTGACCGACGCATAGCCCGTGAGATAGAGCAGGGCGTAGATCAGCATCGAGCCGTGGCCGGCGGACAGGATAAAGCGGTCGCGGTCGGGCCAGGCAGGATCCGCGGGGTCGAATTTCAGGAACTGGGTGAACAGCACCGTCGCGATATCTGCGGCGCCCATCGGCAATCCGGGATGGCCGGATTTGGCCTGCTCGACGGCATCCATGGCGAGCGCGCGAATGGCATTGGCCAGACGTGCATGCGCGACACTACCGGCCGCGGGACGCGCGGCGGCTGCCACGGCTCCGGACGACGACGCTGCTGCATTCATTGGGAAATGGCCTGTTTCGCGTTTCCGATAGCATGGGAGGGGGTCGAGTCAAACCTGAGCCGCGCGCGGCGGCGGCCTCGTGCACAAGCGAAAACAGCGGGGCATATCTTTGCGCCGAGCGTTGACGCCAATATCGCGTGGAACGTAAGTTCTTCGCGCTAAATATTTGTTCCACAATCTCTTTCTGCGGATGCAGCATGACCGAGCCCGGCGCCGTGGACGCGGCGGTCAAGCGTCTTGCCCTTGCGCTCGATGCGCTGGATGCGGCGGTCGAGCGCCGCCGCGAATCCGACCGCAATGAGGATGGGCTCGCCAGCCAGCTGCACGCCCTGGGCGTTGATCGGACGCGGCTAGCGGCGGCCCTCGACAGCGAAGCGGCCCGTTCGCGCCGCCTCGAAGATACCAATCGCGAGATTGCGCAGCGCCTCGACAAGGCCATCGACAGCATCAAGACGGTGCTGGCGACCCAAGAGTAACCGGCATGGCCATCGTCAACGCCACCATTAATGGCCGCCAGTTTCGCCTCGCCTGCGAGGACGGGCAGGAAGACCATCTCCAAGCGCTCGCCCGCAATCTCGATGGTCGCGTCAATGAGCTCCGCGGCAAGTTCGGCGAGATCGGCGATACCCGGCTGACGGTCATGGCGGCGCTGACGATCGCCGACGAGCTCGCGGAAATGAGCAAGCGCTTGCGGCGGCTCGAGGAAGAGGTGACGGCGTTGCAAGACGCGCGTGTCGTCGCCTCCGACCGCGCCAAGGAGGCGCAGACCGCGGTGGTGAACGCCTTCAATTCCGCAGCGGAGCGGATTGAAGGACTGACCAAAAAGCTCAACGGCTCGATCGGTTCGAGCGTCGCACTCGGCTGACATGCCCGACGCTGCCGACGCGCGCGTGCGCGACAGCTTTGCGAAGCAGACGATCATGGCGACGCTTGGCGCGCGGATTTCATCCGTGAAAGCCGGCGAGGTCGAGATCGTGCTCCCATTTTCCGACAAGATCTTGCAGCAGCACGGCTTCATTCATGCCGGCGCCGTATCCACCATCGCCGACAGTGCTTGCGGCTACGCCGCGCTTTCGGTCATGCCGGCAGATGCGGCGGTGCTCACCACCGAGTTCAAGATTCATCTGCTTTCGCCGGCGAAGGGTGAGCGCTTGCGCGCGGTCGGACGGGTGGTGCGCGCGGGCAAGAAGCTCGTCATCACGATCGGCGAGGTTTTCGCTGAGGAAGGCGGCGTCTCAAAGCAGGTGGCGCTTATCACCGCATCGATGATGGTGGTGGAAACCAAAACCGGCCTCAAGGATTAGTGCTGGGTTGCCTGCTGGCATAATCGGCCCGGCAGGACTACATTTCCAATGCGGGGCTGCGAGGCGCGTCAGGAGACATAATTCTCGGGGCCTTACGATTCCAACGGGAGCTGTCCCTGACCGGGCTCGTGGGTTCGGTCATATGGCGCCCACCTACTTCTGTAGGTTCCCGGGATCGGTTCTCCAACGGCCATTGCGGCTCCGCACTTTAACTCCGTTGTTCGATGGTGCTCGAAGACAGCAAGGCCACGCTGCGGCAGGAGGCGCTCGCCAGGCGCGACGCTTTGCTGCCGCAAGAGCGCGTCGCGGCGGCGGAGACCATCGCCAACCGTCCGCTGCCGTTCACCGTCCGGCCCGGCATGGTCGTTTCCGCATTCCTGCCCATCAAGACCGAGATCAATCCGCTGCCGTTGCTGCGAAAGCTCGCCGCCGCCGGCGCGAAGCTTGCGCTTCCGGTCATTTCCGGCCGGGGCAAGCCGCTGGCGATGCGCGCCTACGCGTTCGGTGACGCGCTCGCTCCCGGCCAATGGGGCATCCGCGAACCTTTGCCTTCGGCTCGCGAGGTCGATCCTGATGTTTTGCTGGTCCCGCTCGCTTGCTTTGACCGGCGCGGCCACCGCATCGGCTACGGCGCCGGCTATTTCGATCTCACGATCACGCGCCTGCGCGCCATCAAGCCTATCATCGCCGCAGGGATCGCGTTCGCTAGCCAAGAGGTGGCGCGGGTCCCCGAGACAGACCGCGACGCGCGGCTCGATCTCGTGCTAACCGAGCGCGAGACCATCGACCTGCGGACGTCTTCCTGACCATGCGCTGTTTGTTCATCGGCGATATCGTTGGCCGTGCGGGCCGCGTGGTGGTGGTCGAGCGGCTGCCGGTGTTGATAGGGCAGTGGAAGCTCGATCTCGTCGTTGCCAACGGGGAAAATTCCGCTGGCGGATTTGGCATCACAGAGACGATTTATAACGAGCTGATTGACGCCGGATGCGACGCCATCACGCTCGGCAATCATGCATGGGATCAGCGCGAGGCGCTGGTTTTCATCGAGCGCGCGCCGAAACTCGTTCGTCCGCTCAACTATCCGCCGGGGACGCCCGGCCGGGGCGCTGCTTTGGTCGAAACCAAGAATGGCAAGCGCGCTCTCGTCATCAACGCGATGGGCCGCATTTTCATGGATGCACTCGATGATCCCTTTGCCGCGCTGGAGAGGGAATTGAACGCCTGCGCGCTCGGCAGCGGAGCCGACGTGACGATCATCGATTTTCACTGCGAGGCCACCAGCGAGAAACAGGCGATCGGTTATTTTTGTGACGGCCGCGCTTCGCTCGTGGTCGGCACGCATACCCACGCGCCGACAGCCGATCATCGCATTCTGCCGGCCGGCACGGCTTTCATGTCCGATGTCGGCATGAGCGGGGATTTCCAGTCGATCATCGGCATGCAGAAGGACGAGCCGCTGTCGCGTTTTCTGCGCAAGATCGCTTCGGCGCGGTTCGAGCCGGCGGATGGGCCGGCGACATTGTGCGCTGTAGCCGTGGAGACAGACGACAAGACAGGACTCGCATTGCGTGTGGCGCCGGTGCGGCTCGGCGGGGTTCTGGAACAGGCCGTCCCCCCGTTTTGGTGAGGCCGAGGCGGAATCAAGTGTTGCATTTCGGACTCTTTATTCGCGAGTCAAACCTGTCGTAGTTTGGCGTGGAGACGATTCGCGGCCGGTTTGTGCAAGGTCCGGCATTGGCACAAACGGCGTCGGCGATGGGCAAGCCCAAAATCGCAGCCATAGAGGATTCCGCGCAGCAGGCTGCGCCGGAGCCGCTCTTGTTCGCCGTCGCGCAATTCATTCCCACAGGCGCGCGTGTCGGCATCGCTGGGACGCCTCTCTCCAACATGCTCCCGCCGGGCTGCGCCGTCACGCCCCATAGCGAAGCGGATATCATCGCCGCGATCGGCGTCCTCGAAGGTGCGGAAAACCGCGAACAATTTTTCGGCAGCCTGGCGCTGATGCGCCGTCCGATCGTGATTGACTATCGGCCGCAGGATTTCGGCGGCGGGGGGCTTAGCCTCTACGATCTCACTCAACTTTTCGATCGTTTCGGTTACCGCGTCGAATGCAGCCAGGCCTGCGACGGCGGAGCGCTGATCATGCGGCTTGCGCCGGCCGAAAAGTTCGCGGCATCGCGGCCGCCGCGTGTCGCCGTGCTTTCGCTGGGCGATCCGCGCGGCCTTGGCGAGCGGTTGGGCTATCACATGGTGCATTCCGTAATGCCGGGCGCGGCCGACATTGCGCACCTTTCTCCGCAAGCGGCCACAGAAGACGTCGACCTGCTGATCATGGGCACGGGCGGGGCGCTCGGACCAACCCATCTCACCGAGGAATTGTTCGCTACGCTTGACCGCGCGCGCACTGTCGTCGGCATTTTTGGAACGTATTATCGCCCGCTCATTCCGCGGCACGCCCTCGATCGGCTGATCGAGCGGTGCGACACATGGTACGCGCGCCACGAAGAAGACCTCTTCGTGTTCGGTAACGGCTTGCGCAATGTCGTCCATTTGGGCGACTGGCGGATCGATGCATGCCCGCTTGGGCGTGCCACGGACGAAGAGCCCCTGGACATCGGCCCCGAGCGGCTGCGGACCATGACGACGGACGCCGCCATTGACGCATTGCGGCGTCACCGCACGGTCACTGCACGCGATCCGTCGGCCTTGCTGTGCGCGCTGACCGCGGCGGACGTGGTGACTTATGCCGAGGCCGTGGAAGAAAACCGCTCGCTACTGATGGATATTTTTGGCCGCAGTTTTGCGGACGGTGTTGGCTTCGTGGTCGATCGCGATGCGGTCGCCCGCTACAAGACCCGCGTGCGCGACAATGTTGCCGCGATGCGCGAGCGGCTTGCAGCGACTTTGACCGCCCGGTCAGCGGCCGCCTGAGATATTTATTTTCTGAAAGGCCCGGCCTATAACGCCGCCCGTCAGCGAATACGGGTTGCGAAATGGCCGGCCATAGTCAGTTCAAGAACATCATGCACAAGAAGGGGCGCGCGGATAAAGCGCGCTCCAAGCTGTTTTCCAAGCTGGCCCGCGAAATCACCGTCGCGGCCAAAATGGGCATGCCCGATCCGGCATTCAATCCGCGTCTGCGCGGCGCGATCATCGCGGCGCGGGCTGAAAACATGCCCAAGGATAATATCGAGCGTGCGATCAAGAAATCGCAGGGCGCGGACAACGAAAATTACGAGGACATGCGCTACGAGGGCTATGGACCGGGCGGCGTGGCGGTCATCGTTGAAGTCCTGACCGACAATCGCAATCGCACCGCGGGAGATGTGCGCGCTGCCTTCACAAAGAGCGGTGGCAACCTCGCGGAAACCGGCGCGGTGTCCTTCATGTTCGATCACGTCGGCGTCGTCGAATACGATGCCAAAGTCGCGAGCGCCGATACTATGCTCGAAGCCGCCATCGATGCCGGCGCTGACGATGTCGTGTCCGGAGACAATGGCCACGAGGTTTTTGCCGCTTCGGATTCGCTCGGCAGCGTCGCCAAAGCGCTGGAGGCGAAATTCGGCGAGCCGCGAAAATCCGGCCTGGTGTGGAAGCCAAAGAACACAATTGCCGTCGATGACGACAAGGGCGAAAAAATGCTCAACCTGCTGGAAGCGCTCAACGAGCATGACGACGTACAGAACGTCTACGCAAATTTCGAGATGTCGGACGCGCTGCTCGCCAAAGCGGGCGCTTAGCTGAGTGCGAACTGGCTTAGCGCCGCCACAGCGATCGCGATGCCGATGATCTTGCGCACGCCGAGCCGCTCGCGAAATAAGACCGCGCCGAGTACGGCCGTGATGACGAAGCCCATTTGCGCGACGGGTACCAGCACGCTCGCATAGCCGCTCGACAGACCGTGCAGGAGCAGCACAAAGCCGGCGATGAGCACGATGGCGGCAGCGGCGCCATAACGCCAGGCGCCGGGCGTGAAGATGAAGCGGCGGTTGGTGAGCCAATATATGAGCGTCGCGGAGGGGCAGAACACCCACGCCTGAGCCGCGATCATGGTTTCGGGCAGCGCGCCGCCGCCGACCCCCAGCTTGTAACAAAAGTTGCCGAGCCCCATCGCGACGGTCGCGGCGAGAATGCGTGTCATCGAACGAATTGGTGGCAGGCGCGCCCCCGGCTCCACCAGCAACAACCACACGGCTGCAAGGGTGCACCCGATCGCGATCGCTTTGGTGGCATTTAACGGCTCGCCGAGAATGAGAATGGCGAGCGCCGCCGTCACCGTGAAGTTCAGCCGAAACACGGGCGCGTTGGTGCTGACCGCCGTGTCGCGCAGGCTGGTGACGAAATTGATGACCGCGACCAGCAGGAACCCGCCCGCCAAGGCGCCCCACAGGGCTGCGGCGTTCAGATGCAGCGTTCCGGTGAGCCATGCGTAAAGCGTGACGCCTGGGCAGAAGACCCAGGCCTGCAACATCGCGAATTGCCGTCCGTCGACACCACCCGTCGCGGCGCGCTTATAGATGAGATCGCTGGCGCCGAAGCACAGCATGGCGGCGACCGCAAAACCGAGGCCCGGTGTCATTGCGCGCCGTCAGCCC
>JAFBAG010000248.1 GCA_019247925.1 Pseudolabrys sp.
GTATGTGGTGACCCAATAGGCCTTCGGCATTTCGGCGTCCTCCTCGTTTGCTTTGTCGCAGTCTTAACCCAGGAACCCGCGCGGGTGAACGGCGTTAACGGGCGACCCACGAGGGACCGCGATTTACTTTTTTTTACCCGCCGAAAAAATTCCGCGCGCGGGCCACATTGCGGCCTGTTTTCACGAACACACACCCGCATCCCCCAAAATTTGGAGCTGCCATGACTCGCGTTACCGCTTTTATTATTTTTGCTGCTTGTTGCATCGCCGCGCCGGCCAGCGCGGGAAAATTCGCCACCGACAGCAACGGCAATCTCGACAGCCTGATTTCACAGCACGCCTCCGCCAATGGCGTGCCGGAATCCCTGGTGCGCCGCGTGATCTTGCGCGAGAGCCGCGGCAATGCTCGCGCCGTCAGCAAGGGCAATTACGGTCTGATGCAGATCCGGCTCGGCACCGCGCGGGGCATGGGCTATCGCGGCGATGCGGCGGGCCTGCTCGACCCCCACACCAACATGACCTATGCGGTGAAATATCTCGCCGGCGCCTACAAGGTCGCGGGCGGCAATGAATCGCGCGCGGTCTCGCTCTATGCCAGCGGCTACTACTACGTCGCCAAGAACAAGGGCATGCTGGGCCGGCTTGCGGACGCCGGTGACGCGTTCGCGCAGGCCGAAACCGCGCCGGGCACGACCGCAGTGAAGCCCTCGACGCCGGCCGATGCAGCGATCGACGCACGTCCGGGCAATGCTCCGGCGATGTAGTTTTTCATTCGACTGAAAACGAAACGCCGCGCCTCGTGCGCGGCGTTTTTTATTCCGCGATGCTTTGGCGCGGCTTGATGCTTTGCGGCGTCACGGGCGGCGGCGCGCGGTCTTCCTTTTCAACCGCGAGCTCGGCGGACGAGCCGGCGCCGATTTCGACCTCCATGACAGCTGGCGCGGAGCCGGCGGCGTCGCCAGCGAGGTCCGGCTCCTTCGGGGGCGACACGGCCGCAAAACCGGGGCTGCTAGACACGAAGAGGGCCACAAATAACAAGACAAGACGAAGGGCGGTCATGCCCTTTTCGGTAAGCGAAACTGATTCTCAAACCGTTAATGCGCGCCGTCTTTGCATTTGTTAGGACAGCGCGTCCCACAGCGTCAGGTGCTCCGATGATGAAAAAGCCGCATGTCCCGATCATCGCCATCGAAGAGCATTATTACGACGCTGAGCTCGTAAAGACCTTCCAGGGTCCCGAAGCCGCCAAGGGCGGGCCGATCGACGAGCGGCTCTACGATTACGGCGCACTGCGCCTCAAGGAAATGGACGAGGCCGGCATCGACATCCAGGTGCTGTCGCACGGCGCGCCCGCGACCCAGAAGCTGTCAGCCGACGTCGCGGCCAAGGTCGCGTCGGGCGTGAATGACCGGCTCGCTGCCATCGTCAAAGCCAATCCAAAACGCTTCGCCGGATTTTGCGCGCTGCCGACGGCGGTACCGGAAGCCGCCGCCGACGAGCTCGAGCGCTGCGTAAAACAGCTCGGAATGAAAGGCGCGATGATCCACGGCACCGCGAACGGTGAATTCCTCGACAAGCAGAAATACTGGCCGATCTTCGCGCGCGCCGAAGAGCTCGACGTGCCGATCTATCTGCACCCGGCACTGCCCGATCCGCGCGTCACGGAAATCTATCTCGCCGATTACATCAAGGATTTCCCGCTGGTGGCGCGGCCGGCCTGGGGCTTCACCGTCGAAACGGCGACCATGGCGATCCGGCTGGTTCTCTCGGGTCTGTTCGAGAAGCACCCCAAACTCAAACTCATTCTCGGCCATTTTGGCGAGACGCTGCCGTTTTTGCTGTGGCGGATCGATTCGGCGCTCAAACGGCCGGGCGGCAAGCAGGTGGCGTTCCGCGACATCTTCTCGAAGAACTTCTATCTCACCACGTCGGGATTTTTCTCCAACCCCGCATTGCTGTGCTGCGTGATGGAAATGGGCGTCGACCACATCCTGTTCGCGGTCGATTGGCCGTTCGTGATGGACAACAAGCCGGGCGTGGCGTGGATGGAAAACGTGCCGCTGTCGGACGAGGACAAGGCGAAAATTCTCAGCGGCAACGCGAAAAAGCTGCTTCGGATGTAACGGCCAAAGAGAACGGGGGGCGACATGCTGACACGACGCGATTTCAATCTTGCTCTCGGCGCGTTCTCGCTGGCGGGCATGGGCGGCGCCTTCGCCCAGAGTCAGGCGCAGCCGATCCGGATCATGGTCGGCCATGCGGCGGGCGGCGGCGTTGATTTCGTCGCCCGGCTGCTCAGCGAGCCGATCAAAACGACCCTTAATCAGAATGTCGTGGTCGAAAATCGAACCGGCGCCTCGGCGATGCTCGCCACCTCTGCGGTGGCCAAGGCGGCGCCCGACGGCAAAACGCTCCTCATGGGCTCGGGCGAGATGGGCATCAACCCGCAGCTTCACAAGGGCCGCATGCCCTACGAGCCGCAGGAAATCGTGCCGATCGCCCTCGTCGGGGTTGTGCCCTGCGTCGTCGCGGTCAATTCGGCTTCGACGATCCGCGCGCCGCAGGATGTCGTCAAGGAGGCGAAGGCCAATCCTGGCAAGCTCACATTCTCTTCGTCAGGTGTCGGCAATCCGCAGCAGCTAGCCGGCGAACTGATGAACACCATGGCGGGCATTCAGGTGATTCACGTGCCGTATCGCGGCGCGGCGCCCGCAG
>JAFBAG010000284.1 GCA_019247925.1 Pseudolabrys sp.
CATGCCCTGGACGCCGAGCGCCATCAGCGCGTCGCGCACCTCCTCGAGCTTGAACGGCTTGATAACGGCGATAACGAGCTTCATTTGGCGGGCCCCCGGCTGGCTGCGCTTATGTTATCGACAGCCGCCCAATTTTTAAGCGATTAAATTGCCGCGCCAACGGGCAAACGGCGAAAGCTTGGGCATAGCGGCATTCGACGCCGACTTATCCACCGGGCTTTGCGCGGACCTCGGCTGGCAGGCTTTCAATCAGGCGGGGCAGCAGGGTCCGCACGGTTTTGCGGTCCATGCCGGGCCGCATCCGGTTGTCGTAGAGCAAGCGCAGCAGAGCGAGGTCATAAGCGCTGAGGTAGCCGACCAAGCGGTCTTGATTGAGGGTCGTGAAGCGGTTGCGCTGATCGTGGTTCGTCAGGCCGAGGGCGTGCAGCATCTCGTGATAGGCGCAGTCCAGAAAGGTCGCCTCGCCGCGGTCGACGATGATGAATGAGAACGAGCGGATGATTTTGCCCTCGCCGTCCGACTGCACGCTGGTCATGCATTGTGGCTCGGTACGGGCGATAAAGGTACGGGCGATTTTCGCGCCAAAGGCCTCGATCAGTGCGCCGGCGAAATTCTTCTCGTTCATCAGATGGAGCGTGACGTCGGCGGCGGCTTCATCGGTTAGGGTCAGTCCGAGGGCCGGCATTTGCGTCGCATATTCGGCGACGATTTTTTTTATCTGCGCGGTTCGGTCGACAGTCCCTTTGTTGATGACGTGAACGCGGATCGCGCGGTCGAACCGGCGGATCATCGGCTTGCGCGCCACCGTGCGCAGGTCGGAGCCGAAGGCGAGCGCCATGAAACCGCGGCTGAGCTCATCCGGCGTGAAGCGCGTGAACTGTGGCGGCGCCTTTGCGGGGGCGCCGGCTGGCGCCGCTTGCCGCTCCGACGCGGCGTGGGCTGCCGCGCTGAGGAAAAGCAACAGCAAGGGCAGCGTCAGTCTCATGTGCGGCGCAGCCGCACCAGGCCTTCCTGAGCGACCGAAGCGACCAAAGTGCCGTCGCGCTTAAAAATGAGACCGCGGGCGAAGCCGCGCGAGCCATGCAGGTTCGGTGAGTCCTGCGCGTAGAGCAGCCAATCGTCGGCGCGAAACGGCCGGTGCAGCCATAGCGCATGGTCGAGACTCGCCGCCATGAAGTCCTTCTCGAACAGGGTGCGGCCATGCGGCACCAAGGCGGTGTCCAGCAAGGCGAAGTCGGACGCATAGGCGAGCGCGCATTGGTGGATCGCAGGCTCGTCGGGCAATTTCCCAGTGGCGCGGATCCAGATGTTGAACCGGCCGTCGGGATATTTCTTGCCGAGGTAGCGCTCGAACTCGACGGGGCGCAGCTCGATCGGGCGCTCGCGCTCGTAATATTTGCGCACCGATTCCGGCATCATCGGCAAAAGCTTACTGCGCACTTCGGCTTCGCTTGGCAGCTTTTCCGGGCCCGGAACGTCCGGCATCGGCGCCTGATGCGCGAGCCCTTGCTCGTCGTCGTGGAACGAAACCAGCATCGAGAAGATCGGGTGGCCGTGCTGGCGCGCGGTGACGCGGCGCGTCGTGAAGCTCTTGCCGTCGCGCATGCGGTCGACGTCGTAGATGATCGGGATCTTCGGATCGCCGGGCAGCAGGAAGTAGGCGTGCAATGAATGCGGCGGCCGGCCTTCCACGGTGCGCACGGCGGCGACCAGCGCCTGGCCGATCACCTGGCCGCCGAAGACGCGCTGCCAGCCCGATTGCGGCGAGCGGCCGCGGAACAGGTTGAGATCGAGCTGCTCGAGGTCGAGGATCGAGATGAGGTCGGAAACAGCCGAGGACATCGCGCAATCCGTGTCGCCAAAATAACGGCCAGCAAAGTGCTATGCTGCGGGGCGTTTGACAAGGAATGCCCAAGCGAATGATGGCGAAGGCGAATACGAAAGCGGCCAAAGAGACCGATGTGCTGATCGCCGGCGGCGGTTTCGCCGGGCTGGCGCTGGCCATCGCGCTGCGCCAGGGACTGGGCGCGTCATTTGCGGTGACGGTGGCCGACCCGGCGCTGGCATCGGCGCACTCGAAAGACCCGCGCGCATCGGCCATTGCCGCGGCGGCACGGCGCCTGTTCGAAACGGTCGGGGCCTGGCAGGCGGTCGCCGACAAGGCGCAGCCGATCACCGACATGGTGGTGACGGATTCCAAACTCGACGATGCGGTGCGGCCGACATTTTTGACGTTTGGCGGCGAGGTCGAAGAGGGCGAGCCCTTCGCCCACATGATCGAAAACCGGCACCTGATCGACGCGCTGGTTGTCCGTGCAAAAGCACAAGGCGTCGATCTTCGCGATGAAGCGGTCGAAAGTTTCGACAGCGACGCAAGCGCGGTTGCGGTCACCTTCAAGGACGGCGGAAAAATTCGAGCGCGGCTTTTGGTCGGAGCCGACGGCGCACGCTCGCAGGTGCGCGAGCAGGCCGGCATCGCCTCGCATGGCTGGGGCTACGATCAGTCGGCCATCGTCACCACGATCGCGCATGAGCGCGATCACAATGGCCGCGCCGAAGAGCATTTCATGCCCGCAGGGCCGTTTGCGATCCTGCCGTTGACCGGCAAGCGCTCCTCGATCGTCTGGACAGAAACGAAACGCGAAGCCGCGCGGCTGCTCGAACTATCTGACACGGATTTTCTGTCCGAACTCGAAAAGCGCTTCGGGCTCCATCTCGGCGATCTGGCGCTGGCGGGGCCGCGTCATGCCTACCCGCTGGGCCTGTTCACCGCGCGCAGTTTCATCGGCGAGCGCCTCGCTCTGATCGGCGACGCTGCGCACATTATTCATCCGATCGCCGGGCAGGGGCTGAATATGGGCTTGCGCGATGCGGCGGC
>JAFBAG010000030.1 GCA_019247925.1 Pseudolabrys sp.
GAAATGGAAGAGGCGGCGCATGTCCGCCGCGCGCTCGAGCTTGATCTGCGCGAGGCGATCAACTCCAACCAGTTCCATCTCGCATTCCAGCCGCTGGTCGATCTGTCGACCGGCCGGGTGACGACCTGCGAGGCGCTCATTCGCTGGGTTCATCCGGTGCGCGGCACGATCCCGCCCTCGGTCTTTATTCCGGTCGCCGAAGAGACCGGGATGATTATCGCGCTCGGCGAATGGATTCTGAATCAGGCCTGCCTCGAGGCGGCGTCGTGGGGCAACCACGTCAAGGTCGCCGTCAACCTTTCGCCCGTGCAGTTCAAGGATGCGGGGCTGGTGCTCCACGTCGCGACCGCGCTCGCGAAATCGGGCTTGCGCGCGCAACGGCTCGAGCTCGAAATCACCGAGCGGCTGCTGCTTGAGGAATCCGAGGAAACACTTGTTGCCATGGGCCAGCTCCGCGATCTGGGCGTCGAGCTGTCGCTTGATGATTTCGGCACCGGATATTCGTCGCTCAATTACCTGCGCAAATTCCCGTTCCACAAGATCAAGATCGACCAGTCCTTCATCCGCGAGCGCGAAAGCGACCGCGACGCGCGCGCCATCATCGAGGCGATCGCCAATCTCGGCGCCAGCCTCGAGAAAACGGTCGTGGCCGAAGGCATCGAAACGCACGGCCAGATGACGATGGTGAAGGAACTCGGCGTGCACGAGGGCCAGGGCTATTTCTTCGGCCGGCCGATGGAGAGCGACGCGATCCGGGCCTGGCTGAAGTCGCCCCCGCTCGAGGCTCTGGTCGCCTGATCCAGGCCTACGCGGGTCTCAATACCGCAAATAGGTGGCGCTGCAGATCGTTCGCCCCGAATGGCTTCTGCAACACCGGCACCGCATTAAAGCGCCGGTCGATCGCCGCCGCGCCATAGCCCGTCACGAATATGAAGGGCGTGCGCCGGCTCGCCAGCCGCTCGGCGACGGGATAGGAGCGCTCGTCGTGACCGAGATTGACGTCGAGCAGGCCGCCATCGATTCCCTCGCTCTCAATGAGCGCGAGCGCGTCACCGACGCTGGCGGCGGGCCCGATGACGTCGTAACCCAGCGCAATCAGCGTGTCCTCGATCATCATGGCGACCAGCGGTTCGTCTTCGACGACCAGAATGCGGGATTTTGCGCCGGCCATCTGCGTTTCGTCACTTCAACGGGACGAAGACGGTGACAACGAGATCGTTTTCCGCGAGCTTGGCCGGGTCACCCTCATACTCCTCGATGAACATCTCCTTGATCTCGAGCCGCTTCTCATCGAGGTGGTTGGTGATCGCTTCGTAAGTGGTGTCGAGCGAATCGAAAGAGCCGCGGTGCACGAATTTGAGCGCCTTCCCGGACGGCGCATTGCCGACGCCGATATCGCCTTTCGGCGGATTTTTCGGAGGCTTGTCGATCGGCAGCGCCGCACGGAATTTGAAGCCGGCATCGCTCGTCTCGGTATAGATCGTCATGGCGCGGCCGTTCGGCTTCATGCCCTGGCGGTCGAGATACTGATTGAGGGACTTGAAGGCGTCGACCAGCGTGTCGAACGCGCTGTCCCACGTGCCCTGGCCGTTGAGAAAAACGATGCTGCGCTCAGGGAGCTCGACGGGCTCGCCGAACGGATCACCGGGCTTGAGCGGCGCCGGGGAACTGGGCGCGGCTGATGCCGGCGGTGGCGGCGTTGGCGCGGCCGCCTGTGGCAAGGCGGGGCCGGCGAGCAATAGCCAGACAAACGATACAGCGATGAAAGGGCGGAGCATCCGGGATTCCTAGCGCGCCCCCGCGGCGGTCGAATCACGTTCTAGCACGGCACTGGCCAAGCCTCGCGTATTCGCCATATAAATCCGGTCATTTCGGCAGGTTGCAAAAGAATGGGCGTTCTCGCCAATCACCGTTACGTCAAGATGAACGGCATCGGCAACGAGATCGTCGTGGTCGATCTGCGCAAGGACGCAAAGCCTGCGACAATCGGCGCGGACGAAGCGCGCGCCGCGGCAAAGCCCGCCGGCGCGCCTTACGATCAGCTGATGGCGCTTTATCCGCCGCGCCTTGCCGGCACCGACGCTTATGTGCGCATTTATAATAATGACGGGTCCGAGGCGGGCGCCTGCGGCAACGGCATGCGGTGCATCGCTTCGCTGGTCGCCGATGAAAACGGCAAGCGGACGCTGGCTTTCGAAACCGCCGCAGGCATTCTCAATTGCTGGCGCAATGCGGACGGGCGGTTCACCGTCGATATGGGCGCGCCGCGCTTCAAGTGGAATGAAATTCCGCTCGCCGAGGAATTCCGCGACACCCGCATGATCGAACTTCAGATCGGGCCGATCGACAATCCGGTCCTGCATTCGCCATCCGCGGTGAGCATGGGCAATCCCCATGCGATCTTCTGGGTGGACGATGTCGCGGCCTATGACCTCCGCAAATTCGGGCCGTTGCTGGAGAACCATCCGATCTTTCCCGAGCGCGCCAACATCACCTTGGCGCAGATCGTGTCGCGAGAGCACATCATTATCCGAACCTGGGAGCGCGGCGCCGGATTGACGCGCGCCTGCGGCTCGGCCGCATGTGCGGCCGCCGTGGCTGCCGCGCGCCTGCGGCGCACCGAGCGCAAGGTCAAAGTATCGCTTCCCGGCGGGGACCTCGACATCGAATGGCGGGACAAGGATGACCATGTCCTGATGACAGGGGCCGCCGAGCTCGAAGGCGAGGGTGTCTTCGATGCGGCGCTGTTCGAGAAGGCCGCGACATGAGCGTTGATGTTGTCACCTTCGGCTGCCGCCTCAACGCCTATGAATCCGAGGCGATACGGCATGCGGCGGCCGGTCAGGCAGGCACTGTCGTGTTCAATACCTGCGCGGTCACGGGCGAAGCTGTGCGTCAGGCGCGCCAGGCGATCCGCCGCACCAGGCGCGAGCAGCCGGACGCGCGCATTGTCGTGACAGGCTGTGCGGCGCAAGCTTCGCCTGCGACCTTCGCCCGAATGCCCGAAGTTGATCGCATTCTGGGCAATAGCGAGAAACTCGACTCTGCTGCCTGGTCTTCCCCCAACCGCATCGCCGTCGGTGAGATCATGACGGCGCGGGAGATCGCCGCGCCGCAGGTCGACAGCATTGAGGGCCATACCCGCGCTTTCGTGCAGGTGCAGAATGGCTGCGATCATCGCTGCACCTTCTGCATCATCCCGTATGGGCGCGGCAATTCCCGCTCGCTGGCGCCTGCCGATGTCATCGCGCAAGCGCGTCGCCTCGCTGGAAACGGATACCGCGAGATCGTCCTCACCGGGGTCGACATCACCAGCTACGATGCGGACGGCGTGCGCCTCGGCGCTTTGGTCAAACGCTTGCTGCGCGAGGTGCCCGATATTCTGCGACTGCGGCTGTCTTCCATCGATTCCGTCGAGGCCGACGACGATCTGCTCGATGCGTTCGCTAACGAGCCGCGGCTGATGCCGCATCTGCATCTGTCCTTGCAGGCGGGCGACGACATCATCCTCAAGCGCATGAAGCGCCGTCACTCCCGCGCCGATGCCATCGCCTTCACGCAGAAAGTCCGCGCCCTGCGCCCCGATGTCGTGTTCGGCGCCGATATCATCGCCGGTTTCCCGACCGAGACCGAGGCGATGTTCGCGCGCTCGCTCGATCTCGTTGAGGAGTGCGGTCTGACGCATCTGCATGTTTTTCCGTTTTCGGCGCGCCCGGGCACACCGGCGGCACGGATGCCGCAAGTTGCCGCCGAAGTCGCCAAAGATCGCGCCCGGCGTCTGCGCGAGCGTGGCGACGCGGCATTGCGCCGCCATCTCGATCGCGAGATCGGTGCGACGCGACAAATCCTCGCGGAACGCGGCGGCATGGGCCGCACTGCGCAATTCATACCGGTGAAGCTCGCCGCGCCATGCTCGCCGGGTGCTATGATCGACGTCACGATCGGCGGTCACGACGGCCGCCGCCTTCTCGCAGCCTGAGGACAACGCGAATGACGAACAGCCACGTGGTCGAAAGCGTCGCGCAGCTCGAAAGCCTGTACGGCGAGCCAATGCCGACCGCGCTCGCCAAGGAGATCGATCACATCTCGCAGGGCTATCGCGCGCTGATCGAAGCCGCGCCTTTCGTCATCATCGCGACGAGCGGACCGGATGGGCTCGACTGCTCGCCGAAGGGCGACATGCCCGGTTTCGTACGTATCGTCGACGAGCGGACGGTGATGATTCCGGACCGCCCCGGCAATAACCGGCTTGATGGCTTCAAGAACCTGATGACTGATCCGCGCATCGCGCTGCTTTTTCTCATCCCCGGCGTCGGCGAGACGTTGCGCATCAATGGCCGCGGCCAGGTATCGGTCGACCCTGCCTTGCGCGAGAGCTTCGCCGTCAATGGAAAGCCGGCGCGCGCCGTTCTCATCGTCACGATCGAGACAATCTTCTTCCACTGCTCCAAGGCGATCATGCGCGGCAAGCTATGGGATGCGAAAGCCCAAATCGATCGCAAGAGCCTGCCATCGACGGGAACGATCATCGCGGAACTGACGGACGGCAAGCTGGGTGGCGCGCAATACGACAAGGACGCGCCGGCGCGTCACAAGGCGATGCTTTACTGACTTTCGCTGCGCCACCCGCACGCGGTCAGCAGCTCCGACATATGCGCCGGCACCGGGGCGGTCACCGCGATTGCGTCCTTGTTCTTGTAAAGCGGCACGACAATCTCGCGGGAATGCAGATGCAGCGGCGGACCGCCCGTGCGCGGCGACTTGCCGTAAATATTGTCGCCGACGACCGGAAACCCCATTTCGGCGCAGTGCACGCGAAGCTGATGGGTGCGGCCGGTCAGCGGCTCGAGTGCCAGCCAGGTCAGGGCGCCGCTTTTTCCCATCACCTTCCAGCGCGACTTTGACGGCAGGCCTTTGGGATCCGCTTTCATCCACCAGCCGCGGCTTTCGTCGAGCTTGCTGAGCGGAATGTCGATCTGGCCTTCATCGGCTTGCGGCCCGCCTTCGACGACAGCCCAATAGGTCTTGCCGACCTTGCCGTTCGTGAACAGCTTGCCGAGCGAGGCGAGGGCCTTGCGATGGCGGCCGAGCACCAGACAGCCCGACGTATCGCGGTCGAGCCGGTGCGCCAGCGCCGGGCGCCGTGGCAGGCCGAAGCGCAGCGCGTCGAAATCGTCTTCGAAGCTGCGGCCGCCTTTCGGCCCGCGATGCACATGAATGCCCGCCGGCTTATCGACCACCAGCATCAAACCGTCGCGGTAGAGCAGGCGTGCCTGCATCTCTTCCGGTGTCATGTCCAAACCGCTATCACGGTCGCCCCATGGTCGACAGCGGCGACAAACAAAGCTGGTGGAAACGCCTCAGTGGCGGGCTCAAGCGCTCGTCCTCAGCGCTCGGCACGGCGATTTCCGACCTGGTTTCGAAACGCCGGCTGGACGCTGCTGCACTTGAAGACCTCGAGCACGGATTGATCCGCGCCGATCTCGGCGTCGAGACGGCTTCGCGCATCGCCAGGGCGCTCGCGAAAGGGCGCTATGAAAAGGACTTGTCGCCGGATGAGGTCAAGGCGATTCTCGCCGGGGAAATTGAGAAAGTTCTCGCGTCCGTCGCAAAGCCCCTTGAGATCACGGCGCGTCCTTTCGTCGTCCTGGTCTGCGGCGTCAACGGCTCGGGCAAGACGACGACCATCGGCAAGATCGCGGCGCGCTATCGCGCGGCGGGCAAGAGCGTGATGCTGGTTGCCGCCGACACTTTTCGCGCGGCCGCGATCGATCAACTTAAAATCTGGGGCGAACGGTCGGGCGCGTCGGTTGTGGCGCGCGGTCCGGGCGCCGATCCGGCCGGCATCGTATTCGACGCCGTATCCGCGGCCAAGCACGAGATGACCGATGTCGTGCTTGTCGATACGGCGGGGCGGCTGCAAAACAAGACCGAGCTGATGGGCGAGCTCGAAAAGATTGTCCGCGTCATGCGCAAGGTCGAGCCGGACGCGCCGCACGCGGTGCTTCTTGTGCTCGACGCGACGGTCGGCCAGAACGCGCTGTCGCAAGTGGAATTGTTCGGCAAGACAGCGGGGGTTACCGGGCTGGTCATGACAAAACTCGATGGTTCCGCGCGCGGCGGTATTCTCGTCGCAGTCGCTGCCAAATTTGGCCTGCCGGTGCACCTCATCGGGATCGGCGAGGGGATCGAAGACCTGCAACCATTCACCGCACGGGATTTCTCGCGCGCTATCGTGGGATTGGACAGTTGACCATGCCGGCCAAAGCCAAGCTCAATCCCTGGCTCAAGATCGCGCTCGATATCGGGCCGCTGATCCTGTTCTTCGTCGTCAATACCCGCGCGGGGATTTATGCCGCGACCGGTGCCTTCATGGTCGCGGTGCTGATCGCGCTCGCGGTGTCCTGGGTGCAGACGCGGCATCTCGCCGTGATGCCCTTGGTGACGGCAGTCGTCGTCCTGGTTTTCGGCGGTCTGACGCTCATCCTGCAGGATGAGACTTTCATCAAGCTCAAGCCGACGATCATCTACGCGCTGTTCGCTGTCGTCCTGCTTGGCGGACTCGCCTTCAACAAGATGCTGCTCGGCATGGTTTTCGACGCGGTCTTCAATCTGACGGATGAGGGATGGCGCAAGCTCACCATCCGATGGGCGGCATTCTTTATCTTCCTCGCGGTGGTCAACGAGATCGTTTGGCGGACGCAAAGCACCGATTTCTGGGTCAGTTTCAAGCTATTCGGCGTGATGCCGCTCACCTTCGCATTCGGCGCGCTGCAATACCCGCTGCTGATGAAATACAGCACCCATAAGAAAAGCTAGTTTTTCGCCGCCGCTTTCGCGATCTCGGGCTCCAGCACGCGGCTGAAATTTTCCGCGGTGATCGGACCGACCAGCTTATAGGCGATGCGGCCATTGCGGCCGACAAGGAAAGTTTCCGGCACGCCATAGACGCCCCAGTCGATCGCCGCGCGCCCGCGCTCGTCCGTTCCCGTCGCAGCGAACGGATTGCCGTAGCGATTGAGAAACCGGCGGGCATTATCCGGTTGGTCCTTGTAATTGATCCCTACCAGCCGGATGCGGCTGTCCTGGGCGAGACGGGCGAGAAAGGGAATCTCGTCATGGCAAGGCACGCACCACGAGGCCCACACATTCACGACGGTGACGCTGTCGCGAAAGGTCTCTGCCGTGATCCCGGGCACGGGGCGTTCATTGCGCGTCAGGCCTTCGAGCGGCGGCAGTTCGGTTTGCGGCACCGGCTTGCCAATCAGGGCCGAAGGAATGCGCGAAGGATCGCCGCCGCCAAGCCGGTAGAAGAACAGCCCGGCCAAAGCGAGAAAAAGCGCCAGCGGAATGAGCCAGAGCGCCTTGCGCGGTGCGGTCATGGCCGGTCTGAGCGGCGTTTGACGCCGCCGGCTTCGAGCTCATTGAGGGCGCGGCGCTGCGCGGCATAATCAAGCCAAATCCACGCGATCAGCCCCGCAATAACGGCAATTCCGAGCGCATATGCGGTGACGATAAATGACGCGTGCGGTCCGAGAGTCATGCGCTTTTTTCCTGGCGCATGATTTGATCCGAAAACCGGTGCCCACTTTTCGGAATCATCCGCGGCGGGCCTTCAGCATGAGCATCGCGCGCACGCGGCGGCGCAGGATTTCGTTGCGCATCGCCGCCAGATGCAGCGCCGCGAACAGCAGAAAAAACGCGAGCGCCATGACCAGAAGAGGAATGAGTATCGACCTGTCGATCGCGCTGCCGGCGAGGCGGATGACCGACGCCGGCTGATGCAATGTGTTCCACCAATCGACGGAGAACTTGATGATGGGAAGATTGACCGCGCCGACCAAAGTGAGAATGGCGGCGGCGCGCGCGCCGCGCCCAGGATCTTCCGCCGCGCGGTAGAGCGCGATGACGCCGAGATACATCAGGAAAAGAACGAGCACCGAGGTGAGCCGCGCGTCCCACACCCAATATGTCCCCCACATCGGCCGGCCCCACAGCGAACCGGTGACGAGACACAGAAATGTCAGTGCCGCGCCGATCGGGGCCGCGGCTTGCGCGGCGACGTCGGCGAGCGGATGGCGCCACACCAGAGTGCCGAGGGCGGCGATGCTCATCAGCGCCCAGATGCCCATCGCCAGCCAGGCCGAAGGCACATGCAAGAACATGATCTTCACCGTGGCGCCCTGTTGATAATCGTCGGGAGCGTTGAGCGCGAGCGCGACGGCGGCGGCGAAGGCCAGTGCGGTTGCCGCGGCGAGCCATGGCAGCGCACGCTGGGTGAACGCCAGAAAGCGGCTCGGATTGGCAAGATCGATCAGCATCGTTACTCCACTCCATGCCTGATCGCAGCCGCCGCCGCGAACGGGCCGATCACTACACTCGCCA
>JAFBAG010000061.1 GCA_019247925.1 Pseudolabrys sp.
AACCCGAACGTGGTGAAGCTGATCGGCACGAAAGTCTCGCCGCAACGGCTCCACGCCAACGCCTTCACCCGCGCCGATGCGGTCGGGCCGGGCCCGCACTATCATCACATCGGGCTTTACGCCTATCGCCGCGCCGCGCTGGAAAAATTCGTCACCTTCCCGCCATCCGCGAACGAGAAGCGCGAGCGGCTCGAGCAGTTACGGGCAATGGATAACGGCATGCGGATCGACGCGATGATCGTGGATAGCGTCCCGCTCGGCGTGGATACGCCGGAAGAGCTGGAAAAGGCGCGGAAGATTTTACGCGGCTGAAGCCTGTTCAGACGGCTTCGGCGTATCGTCGTGCATAACGCGCAGTTCGACCTGGCAACCAGTGCACTCGAAGAGGTGAATCGTCGTATGGGGCGCATCCGGGGCCGGCTCGATCGCCAGCAGACGCATCGGCGCGCCGCATGCGCATACAGGATGATCAAGGTCGGCGAGATGAGGAAACGCGCGGATGACCGTGTTCATGCGGGCATCCTCGGACGAAAATTTCGCCGCCGCAGTTCGCTGCCCGACTCGGTAAAAAAAATGGCGGCCGACGAAGCGCGCTCGCGTCTCGCGCGCGGCGCAGACCGTCATGCGGCTTGTGTCGGAAAGGCGAACCAGAATCGCGAGCTAGTCGTCATCCTTTTCCGAAGGCAGATCGCTCATCTTCAATGAAAAAAGCTCGGTTCCGGCAGGGTCTTCGACTGTCATCGTCCACTTGGTCCAGTCGCTATCGAGCATGCCCTGGCGCTTGAACATCAGCTCCTTGGCCACGCTTTCGGCATGGGCCCTGGCCTCCGCAATACCCGGCAGATCGACCCCGAAGGAATCCTTCAGGCTTTCCTTGTCCCGCAGATGGAAAAAATATTTCGGCACGAGAGCCTTTCGCGACCCCCCCGATCGGAGGTCGGTTAAATTCAGAACCTGATGCCGATCGAGGGCATCAGCGCGTCACGCTTCATGACGCGATAGCACTCGCAACTTCGTGCCTCGAGCGCCGGTCGATTCACGATATGAATTTGGCCGCGGCTATAGGCGATCACGCCTTCGGTCTGGAGCGCCTGCGCCAGCAGGGTGACCGTGGTGCGCCGCACGCCGAGCATCTGCGCCAGGAATTCCTGCGTGAGCGAAATGTGATCGCTCCCGATCCGGTCGGAGCTTTGCAGTAGCCAGCGCGCCAGCCGCGCCGCGGCATCATGCGCGGCATTGCAGGCGGTCGCTTGCTGGGATTCCGCCCACAAAACCTCGGTATATTTCTGGATCAGCGCCCGAATGGGGCTGCTCTCATCCATCAAGCGCGAAAGCCGCGCGGCGGGAATGACCGAGAACTTGCCTGGGATTTGCGCCGTGGCGCGGGTGAAGGACATGCGCGGGCCAAGCGTGCCGTGCAATCCAACCGCGCCTTCGCGGCCCACCGTTCCCGTCTCGATTGCGCCTCCGTCGCGCGTCAGGACCAGGAGCGAGATGAGACCGGTGTGCGGAAAATAGATCGTATCGAGGGGGGAGCCGGGCTCGAACAGGACACGCCCCTGATCGAGCGTCACGTCCTTCAAATCGCGGCGCAAAAGGTCGAGCGCCGGCGGCGGTAACGCCGCGAGAAGCTGGTTGCCCAGGTCAGCTTGGGTCTGATGTGTAGCCACGCGCCCTCCTGACTTGCCGTAATGGCAAGTGGCGCCGTCGTGTCCCGACGGCGGGTTCAGTGTCTCCTGTTCGGACCCTGGTGAGGGGGGGGTGTTTAATTGCGACTCAAACAACCCGAAGGTTCGGACAGCTTCTTCTTATTTTCGTCCGTGTCTGCGCCTTGGTTAGCGCTTGTGTCGCGGATAGATGCGCTTTCGATGCGCTACCTCAATCGATCAACGACAAGGATACACCTTCCGTTCACAAATTAGGTCATCACCTATGTCGTAATTGGCACTTAACGGCACCGTAATCGTTGAACAATCCACGCCGCGTGCAACTATTTTGAAATTTATTTTTAGCCGCGGGAGGAGGACGACGATTTCCGCCGAACAGCTTTGTCGCGCGCATTGGCATCGCGCATCGGACCGAGGCCGGCGCGGGCCAGCATCAAGGCATTATCGGGATGCGGCGCGCTCTGAGCCTCGCCCTTGTGCACGCCGAAGTGGCTCTGATCATCGTCCTCTTCCAGCTTGGTCGTGGGACGTTTGATCGCCATTGGACGAACCGCGGTTAGAGGCGCGCCAAAGAAAGCGCGGGCGCGTCGATCAGCTCGGCCTGCAAGGCCACAAGCTTCTCATTAAGCTCGCGCAGCCGCGCCGCGGCAGCGCCGACCGCGATCTCGTCATGGCCCGAAGACTTGATAACGAAATGCTGGGTCGCGATGCGTTCCTGCACCAGCTCGATCTCCGTTGCGATGTCGTGACGAACGTCCACCATGTGATCCCCTTTCGGCGGACCCTAACCGCCGAAACGCCGCTTAGTTCCTGATTTTCCGGGGCTCCGTTGACAGTCAACGTCAGGTCTGCGACCCAACCGCACGAAATTTCCAGGCGGCGGCGATGGCGAAGAAAAAAATCATCTTCCAGGGCGAGCTGGGTGCGAATTCTCACATTGCCTGCAAGGAGGCCTATCCCGGCCACGAGCCGGTGCCGGCGCCAACCTTCGAGGACTGCTTCACCGCGCTCGGCAATGGCGACGTCGATCTCGGCATGATCCCGATCGAGAATTCGGTCGCGGGCCGCGTCGCCGACATTCATCACCTGATGCCGGATTCGGGCCTGCACATCGTCGCCGAGCACTTTCTGCCGATCCGCAATCAATTGATGGCGCCGAAGGGCGCGAGCCTGAAGACGATCAAGACCGTGCAGAGCCATGTCATGGCGCTCGGCCAGTGCCGCGGCGTGATCCGCGAATTGAAGTTGAAGCCGGTCGTCGCCGCCGACACCGCCGGCTCGGCGCGCGAAGTCGCCGAAGCCAAGGACACCAGCCGCGCCGCGATCGCTTCGCGGCTCGCCGCCGAGATCTACGGCCTCGAAATCCTCAAGGAGAATGTCGAAGACGCCAGCCATTCGACGACGCGCTTCATCGTGCTGTCGAGAGAAAAGAAATGGGCACCCCACGGCAAGGGCAAGGTCATCACCACCTTCGTGTTTCGGGTGCGCAACCTGCCCGCCGCGCTCTACAAGGCACTGGGCGGCTTCGCCACCAACGGCGTCAACATGACCAAGCTCGAGAGCTACATGGTGGGCGGCAACTTCTTCGCCACGCAGTTCTATGCCGACGTCGAGGGGCATCCCGACGACCGCGCTCTGGTTCACGCGCTCGAAGAGCTGGGCTTTTTCTCCAATGAGCTGACGATTCTGGGCGTTTACCCGGCGCATGCGTTCCGGGAGACGTTCAAGGAGCAGAAGGCTTAAGCGGAACTCGGCCACGCGCGAAACCGTTACCCCGCCAGCAATAGCGAGGAACACATGGTTTCGACCAAACCGAGCGACAGCAAGAATACGCTCAAGGACAAGCGCGAAGGCATCGTGCTCAACGAGCGCGGCGAGGAAGTGCCTGCCGACAAGGCCACCGCGCAGCGCCCTAAGGATGCTGGAAAAAATCCGGCGCCGCAGCCGCAATCACCTGGCATGCCGGCCGGCGGCGAATAAAGCGCGATGAACGTCCGCGAAGAGCAGAATTTCTGGACCTTCATCGCGCTCGCCTTATTCATTGCCTTTTGCGCGGCCGCGGCGGCGATCATTTATTACCGCGCGCTGCCCGCGCTCGCGGCGCTCGGCGGACTTGATCTGGCGGTGTTGGGTCTCGCCGCCTTTCGCTTCGTGCACCTGCTCACTTATGACAAAATTCTGGAGCCGGTGCGCAGCGCCTTCAAGGACCGCCGCGGCAACCGCTTGAAAAATGCCGGACGCGGGTGGCGCCGCCTGGTCTGCGAGTTTCTCGACTGCATCTGGTGCACCGGCATGTGGTCGGCGCTCATTGTCGTGACCAGCTATCTCCTCGGTCCAATCGGCGTGCTGTTCGTCTGGATCTTCGCGGTCGCCGGCTTCGGCTCGCTGCTGCAGGTCATCTCGAAGACGATCGCGAGCCTCGAGCGCTGACTATTGCCGCGGCGGATCGCCCGCCGCGCCGCTGCTGCCCGTCGTCGACGGGCCGGTCTTCGGTCCCGACGGCGCGAAGGTCGCGGCCGGGCGGTTGTCGGTCAGGCTGGCGCCGCCGGGGCTTTTCGCGAACCAATTGGCGCCGCCGAGAACGATAAAGCCGAAGCCGACGATGAAGGCCGCACCGAACGCGATCGCCACGATGGTGCCGGTCGGGGTGGTCTGTCGCGGGATGTCTCGTTTAGCCATGACAAGCTCCTTGGGTTCGAACGGCAACGCCGCGGCGCCGGGCATGTTCCTTCAGTTCTGATCGAGGAACCCACGGAGCTTTGCGGCGTCGAGCGGCGCGGCGCTCTTTTGGTCGTTGTCGAAATAGACATAGACAATGCGGCCAGCCTTCTGCCACTGCCGCGCGCGGCGCGCCCATTCCCAGAGCGTCTTGTCTGAGTAGTGGCCGCGGTAGTGCCCGCCAGGTCCATGACCGCGGACGTAGACGTGATCCGCCGTCACCTCCCACGGTGCCGGGGCGTCGCGATGATCTGAAATACACAGCGCGACATTGTGCTTTTTCAGCAGCGCAAGGATCTCCGCGTCGTACCAGGCGGGATCGCGGAATTCGAAAGCATAACGCCAGCGCTTTGACAGCATCGGCAGGAATGTCCGCAGCCGCGCGGCGTTCTTCTTGAACTGCGGCGGCAACTGAAAAAGAACGGGTCCGGCTTTCGGACCCAGAATCTTCAGCCGTTCCTCAATGAGGTCGAGACTGTTGCGCGAAGTCGGGCCTAGCCTCTTCCAGTGCGTGATGAATTTCGACGCTTTCCACGCGAACAGGAAATCGTCCGGCGTCTGGTCACGCCAGGCGCGCACGGCATCGAGCGAAGGCGTTCGATAGAACACGCCGTTGAGCTCGGCGCTGTCGAACTGGGTCGCATAGAATGCGAGGTGATGTTTGACCATCACCTCGCGGGGAAAGAACGGTCCGCGCCAGGACTGATAACTCCACCCCGACGTGCCGATCCGGATCTGTGCTTTGGATTTGCGGGTCATGCGCCTCCCGCAAACGTAACGCTACTCCTTCTCCGCCGTTCCGGGCGCGGCTTCCTTGGTATGCATCTTGGCCAAGGTCTCCGCGGGCAGGATATGGGCTGCGGCGACCTGCAGCTTGTTGGACGCGCCGGAAACCACGCCGCCTTCGCCGTCCATCATGGCTTTCCAGCCGTCCTTCGCGACTTTCGCGGGATCGGCTTTCTTTTCGGTGCCAACCTTGGTGTCCATCAGATCGGCGCGTTCGAAGAATTCCGTTTCAGTCGGACCTGGCATCAAGCAAGTGACCGTAATGCGCGTATCCTTCAATTCCTCGCGCAGCGCATAGGAGAAGGAATCGAGAAACGCTTTGGTGCCGTTGTAAACGGCCTGATAGGAGCCGGGCAGGAAGCCGGCGATGGATCCGGTGATCAGGATCCTGCCGTCCCCCTGCTCGCGCATGTCGTTACCGACCTTGTGGATCAGGCAGATCGTGCCGGTGATGTTGGTGTCCACCACGTAGCGGGCGTCATCCCAATCCTGATCGAGGAATGCCTTGCCGAGCCCGCGCCCTGCATTTGCGATCAGAACGGCGACCGGACGGTCGCCAATCGCCTCGTAAAGCGCATCGACACCCTCGGTGGTAGCGAGATCGGCTTGCACCGTCTCGACCTTTCCGCCCTCGCGCTTGAGCTCGGTCGCGGCCGTTTCGATTTCCGGTTCGTTGGCTGCAATCAGGAGATCGAACTTATTCTTGGCGGCTTCGCGCGCCAATTCGAGACCGATGCCTGTCGATGCACCCGTGACAACCGCAAGTTTTCGGACCGTATCAAGCATTGGCGAGCTCCCTGGTGGCGGTGGTTTTCATTTCCTTCAGCCCCGGCTTGAGCACGACCTTGATGCAGCCATCCTGCTTGTCGCGGAACGTCTTGTAGAGTTCGGGGCCTTTCTCCAGCGGAGCGATGTGGGTGATGATGTCGCTCGTCTGGATCTTGCCTTCCTCGACCAGCTTCAGAAGTTTCGGCAGGTAGCGCTGCACCGGCGTCTGGGCCATCCGAAAAGTCAGTCCGCGATTGATCGCGGAGCCCATGGGAATCTTGTCGAGGAAGCCGCCGTACACCCCGACGCAGGACACGATTCCAAAATTACGGCAACAATGGATCGCTTGGCGCAGGACGTGCGGCCGATCGGTGCCCATAAAGGTCGCGACCTTGATGCGGTCCCAGCGCGAGTCGAGGGACGCGGAAGGCTCGGCCTCGGTGCCGACCGCGTCGATGCACGCATCGGCGCCGCGGCCATGCGTCAATTCCATGATGCGGTCGTAGACATCTTCGGCCATGAAATCGATGACGTCGGTGGCGCCGGATTTTTTCGCCAGCGCGATGCGCTCCGGCACGGTTTCGATGGAGATGATGCGCTCAGCGCCGAGCAGCTTCGCGCTGCGGATCGCGAATTGACCCACGGGACCGCCGCCCCAGATCGCGACGGTTTCGCCGCCTTTGAATTCGCAGAAATCGGCGGCCATGTAGCCCGTCGGGAAAATGTCGGAGAGGAACAAGACTTCCTCGTCCGACAGGCTGTCTGGCACCTTGATCGGCCCGACATCGGCGTATGGCACGCGCAGATATTCAGCCTGGCCGCCCGCATAACCGCCTGTGAGATGCGAATAGCCGAACAGGCCGGCGGGCGAATTGCCCCAGAGCAGCGATGCTTTCTTATGGTCGGGGTTGGTGCGCTCACAACCGGAGAAGAAGCCGTTTTTGCAAAAGAAGCATTCGCCGCAGGAGATCGTGAACGGTACGACGACACGATCGCCGACCTTGAGCTTCTTGTTCTCGCTGCCGACCTCGACCACCTCGCCCATGTTCTCATGGCCGAGCACGTCGCCCGATTTCATCTGCGGGATGATGCCCCCATAGATGTGCAGGTCGGAGCCGCAAATGGCGCAGGCGGTCACCTTGATGATGGCGTCGCGGGGATGCTCGATTTTCGGATCAGGTACTTCTTCGCAGCGGATGTCGCCTTTGCCATGCCACGCCAATGCTTTCACGAATTGTCTCCCGGGTTGTCGGGACTACAAAGCGTGAGCGCGTTGCACGTTGCATCGAATTAAAAAAAACCACGCGCCTTGCAGCGCGTGGTTCCTAAGTCCGATTTCGGACGAACTATTTGTCGACTTCGATGTGCGCCGCCTTGATCGGTCCTTCCCAGCGCTTGATGTCTTCCTGGATGAACTTGGCGAGGTACTCCGGCGAGCGGCGAGCCTTGTCGACCGGCTCGACGCCCTGCTTGTGAAGCAGCTCGATCACCTGCGGCGTGTCGATGGTCTGGCCAACGCAATCGTGCAGCTTCTTGACGATCGCTTCCGGCGTGTTTTTCGGGAACACGAACGACGTCCAGGTCGAGACGTGGAAGTCCTTGAGCCCTTGCTCATCGGCGGTCGGCAGATCGGGCAGCGCCTTGGAACGCGTGCGCGCAAGCGTCGCGATGCCTTTGAGATTGCCCGCCTTCACCTGCTCGACCACGCCGCCAATGTTGGAGCAGCCGTATTGCAGCCGTCCGCCCATGATGTCGGCCATCGCGGGTCCGCCGCCGCGATAAGGCACGTGCACCGGATCGGCGTGGATCGCGGCATTCACCATGGCGCAGGACAGATGCGTGGTCGATCCGACCCCCGCGGAGCCGAACTGAATCTTGGCTTCGTTCGCCTTCACGTAGTCGGTGAACTCCTTAAGGTTCTTGATGGGCAGGTCCTTGTTCACGACCAGCACCATCGGCATTTCGGCGAACAGGCCGACCATGGTGAAGTCGTTGATCGGATCGTATGGCAGCTTCTTGTAGATCGAGGGGTTGTAGGAATGCGTGCCGATCGTCGCCAACAGGAAGGTGTAGCCGTCCGGCTGGGCGGCCTTGACGCGCTGGCAGCCGACAATACCGGCCGCGCCGGTGACATTCTCGACGACGATCTGCTGGCCCATCGTCTCGCTCAGGCGGCCGGTGAGGACGCGTCCCAGCACATCGAACGATCCGCCGGCCGCAAATGGCACCACCATCGTGACGGGGCGGGTCGGATAATTTTGCGCGAACACAGCGCGCGGCAGCGCCACGGCGCCGGCCGCCGCGGTCATCGTCTTTATAAAGTCACGCCTGCGCATGTGCGCCTCCAATCGCCTGACAACGCCGCCCCCGCGGCAAAGCTTATCAACTTCTAATACTCGATCTAATTCTTCGCCAATCCAGCCCGCTCGACGATTTCCTTCCAGACCGGGATTTCGCGCACAATGCGCGCTTTCAATTCCTCCGGCCCTTCAAATTTCACCGCAAAGCCGGCGTTGAGCATCTTCGCCTTGATGTCGTCCTTGGCAAGGATCGCGCGGGTCTCATCGGCGAGGCGCTTGACGACCTCCGCGGGAGTGCCCGCCGGAGCCAGCATCATCTGCGAAGTTTCGACGACGGCGTTCGGAACCCCTGCCTCCGCCATTGTGGGAACGTCCGGCATGTCATGCCACTTCTCGGCGCCGGTCTGCGCCAAAGCTTTCAGCGTGCCCGAACGGATGTGTTCGATGAGATTGGCGATGCTCACAACGGAAATGTCGGTCGTACCGGCGATCGCCGATTGCAGCGCCGGGGCCGCGCCCTGAAATGGGACCTGCGCGAGGTCGATACCGGCGCGGATCTTAAGCAACTCCACTGCCAGGTGAGACACACTGCCGGTGCCGGGTGAGCCGAACGTGATCTTACCCGGATCCTTTTTCGCCTTCGCGACAAGATCGGCAATGCTCGTTATTCCCGACGCAGGCCGCGTCACGATCGCGTTCGGGGCAGCACCGAGATAAGCGACCGGTGCGAAATCTTTTTGCGGGTCGTAACCGACCTTGGCGACACTCGGATTGATCAGCACCACACCGGTGACGACGACAATTGTATAGCCGTCGGGCGTCGCGCGCGCACCATAGGCCAGGCCGATATTGCCCACCGCGCCGGCTTTGTTTTCGACGATGACGTTCTGGCCAAGGCGCGGCGCCAGCTCCGCCGCAAGCAGCCTGCCGAGCAAGTCGTTGGGGCCGCCCGGGGGAAACGGCACGACGATCGTGATGGCGCGCTCGGGCCATGCGGCTTGCGCCGGCCCGGCCAAGGCGGCCGCCAGCGCAAAGACACAAGACATGATGACGCGGCGCATGACGACGTTCCCTCGCGCGGTCTCTTAGCGGGCCCGCTTGCGGCCAATGCTAGGCGGGACCTATCATTGCCTCAAGAGGCGGGCTCAAGCCTCGATCGGGGGGACAATATGAAAAGATTCTTCGCGGCCGCCGCGCTGCTGCTGCTCGCGCTCGTCGCCTCGCAGATTTCAGCCTTCGCGCAGAGCTATCCGAACCGCCAGATCACTTTGGTGGTCCCCTTCCCGCCCGGTGGCTCGACCGACGTCGCCGCGCGCATCATGGCGGAACGCATGCGTGCTCCGCTCGGCCAATCGGTCATCATCGAGAACCAGGGCGGCGCCGGGGGATCGATCGCGGTCGGCCGCGTAGCGAAGGCGACGCCTGACGGCTATACGATCGACATCGGCCAGTGGGACACGCATGTCGGCTCGATCATCTACAAGCTCGACTACGATCTGGAAAAGGATTTCGAACCGATCGCCCTGATTTCGCAGAATCCGCAGCTCATGGTCGCCAAGAAGGACCTGCCGGCGAACAGCCTCAAGGAGCTGGTGGATTGGATGAAGGCCAATCCAGGGAAACTGAACTTCGTCAACCAGAATGCCGCCGCGCACGTCACCGGCATCCTGTTCGAAAAAGCCAGCGGACAGAAAATCCAGTTCATTCCCTATCGCGGCGCCGGCCCGGCGATGACCGACCTCGTTGCCGGCACGGTCGATATCCTAATCGTGCAAGGCGCAGTGGCGCTGCCGCAAATCCGCGCCGGCAAGATCAAGGCGATCGCCAATCTGTCACCGCAACGCTCGGCTTCGATGCCCGACATTCCGACGTCGGCGGAAAGCGGACTGCCGGGCTTGTACATGTCGGGCTGGTTCGGTATCTGGGCGCCGAAAAATACGCCGAAGGACGTGGTCGGCAAGCTCAACGCCGCGGTCAAGGAGGCGCTTGCCGATCCCGGCATCAAGGCCAAATTCTCCGACCTCGGCCTCGACGTCGCGCCGCCTGAACTTCAGAGTCCGGACGGCCTCGCCAAATTCCAGAAGGCGGAAATGGATAAATGGTGGCCGATCATCAAGGAAGCCGGCATCACCGCGCAATAACCTAGCGCGCGGCTCCCGCCCCCGTGGTCTGTTGCGGCGCCGGAGCAGGTGCCGCCGGTCGATCTTGCCCTTGCGCCTGCGCAGCGACCTGCGGGGTCTGGCCTTGGGATTGCGCCGACGGCGCCGATGCGTGGTGCAGCGAAAAGGCCAGGAGGATGGCGGACAAAACGAAACCGAGCAGAGGTCCTACTATCATCAATCCAAACGGCATTCCGCTGTCACCGGGATTGCCAACGACGACCGGCAAATGCGGGTCTGGGGTCCGAGTTTGAGTTTGCCCGGGGTTGCGGAATTCGGTCATGACGGCCTCCTTTTCTCAGGAGTTCAACGTCAGGCCGCGCGGCACGTTCCTCGCCTATTTCTTTTCCGCAGGCCGCGATTTCTTGAGGCCATCAAGCTCGGCCTCGATCTTGGCAATCGAGGCGCGCAACGCGGCGGCTTCAGCTTTCGCCGCGGCAAGCTCGCGTGCCGTCGCGGCGAGTTTCTGCTCTGTGTCCCGCGCCTGTTTGGCGAGCTCTTTTTGCAAGAATTCCACGTTGCTCTGCAGGCAGCTGGTCCTGCGCTCGATCTGCTTTTCGGCGGTGCAGACTTCGAGGCCCCGGATGTCCTGCGCATAAGCCGCCGTGGAAACGGCCAGCGCCCATAGCGGGAACCAGGCGAAAACCCGGGCGTTATGTCGGCACGCGATCTTAATGGAGGCGAACATGACCTTTGGACGTGGGGCTTTGCTGTGGTTGCTTGGCATACCGCTGCCGATCATCCTGCTGCTCGCCCTGTTCTGGCGCTAATTTCCGCCAAATCGGCCGGAAGGCAAAGCCTCCCTTAGCCGGGAGGCTTTTGCTTGCGCATCGCAAGAATAGCCTGCGCGGCGGCGACGCCGGTTGCGTAGGCGCCGTGCGCGGTCGAATAGCTTTCGCGCGAGCAGGCTTCACCGGCGAAAAATATCCGGCCCTCGACCGGTGCGGCAAGAATGGCCCGCGCCGCGGTCTTGCCCGGCGGCGCGTAGGAATAAGCCCCGCGTGAAAAGGGATCCGCGCCCCACAGATTCATCGCCAAAGGCGTAATGCGTTTGGTGAAATCACTGCCGAGCAAATCGGTCAGTTCTTGCCGCGCGAAGTCGAAAAATGCCGCTTCGCCGCCGCGCTCCAGCGCCCACGCATTGTCGCCGCCGAAATAGCATTCGATCACCGGACGGCCGAAGGGCCGCAGATGATACGTCGCCGTCGCGGCCCGGTCGGTGCGGCCGAACAGCCGGCTGTCATCGGGAAATTCTTCCGGCCGCTCCATCGAGAGAAAAAGCTTGTCGGCAAGGCCGAGCGGAAGATCGACCGCCGCTTGCATCTTTTCGGGCAGCGCCGGCGCGAACAGCTCGGTGGCACCAAGGATCGAGGTCGGCAGGCAGACGATGACGCGCTCGGCGGTGATGTCGCCTCTGCCGGTCGCGATCTTCAAGCGCTTGCTGTTGCGGTCGATCCGGCTGACGACCGCGCCGAGGAGTCTGGGGACCGGCGTGGCGTGCGCCACGATCGTCGCGCCGTATCCTTCGATCACGCGCCAGTTCTCATGGGTGTCGGCGTAGTTGTCGAAGTCGCGGGCAGAAACTTTCTCCGGCTCCGCGCCGCTGATGTAGGTCGTCACGGCGGAGAGTAGCCCGTTCCACGGCCCGTTCGGTTCAAAAGCCTCCGATTCCGGGTAGTCTTGATCGCCCGTCAGCTTCGCGACGACGCGCTCATGGAAGCGGTTGAACGCCTCGCGGTATTCGAGCTGCTTCTCGACGGGGAAGCCTTGGGGCAGCGAAGGCCGCGTCCAGGGCGGCGGCGTCTTGTCGATCTGATGGCCCTGCTCCTTTGCAATCTTGGTCCAGGGATTGAGGTCTGCCGAATGCAACCAGCCGCAGCCAAGATCGAGCGCGAAGCCCGCCTTCTGCTGCGTCCAGGCGCGGCCGCCTAGCCGCTCACGCGCCTCGATCAGCAGACACGGAACCCCGGCATCGTGCAGGTGACGTGCAGCGGCAATTCCCGCCGCGCCGCCGCCGATGATCGCGACTTCGGTTTCGTCGCTTGCCATGCTCGTTACTTATGTTCGGCGCGGTAGCGTTGCACGAAGCGGGGCGACATTTTTTCCAGCCGGTCCAGGTCGACCCGACCTGAACGTGAAATGTAACTCATGGCGAAATCCGCCGGAGCCAGCGCCATGTGCTCGCTGAAATTCTCATACCAGGAGGCGCTCGCGGCGGAACCGCTTACGATCTTGTCCACTACTGGCCGCCGAAGACTGTCGAAGGCCGGCAGCGCGCTTGCGACACCGTCCCCGCTCTCGTAGAGCGCCCGCTCCAGCGCAATGGCGTCTTCCATGGCCAGCCTCGTCCCGGAGCCGATGGAAAAATGCGCGGTGTGGGCGGCGTCGCCGATGATCGCGTATTTGCGATCGTGCCATTTTTTCGCGCTGACCTGCGGAAAACGCCGCCAGATCGAATTATTCGATATCAGCCGCGCCCCGCCCAAAGCATCGGCGAAAACCTTTTCGCAAAGCGCGCGAGCGGCGCCATCGTCCATGCGTTCGAGACCGGCGCGGGCAAACGAGGCCTCGTCGGTCTCGACGATGAATGTCGAGCGGCCTTTCGCATAGCGGTAATGGTGCGCGTTGAAGTCGCCGATTGGCGTGTGACGGAAGGTCTGCGTCAGCGTGTCGAATTCGCGCGCCGTCCCGAACCAGGCGAAACGGTTGGACAGGAAATGCAGACTGGCGCCCAGCTCGTCCGCAAGGGTCTTGCGGACGAGCGAGTTGACGCCATCGGCGCCGACGACCAGGTCGGCATCCTCAAGTTCGTCGAGCGATTTGACGGGGCGGTCGAAAATCAGCGCCACGCCGGCGGCACGCGCCCTGTCTTGCAACAACTGCAGCAGCTTGAGCCGGCCGATGGCGGAAAAGCCGATGCCGTCGATGACGATCCGCTCGTTGCGAAGAACGAGCGTCATATCGTTCCAGCTTTCCATCAGGGGCGTGATCGCCGCGTAGGTGTCGGGATCGTCGTCGCGCAGGAATTCCAGAGCGCGGTCTGAAAAAACGACACCGAATCCGAAGGTGGCATTCGCGGCGTTCTGTTCGATCACCCGCACCTCGGCCTGCGGCCGCCGCCGCTTCATCAGATAAGCGAGATAGAGGCCGGCGGGTCCCGCGCCGAGGATGGAAACGCGCATGGACCGATCCTAGCGGATCAGATCGTCTGATTATACGCGCCGACTTCCGGATAGGTGCGCAGCACGGCGTCGACCGCCTTGAACATGTCGCGCATGCGCTGCTCCGACACCGGGCTTTCAACCACGACGACGAGCTCCGGCTTGTTCGACGACGCGCGCACCAGACCCCAGGTGCCGTCCTCGAGCGTGACGCGCACGCCGTTCACCGTCACCAGATCGCGAATGGCGCTGCCGGCGACCTTGCCGCCTTTGGCATGGGCGTCCTGGAATTGCGCGGTCACGCGGTCGACCACCCCGTATTTCTTCTCGTCGTCGCAATGCGGCGCCATGGTCGGCGAACCCCAGGTCTGCGGCAGGGCTTTGCGCAAATCGGCCATCGTCTTGTCGGGGTTGCGGTCGAGCATGTCGCACACCGCGAGCGCGAAGATCAGCCCGTCGTCATAGCCGCGGCCGAGCGGCTTGTTGAAGAAGAAGTGCCCGGATTTCTCGAAACCGGCGAGCGCGCCAAGCTCGTTGACGCGGCGCTTGATGTAGGAATGACCGGTCTTCCAGTAGTCGGCTTTGACGCCGTTCTGCTTGAGCACCGGATCGGTTGCGAACAGGCCGGTCGATTTCACATCGACCACGAAGATTGCATTCTTGTGCAGCGTCGACATGTCGCGCGCGAGCATCACCCCGACTTTATCGGCGAAGATCTCGACGCCTTCGTTGTCCACGACGCCGCAGCGGTCGCCGTCGCCGTCAAAACCGAGCGCGACGTCGGCCTTTTTCATCAGCACCGCATCGCGCATCGCGTGCAGCATCTTCATGTCTTCGGTGTTCGGATTGTAGCGCGGAAATGTATGGTCGAGCTCGCAGTCGAGCGGAATGACCTCGCAGCCAATCGCCGCGAGAACTTTCGGCGCGAACGCCCCGGCGGTGCCGTTGCCGCAGGCGGCGACGACTTTCAGCTTGCGTTTGATCTTCGGGCGATTGGTGACGTCAGCAATGTAGCGGTCGGGGAAATTCTCGACAAAAATATAGCCCCCGCCTGCCTTCGCCTTGAATTCGGCGTTGAGCACGATGTCCCGGAGACGGCCCATTTCCTTGGGACCGAAGGTGAGCGGGCGATGCGCGCCCATTTTCACGCCGGTCCAGCCATTGTCGTTGTGGGAAGCGGTGACCATCGCCACACAGGGCACATCGAGTGCGAACTGCGCGAAGTAGGCCATAGGCGTGATGGCGAGGCCGATGTCGTGAACTTTGCAGCCCGCCGCCATCAGACCGTTGACCAGCGCCATCTTCACCGCGGCCGAGTAGGAGCGGAAATCGTGGCCCGTCACGATCTCCGGTTTCACGCCCATCTCGTGGATCAGCGTGCCCAGGCCGAGGCCGAGCGCCTCGACGCCCATCAAATTGATTTCTTTTTCCAGCAGCCAGCGCGCGTCATATTCGCGAAAGCCGGTCGGCTTCACCAGCGGCGAGGATTCGTATTCGTAGGTGTTGGGCGTCAGAGCCGGTTTCGGCTTGGGAAACATGTCGTCCTCAAATGCTCGCCACCCATAACCCAAGGCGCGGGCAACGCAAAGCTATTGTTCGAGGACCATGCGCCCGTTCGCGTACTCATAGCGCTTGAGCCGCGAAAGAAAAGAAACGCCGAGCAGGTTCTGGCTCAGCGCCTTGTCGGGCAGGACAAGCGCGCTGACATCATTGACGGCAATATCGCCGATCGTGACGCGGTCAAGCCGCGTGCGCGCCGCTTTGATCTCCCCGTTCGCGGTCGAGACCGTCGCGGTGTAATCGTTGGGCGTCGGCCGCACGCCGATACGGAAAGCGTCGCTCTCGCGCAGCACCACCTGCGAGGCGCCGCTGTCGACGACGAAGGCAACGCTCCCGCTGTTCACATTGGCATCGACGCGAAAATGCCCGGAGCGGTCGCTCGTTAAAGCGATGCTGCGGGCTCCAGTCACGATTTGCGCGCGCTGCTGACCGCGCGGCGCATCGAGGCGCGCGAGGTCGGCCATCGGCCGCTTCGGTTCGGAAGGCGCGATGACGTGCTCGGTGTGGCGCACAAAAACGCTGGCGCCGACCGCGATCACCGCCGTGAGGACAAGAAGCGAGCGCATGGCAGGCGTTAAAGCACAGGCGTCTTCAATTCCGCTTAACGAAGAGCCGCGGTGGCGAATTAAGTGAGCGGTTGGTAAATACGTTAATTCAGCTTCCGCGCGGCTTTGCCCGCCGCGTCGCCGGCGCCTGAAGCGGATCGTCGGGCCACGGGTGTTTTGGATAGCGCCCCTTCATCTCGGCTTTCACCGCCGCGTAACTGCCGCGCCAGAAGCCGGGCAAGTCGCGCGTGAGCTGCACCGGCCGATGCGCCGGCGACAGCAACTCCACCAGGAGCGGCAGGCGTCCGTTGGCGATCGCCGGGTGAATCGCCAGGCCGAACAATTCCTGCACGCGGATCGAAATTTTCGGCCCGCCTTCCGCATCGTAATCGATTGGCACATGCGATCCGGACGGCGCGGTGAAATGCGTCGGCGCTTCCTCGTCGACGCGCTTACGTAAATTCCACGGCAGGAGCGCATCGAGGGCAGCGGAGAGGTCGTCGGCACCGATTTGTGCCAATGAAGTCTTGCCGATGACGAAAGGCGCGAGCCAATCCGGGGCGCTGCGCGTCAACGCGGAATCGGACAGATCAGGCCATTCGTCGCCTTCGGCCTGACGCAGAAATTCCACGCGGTGGCGCAACTGGAGCTGGCCCTTCGACCACGGCAATTTGCCGATACCGCTGGCCGCGAAGCCCTCGGCGAGGATCACCGCGTTTTCAGCGCTTGGGCTGACCGGCTGAACATGCTCGGCGAGCGTCAGGGCACCGAGCCGCCGCGTCCGCCGGGCGCGCAGCGAAGCCGAGCCGCGGTCGAAATTCACGTATGCGCTGTCCACGATATTGTCGCGGAACATCGCTTCGATTTCGTCCAGCGTGACGGCGGCGGCGAGCAAAATGCGGGATGAAGCCGCGGCGCCCGTCAGCTCGGCCACGACAATGAAAGGCCGCCGCGCCAGCGACGAGGCCGGATCGAGCGCACCGGCGCGGCCATTCGCAAGCAGATACGTCGCCTGCGCGGTGTCGCGGCGTTTGGCGATGCGATCGGGATAAGCCAGGGCCAGCAGAGCGCCGGTCGAAAGATTACCGCCGGCTTTCGCATTTCCCGACCAACGCCCGGCCATGGCGCGCGCGTCTTCGGCGCGCCGGGATTTGTCGCGGCGGAAATTCTCCAGACGGTGATCGAGATCGGGATCGTCGCCGCCCAACCCCCGTTCGGTCAGGATCGCGGCGATGTCAGCGGCCTTCTGGCCGGCGCCCTGCTCTCCGGCATCGACCACCATGCGCGCAAGCCGCGGCGGCAGCGGCAGCGTGCGCAACTTCTTGCCTTCGTCGGTGATGCGGCCCTGCGTGTCGATCGCGGCAAGCTCATGAAGAAGTGCGCGCGCCTCGCTGAGGGCGGCGGCCGGTGGCGGATCGAGAAAGGCCAGCGCGGCGGGGTTCGTCGCGCCCCATTGCGCCAGATCGAGCACGAAAGAGGACAGATCGGCGGAAAGAATCTCGGGCCGCGTGTAGGGCTCCAGCGCGCCCGTCTGCGGCTCATCCCACAGCCGGTAGCAAACACCCGGCTCCGTGCGCCCGGCGCGGCCGCGGCGCTGGTCGGCGGCGGCGCGCGATACGCGCACCGTTTCGAGCCGGGTGAGACCGACATCGGGCTCATAGCGCGGCACGCGAGCGAGCCCGCTGTCGATCACGACGCGCACGCCTTCGATGGTGAGCGAGGTTTCGGCAATCGAGGTCGCCAGCACAACTTTTCGCCGCCCCCGCGCTGCGGGCTGAATGGCGCGGTCCTGCGCCTGATGCTCGAGGGCGCCGTAAAGCGCGACGATGCCGACAGCAGGATCGGCGATTCGCTCGCGGAGCAAGTTTTCGGTGCGGCGGATTTCGGCCGCGCCTGGCAGGAACACGAGCAGCGATCCTGCTTCGGCGTGCAACGCGGTCATCACCGCGTCAGCGACCTGGTGTTCGATCCGCGCGCGTTGATTGCGGCCGAAATAGCGCGTCTCAACGGGGAAAGCGCGCCCCTGGCTTTCGATCACCGGCGCATTGCCGAGCAACGCCGAAACTCGGGCGCCGTCGAGCGTCGCCGACATCGGCATGATCCTGAGATCTTCGCGTAGGCCCTGCTGCGCGTCGCGCGCCAAAGCGAGGCCCAAATCCGCGTCCAGTGACCGCTCGTGAAATTCGTCGAACAGGACGGCGGCGACGCCGGCGAGCGCCGGATCGTCGAGAATCATTCGCGTGAAGATGCCTTCGGTAACGACTTCAATGCGCGTCCGCCGCGAGACTTGCGAGCCGAACCGCACGCGCAGGCCGACCGTGTCGCCGACTTTTTCCTCGAGCGTCGCTGCCATTCGCGCCGCCGCCGCCCGCGCGGCGAGCCGGCGCGGCTCTAGAACCAGAATCTTTCCGCCCTTGGCCCAAGGCTCGTCGAGGAGGACGAGCGGCACGCGGGTCGTCTTGCCGGCGCCGGGCGGCGCGACCAGCACCGCGCAGGCGTTCGCGCGCAGCGCGGCGGTCAAAGCCGGCAGCGCCTCGTCGATCGGAAGAGAAGTCTCGAAATTCTGCATTTATCCTTGTCGGCCCCGCGGCGCGGGGGTCCAGCAACACGAAAACCGGCGATGTCTGTGTCGTCTGGATGGGCCCGGCCTAAGCCGGGCGCGACAAGTTCACGAAAAGCATCACGTTCTCCGGCGGCGCATGGTTAACAATTTGCTGCCGCTGCACGCACTCTCATAGCCAGTTTCTGGCATCGCGTAAACGCGAACGAAACCCTCGCCGCGCCATAACAGCGCAATGCCGGGACAGATGCAGGGACGCGGACGCGCGCGGGTCGAGTGGGTCGACTACGCGAAGGGCTTTTGCATCTGCTTTGTCGTGATGATGCATTCGACGCTCGGCGTCGGCGACGCCGTCGGGCACGAAGGCTGGCTGCATTCAGTCGTCGCATTCGCGCGCCCCTTCCGCATGCCCGACTTCTTTCTGATTTCGGGATTGTTTCTCTCGCTGGTGATTGACCGCGATTGGCGCACTTACCTCGACCGCAAGGTCGTCCACTTCGCTTATTTCTACATCCTCTGGATGACGATCCAGTTCGTGTTCAAGGCGCCGGGCATGGCTGCCGAGCACGGCACAAACTACGTCCTCCATCACTATTTGCTGTCGCTGATCGAGCCCTTCGGAACGCTGTGGTTCATCTATCTGCTGCCGATCATGTTTGTGATCGTCAAAGCGACGCAGCGCGTCCCTGTCATTGTCATCTGGCTCGCCGCCGCGGCGCTCGAGATCGCAAAAATCCATACCGGCTGGACCGTGATCGACGAGTTCGCCGCGCGCTTCATCTATTTCTACACGGGCTATATCCTGGCGCGACCGATTTTCCGGCTCGCCGCAACAGTTCAGGCCAAGCCGGCGATGGCGCTTGCGGGCTTGTTGGTCTGGGGCCTTGTGAATGGCTGGCTCGTATTCAACGGCTACGCCCAGATGGCTTACGTGTCGTTGGCGCTAGGCCTTGCAGGCGCCGCTGCCGTCGTCAGCGTGTCCGCATTGCTTGCCAAAATCCATTGGATGGCCTTCTTGCGCTATTGCGGCGAGCATTCGATCGTCGTCTATCTCGCCTTCTTCCTGCCGATGGCGGTGAGCCGGACGGTGCTGCTCAAGACCGGGTTCATTGCCGACGTGGGCACGATCTCGGCGCTGGTCACCATTTGCGGCATCGTCGGCGCGCTTTGCATCTATTGGGCTGTCCGCTCGACACCGGCAAAGTTCCTGTTCGAGCGCCCGAAAATGTTCTGGCTGCGCGACAAAAAGCAGCCCCGGCTGCAGCCCGCCGAATAATCCACAAGATCGCGACACCCGAAACCCGTTGCGCGCATTGATAATGGCGCGCCCACGGCCCACATTCGGGCCATGCCTCCCGCGAAAAAGCCTGCGAAGCCGGTCAGCAAGGCCGCCGCAAAATCATCCGCCGCCGTCAAGTCGGCGCCTGTCGCGCCCGGCCCCCGGCCTTTGAAGAAAGGCGACCACCTCTTCCTGGTGGACGGCTCCGGCTACATCTTCCGCGCCTATCATGCGATCCGGTTTCAGCCGACGACGCCGGAGGGTCTGCACGTCAACGCGGTGTACGGCTTCTGCAGCATGTTGTGGAAGCTGATCGCCGAGATGAAAGACCCCAAGCCGACGCATCTCGCGGTGATCTTCGACAAATCCGAGAAGACGTTCCGCACGGAAATGTATGCGGACTACAAGGCCCATCGGCCGCCACCGCCGGACGATCTGATCCCGCAGTTCCCTCTCATACGTGAAGCGGTACGGGCTTTCGAAATTCCGTGCCTCGAACAGGCCGGCTATGAGGCCGACGATTTGATCGCGACTTACGCGCGGCTCGCCTGCGAGGTGAATGCCGACGTCACTATCGTGTCGTCCGATAAGGACCTCATGCAGCTCGTGACCGATTGCGTCGTGATGTACGACACGATGAAGGACGTGCGAATCGGTATTCCGCAGGTGATCGAGAAGTTCGGCGTCGGCCCCGAGAAGGTGATCGAGGTCCAATCGCTGATCGGCGATTCCAGCGACAACGTGCCGGGCGTGCCGGGCATCGGGCCGAAAACCGCGGCCGAGCTCATCCTCCAATACGGCGACCTCGAAACGCTGCTCAAGCGCGCCGGAGAGATCAAGCAGGACAAACGGCGGCAATCGATCATCGACAACGCCGAAAAGGCGCGCCTCTCCAAGAAGTTGGTGACGCTCGATGACAAGGTGCCGCTGAATGTGCCGGTCGAAGAGCTGGCGGTTCACGAGCCGGACTACAAGAACCTCATCGCGTTCCTCAAACGCATGGGCTTCCGCACGCTGACCCAGCGCGTCGCAGAAGCCGCAGACATCGATGCCGGCCAGGTCGATGCGGAAAGCGCACCGCCCGCGGCAGCGCCGAAGGCCAGGCTGCAATCATCGCCGCCGGCTGCGGCCCAGACCAAGCCGGAAAGCAGCACGCTGACGCCTATTTCGCTCGCCGCGGCGCGGGCCGAGGCGATCAAGCGCATCCCGGTCGATCGCTCAAAATACGAGACCGTCCGCACCATGGACCGTCTCAATCACTGGATCGCGCGCATCAAGGAGACGGCGCTGGTCGCGGTCGATACCGAGACGACAAGCCTCGACCCGATGCGCGCGCATCTGTGCGGCTTCTCGCTCGCGGTCGCGCCCAACGAAGCCTGCTACGTTCCGATCGGCCATCGCGAGGGCAAGGCGGATGGCAGCGACCTTTTCAATCCGGAATCCAAACTTTGTCCGGACCAGATTCCCGAGCTCGATGCGCTGTCCGCGATCAAGCCGGTGCTGGAGGACCCGAGCATCCTCAAGATTGCGCAGAACCTGAAATACGACTGGCTCGTCTTCGCGCAGCGCGGCATCGAGATGCGCGGCACCGACGACACCATGCTGATCTCTTACGTGCTCGACGCGGGCAAGGGCTCGCACGGCATGGACGAGCTCGCCAAGAAGTGGCTCGGCCACGACACCATTCATTTCCACCACGTCGCCGGCTCGGGCAAGGCACAGGTGACGTTCGATTGCGTGGCGATCGACAAGGCGAGCGAATACGCGGCCGAGGATGCCGACATCACGCTGCGGCTCTGGCAACTCCTCAAGCCGCGCATGGCCGGTGAGCATGTGGTCAGCGTCTATGAAACGCTCGAACGCGGCATGCCGGTGACCTTGGCGCGGATGGAAAGGCGCGGCATCGCCATCGACAAGCAGGTGCTGTCGCGGCTGTCCGGCGACTTCGCGCAGACCCAGGCGCGGCTCGAGGACGAGATCAAGACGCTGGCCGGCGAGCCGCTCAATCCCGGTTCACCGAAACAACTCGGCGATATTCTGTTCGGCAAGATGGGCCTGCCCGGCGGCACCAAGACAAAAACGGGACAATGGGCGACCGGCGCCCGGGCGCTCGAGGAGCTGGCCGAACAAGGCCACGCGCTGCCGAAAAAGATTCTTGAATGGCGTGGCGTGTCCAAGCTGCGCTCGACCTACACGGAGGCGCTGCCAACCTATCTCAATCCCGACACCGGGCGCGTCCACACGTCCTACTCGCTAGCGTCGACATCGACCGGCCGCCTTTCCTCGTCGGAGCCGAACCTCCAGAACATCCCGATCCGCACCGAGGATGGCCGCAAGATCCGCAAGGCTTTCGTCGCCGCGCCCGGCATGAAGCTGGTCTCGGCGGATTATTCGCAGATCGAGCTGCGCCTCCTTGCCGAGGTCGCGGACGTTCCGGCTCTGCGCAAGGCGTTTCAGGACGGCGTCGACATCCACGCCATGACCGCGTCGGAAATGTTCGGCGTGCCGGTCAAGGACATGCCGCCCGACATCCGCCGCCGCGCCAAGGCGATCAACTTCGGCATCATCTACGGTATCTCGGCGTTCGGCCTCGCCAATCAGCTCTCGATCGACAAGAACGAGGCCGGCGCTTACATCAAAAAATACTTCGAGCGGTTTCCGGGCATTCGCGACTACATGGACCAGACGCGCGAGTACTGCCGCAGCAACGGCTACGTTCTCACGCTGTTCGGCCGCAAGTGTCACTATCCGGACATCAAGGCCTCCAATCCGTCGATCCGGTCGTTCAACGAGCGCGCCGCTATCAATGCACGGCTGCAGGGCTCGGCAGCCGACATTATTCGGCGGGCGATGCTGCGGATGGACGCAGCACTCGCGGAGAAAAAGCTCGGCGCGCAGATGCTGCTGCAAGTCCACGACGAGCTGATTTTTGAAGTGCCGGAAGACGAGGTCACAAAGACCTTGCCGGTCGTGAAATCAGTGATGGAAAAGGCGCCGGAGCCCGCCGTGAAGCTCCACGTGCCGCTCCAGGTCGACGCCCGCGCTGCTGCCAACTGGGACGAAGCGCACTAGCGGCGCTTCTTCTTGGCGACCTTCTTAGAAGCCTTTTTCCCGTTTTTTTCGGCGGCCGCGCCGCGGCCGCGGACCGGCGCCACGGCAATCGCCTCGATCTCGAACAGCGCACCCGGCCGCGCCAGCTCCGGCACGCCGATTGTGGTCGAGGCCGGGGGCGCCGAGGTGTTGAGATACTTGTCGCGCACTTCGCGGAAGATCGAAATGTTCTTGCCGATATCGACGAGATAATTGTTGATCTTGACGACGTCCTGCCATGCGACGCCAGCCGCTTTCAGCGCGAGCGCCATGTTCTCGAACGCCTTCACGCATTGCGAGCGGAAATCACCCGCCGGGCCGACCAGCTTGTTCTCCATGTTGAGGCCGAGCTGGCCGGCGAAGTGAATGAGCCGCAGCCGTTTGCTGGAGGCTTCGACTACGTAGCTGTAACCCGGCGGCGGCGCGAGCGTCTTCGGATTGGAGAATTTGACGGTGATGGCCATGAGAACCCCTCGTTTCCCACCAGCGATATTTCACCACACTGCGTCGGTTGGTCACAACATGGCGTATGGCGGCGCGCTATAGGGGCCGATGCGATCCCTCCTCCTCATATTCGCTCTCCTTCTCTGGTCAGCCGCCAATGTATGGCTTTGGAGCTTGAAGCAAGCGCCCATGGTGCTGCTCTGGCAATCGCTGGGAATGGCGGCCATCGGCTTTCCCACTCTGTTTTGGTACGTGACAGGCCCGCAAAAATAAGGAAGTTTGCCGCGGGTTTAACGGGCTGGGGCAATGCACGCCGCATCCAACGTCTATTTCGGCATGAACGCGATGTGGGTTTCCACCTGCATTCTCGCCATCACCTACGCCGTCATCATGTCCGAAAAGGTCAACCGCGCGATCATCGCGGTGATCGGCGCCAGCGTGATGGTGGTGGTTGGCGTGCTCAATCAGGAAGAGGCAATCAAGGGCGTCGACTGGAATACGATCGGGCTTCTGACTGGCATGATGATCCTCGTTTCGATCTCTCGCCGCTCCGGCATGTTCGAATATCTCGCAGTATGGTCCGCGCAGGCGGCGAAGGCGCACCCCGCGGGCATCCTGTTTCTGCTGCAAATGACCACCGCGGTGCTGTCGGCCTTTCTTGATAACGTCACCACGGTTCTGTTGATCGTGCCGGTCACGCTTGCGGTTTGCCAGAAGCTGAAAGTGCCAGCCTATCCTTATTTATTCGCCGAAATTTTCGCGTCCAACATCGGTGGCACCGCGACATTGATCGGCGACCCGCCGAATATTCTGATCGGCTCCCAAGTCGGCCTGTCATTCAACCAGTTCGTCATTCATCTGACGCCGGTGATCGTCGTGGTGATGCTGGTGCAGGCCGTTATCATTCACTTTGTCTGGGGCAAGGATCTGCGCGCCTCCAAAGCCAACCAGGCCGCCGTGATGCGCATGCATCCGGGGGCCACGATCAAGGACTGGGCGCTGCTCAAGCAGTCGTTGGTCGTGCTCGGGATCGTGATGGTGGCCTTTGTGCTGGCGCGCCCGCTGCACCTCGAACCGGCGACCATCGCAATGTTTGGCGCCGCCGCGCTGATGCTGCTGGACAATTGGAAGCATCACAACGAAAAGGCCGCGCACAATATCCATCAGACCTTCGGCGACGTCGAATGGATCACGATCTTCTTTTTCATCGGCCTGTTCATCGTCGTGCACGGCGTCGAAGTCGGTGGCCTGCTCAAGCTGCTGGCCGATAAGCTCGTCGCCGCCACCGGCGGCAACATGGCCAGCGCCGGCTACGCTATCTTGTGGTCGTCGGCGGTTCTTTCCGCGATCGTCGACAACATCCCCTTCGTCGCCACCATGATTCCCCTCATCAAGAGCATGGCGCCGGCCTATGGCGGCCCGCAGAATATCGAACCTTTGTGGTGGTGCCTGTCGCTCGGCGCCTGCCTCGGGGGTAACGGCACGTTAATCGGCGCCTCGGCAAACCTGACCGTCGCGGGCATCGGCGAGCGCAACAAGGTGCCGTTCAGCTTCGTGACCTATTCGCTCTACGCCTTCCCGATGATGCTTTTATCCATCGCGATCTGCCACGTTTACGTGTGGCTGCGGTATTTCTGAGCGAAACGCGCCAATTTTAACCGAGAACTTTTGTCGCGGCGGAACGTTAGTTCCCCATGAAAACCCGCGTCGCCATCGTGCTCGCCCTTGTGACTGTGACCGCCATTCCGGCGACCGCGTCGGCGCAAGGCTTTTTCGAGTCGCTATTCGGCGGCTTCCGGCGCGCAGCGCGCGAAGTGCCCCGGGCGATCGAAGCGCCGGTCCGCAGCTACGGTCCCGAGGGCGGCGGGTTCTTCCCTTTCATGAATGAAGGTCCAGCGCGCGGCGAGAGCGGGCCGCATGCGGCATATTGCGTGCGCACCTGCGACGGCCATTTCTTTCCGGTGCAAGCCCAGCCGGGCTTGAGCGTCGCCGAAGCTTGCCGGGCCTTCTGCCCGAAGGCGGAAACCAGAATCTTCACCGGCAGCGGCATCGACCGCTCGGTCGATCAGCGCGGCGTGCCCTATGCCGATCTGCCCACCGCCTTCGCCTATCGCAAGCAGCTCGTCGCGAACTGCACCTGCAACGGCAAGACTGGCGGCATCGCCGCGCTTGATGCGGCTCAGGACCCGACGCTGCGGCCGGGCGACATCATCGCGACCAAGACCGGACTGCTCGCCTATTCGGGCGGGCGCGAGCGGACCGCGCAATTCACGCCGGTGCGCGATTTCCGCGGCCTGAGCCAGAACTCGCGCGAGCGCCTCTCGGAGATCAAGATCATGTCGCGCGGTTCGGAAACGACCGGTGCCGCCGCTAAAGATTGATCCTCCGCGCCAATTTGCGGCTTGACCCCTGATCTCGCGTCAGCAGATTGACGCCATGGTCTTTCCGATTCTCGCCCGCGTTTCCGCCGTCCTGTTGGTTGGCGTGACTCTTTCTGCGCCGGCCTTTGGCGCGACCACGGCCTGCAAAAATACCCAGAACTTCGACAGCTGGCTCGATGCCTTCAAAAAGGACGCGCTGGCGCAGGGCATCTCGCCGCAAATTCTCGCCAGCGCCACTCCCGATCTGACCTTTGACCCGGCGATCATCCGGCGCGATCGCGGACAGGGCGTATTCCAGCAGCCGTTCCTGCAGTTTTCCGACCGCATGCTGGCGGGCTATCGGATGCAGAACGGCCAGCTCATGATGAAAAGGCACGCATCCTTGTTCGCCCGCATCGAGCGCGAGTACGGCGTGCCGCCGCCGGTATTGACGGCATTCTGGGGACTGGAAAGCGACTTCGGCGCGAGCTTCGGCAAATATCGCATCCTGCGCTCGCTTGTCACTTTGGCCTATGACTGCCGCCGCGCGGATTTCTTTCGCGCCCAGCTCTTCGACGCGCTGCGGATCGTCCAGCGCGGCGACCAGAAAATCGAGGACATGAACGGCGATTGGGCCGGCGAATTCGGCGGCATGCAGATCACCGCGTCGGATTATTTCAACAACGCCGTCGATTTCGACGGCGACGGCCGCCGCGACGCCATCCGCTCGATCCCGGACACGCTCGCGAGCGCGGCAAACTTTTTGCGCAGCCTGGGCTGGGAGGCCGGCCAGCCCTGGATCCAGGAGGTGCGTGTCCCCGCGCAATTGCCCTGGGACCAGGCGTCGCTGACGATCCAACATCCTGTTTCTCAATGGACGACATGGGGCGTGCGTGCGGCGCATGGGCAATTGCCCGCGGCGGACACGAAAGCGTCGCTGCTGCTGCCCATGGGCCGAACCGGCCCGGCCTTTCTCGCCTATCCGAATTTCAAGGCGTTCCTCGGCTGGAATTCGGCCTTCGTCTACTCGACCACGGTCGCCTATTTTGCCGCGCGTCTTGACGGTGCGCCGCTGGTCAGCCGGGGCGCCGCGGACATCGAAGTGCTGTCGCCGCAGCAGATGATGGAGCTGCAGCGCGCGCTCGTGAAGCACGGCTTTACGGTCGGCGACATCGACGGAAAGCTCGGCGCCCAGACGCGAAACGCCGTGCGCGAAGCGCAGGTTAAGGTCGGCTTGCCCGCGGACGCCTGGCCGACAGCCGAGCTCATCGTGAAGCTGGGCGGCCACGCGAAGCCCGCCGAGTCGGTCGCGCAACAATCGGGGCAGCCGCAAGCGCGCGCGCAGACGTCACCTGGACGCGCCGGTTCGCAGGGCGCGCGTCCGGCGCAGCAGCAACCAAGCGGCTTCCGATTGCCGCCACTTTTTCGATAGCCGGGCGGACAGCGCATAAAAAAAGGACGGCGCGCGGCCGTCCTTTTTTCACGTCCGGCACTGTCAAGTTTATTCGGCGGCGATGCGCACTTCCGGGGCCGCGGCCTTCACTTCCGGCGCGACATGTTTTTCGAACTTCGTGAAGTTTTCCTGGAATTTCCGCACCAGCTCGCGCGCCGTCTTGTCGAAGTCCGCCTTGTTCTTCCAGGTTTTGATCGGATTGAGCAGATGCGGCTCGACCCCTGGCACCGAGGTCGGCACCGCGAAGCCGAAATAAGGATCGGTGCGGAAGTCCGCGTTCTTGAGCGAGCCATTGAGGGCGGCCGTCAGCAGCGTGCGCGTCGCCTTGAGCGGCATGCGCCGGCCTTCGCCGTACTTGCCGCCGGTCCAGCCGGAATTGACGAGCCAGACATCCACCTTGTGCTTGTTGATGTAGGTTTTAAGCAGGTCGGCATAGACCGCAGGATGGCGCGGCAGGAACGGCGCCCCGAAGCAGGTCGAGAATTCCGGCTGCACGCCGACCAGGCCCTTTTCCGTGCCGGCGACTTTTGCGGTGTAGCCGGAGAGGAAATGATAGAGCGCCTGCTCGGGCGTCAATTTCGCGATCGGCGGCATGACGCCATAGGCATCGGCCGTCAGCATGATAATGTTCTTCGGATGCCCGGCGCGGCCGGTCCGCGACGCGTTCGGAATCGATTCGAGCGGATAGGCCGAGCGCGTGTTCTCGGTCTTCGAAATGTCGGTGTAGTCCGGCACGCGCGTGACCGGGTCGAACACGACGTTTTCCAGGACCGCGCCAAAGCGGTTGGTCGCGTCCCAAATCTCCGGTTCGTTGTCGCGCGAGAGGTTGACGGTCTTGGCGTAGCAGCCACCCTCGAAGTTGAAGATGCCGTCCGGTCCCCAGCCGGTCTCGTCGTCGCCGATCAGCGTGCGGTTCGGATCCTGCGACAGCGTGGTCTTGCCGGTGCCAGAGAGGCCAAAGAACAGCGCGCTCTCTTTGCCGTCATTCGAGACGTTGGCCGAACAATGCATCGGCACGACGTTCTGCGCGGGCAGGTAGAAGTTCAGCGTCGTGAACACCGACTTCTTCATTTCGCCGGCGTAGGACGAGCCGCAGATCAGAACGATCTTCCGTGTGAAGTCGATCGCCACCATCGTGTCGGAGCCTTCGCGGCCGCCGTGCCGCTTCGCGTCCGGCTTGAAGGACGGCAGGTCGATGATGGTCAGTTCGGGAACGAAGCTCGCAAGCTCTTTCACTTCGGGACGAATGAGGA